>NZ_JAYGGY010000091.1:0-74363 GCF_034931625.1 Anabaena cylindrica UHCC 0172 | reverse complement strand
GATTAAAAGCCACCCAAGGTGATATAAATGGTGCGATCGCTCTTTTTCAACAATCCTTGGAAATTAAGGAAAGCATCAACGATGTCCAGGGTAAGGCTACCACACTCGCAAATATGGCTTATTGCGAAGGACAAAGGGGAAATAAAACCAAGCAATTAGAACTCAACCTGCAAGCTGCCCAATCACTGGCACAAGCCCGCGCTTACATGGATTTACGCCAGGTTTTGAAAAATTTAGGTGTCACAGATGAAACCAAGGGCATGATCTACCTTGCCCAAGCGGTGTGGTTGTGTCTGCGAATTCAAGTATCTCTGCACGATACTGTAGATACCCTATATACCATGTACAATCTAGTACCCCAAGGCGATGAAATGGAGGCTTTACTGGGTGCAACTGCGATTTATTTCTGTCAAGTGCGAGGGGCAGAACATCCCCAGTTAGAGGAGTTGCAACAGCGTAGTTTCAAGATTTTATCAGGTGCGGCATCTGCCCAAGGCGTTGAAACCCAAGAGGTATTTGATAATTGGTTTGTCCAGCAACGGTTAAATGATCCTGAGTATTTTATACCCCGTCTCAGGGAACGGTTAGCGGCGATTATTGGTGATGAGTGGGTGTTTAATCCTGGGGATGTCTGAATCAGGATTTCCAGGATTTAAGGATTAACAGGATGAAGATGAGGATTTGACTGATTAACGAACCGCAGAGGCACAGAGGACACAGAGGAATAAGGGTTTGAGAGATTTTTGCGTTAGGTGGTTGAGTGTTTTTTATTTAGAAGTCCCTAATAAAAACCTATTTTTTAGCGTTGGTCATTGGTCATTGGTCATTGGTAATTAGTGAATAATTTTCTGTTTTAATCCTGTAAATCCTTAAATCCTGGATATCCTGTTCGCGAAGCGTGGCGTTAGCCATATCAGACATTTTCCCTAACTAGCAACTTACGTTATTAATTTCATTGCGTAAAGCTGCTAATTTGAGCTTTTGCAGGAAAAATGTGTACACTGTTACCTGTTACAGATAATTCTACCTTTGTACCTACAGGTATAGCTTTACTCGCTACAAGTCGCGCATGAATCTCTTTTCCCGAAAGGGTTTTTAAACAGTATTGATATTCCCTTCCTAAAAAACGTCGGGTAGTAATAACAACAGGTGCATCTGTAGTTGGTTTTAAAATTAAGTCTTCTTGGCGGATCATAATTTCGCCAGTATCGCAGTTAAAATCAGTTGGGATGCTAAAACTACCAACTTCGGTTTCCCATAAATTACCTTGACGACGAGCAGGAATGAAGTTAGCTTGAGTGACAAATTCGGCCACAAACCGGGATGATGGATGGGTATAAATTTCTTCTGGTGTGCCTAGTTGTTCTAAATTTCCTTGCTGCATGACTCCAACTACATCAGATATAGCTAGTGCTTCTTCTTGATCATGGGTAACGAAAATAGCTGAAGTTCCGGCTAATTTGAGAATATCTCGAATTTCTTCCCGCAATCTTAATCTCACTTGAATATCCAGATTGCTTAATGGTTCATCTAAAAGCATAATCTGGGGTTTTGGTGCTAAAGCCCTAGCTAAAGCTACTCGTTGCTGTTGTCCCCCAGAAAGTTCGTAGGGGTAGCGTTTTTCTAAACCTTGGAGTCTGACTAATTCTATAACTTCAGCGACTCGCTTTTGTTTTTGCTCTTTACTAAATTTTTTTAAGCCAAAGGCGACATTTTCTGAAATATTGAGATGGGGAAATAGGGCATAGTCTTGAAAGACAACGCCGATATCACGCTGTTCGGGTGGGGTGTTGATTGAATTATTGCTAACTACCTGTCCAGCAATTTCAATTGTTCCTATTTGCAGACGTTCAAAGCCAGCAATTAATCGCAATAGTGTAGTTTTACCACAACCAGAGGGGCCAAGTAATGCCAGTATGTCTCCTTGTTGCAATGTTAAAGATACATTATTTACCGCCGGAAAAACACTTTGAGAAAATTGCTTGGTGACATTCTGTAACTTAAGAATTGCTTGTTGCATGGCTAGATTACACAGGAAAGACAGAGGACAGGAAATTAGAATTTGGTTTGGATTTCTGGTTGAATATTAATTTTCTCTTTTTTAATATTTTCTTGAGATAACACTAATAAAGTTGCACCTGTAGAAACTAATAACATCGCTAATGAACCAGCAGCGGCATCAGCAAAGTCCACATTTTCTGTAGCTTGCCAAATTTGCACGGCTAAGGTGTTGAAACCGATGGGTGCTAATAGCATAGTTGCGGGTAGTTCTTTAATAGCTGTCAAAAACACCAAGACTGCACCACTTAATATCCCTGGTTGCACTAGTGGTAAGGTGATATCTTTTAAACTTTGCCAAGCTGTTCTTCCTAAACTTCGGGCTGATTCTTCTAGTTGGGGATTGACTTGTAAAAGGGAGGTGCGGACTGTTCCTACTGTTTGCGGTAAAAATAACACTAAATAGGCAAACACTAGCATTGGTAGGGTTTGGTATAAAAATGGTAGATAGTTAGCCCCAAAAAATACCAGAGATAAGGCGATGACAATTCCTGGTACACCAAATCCTAAGTAAGAACAGCGTTCAATCATGGCTGTAATTTTACTGGGGAAGCGAACTGATAAAATTGCCACTGGTAGGGCAAAGATGATGATAGCTAAAGCTGCTAGTGCCGCAGCCAAAATTGAATTCAGGGCAGATGGTAGTAAGTTAGGAAAGTTGTAGCCGATGTTTAGTCCCCTGCTTAACCAAAATAAGGTGATACCGACTGGTAACACTACACCTAAGCTAGTAATGAGTAGACAAAAGGTAAAGGCTGGCCATTTCCAAATGCCTAATTTGCTGATTTTCGGTGGACGTAGGGAAGCTGAACCACGACTATAATAAGCTGCACGCGATCGCACTCGATACTCTAACCATAAAATCAATAACACCAATGCCATCAACATTAATGACAAAGCCGCTGCTGAATTCCGGTTAAAACTAGCTTTGTATTGCAGAAAAATTACCCTTGTAAAGGTATCAAACCGCATCAAAGAAGGTGTCCCAAAGTCCCGCAAGGCATACAAAGCTACCAATAAACCCCCGGCAATCATTGATGGTTTCAATTGGGGTAAAACCACCTTGAAGAAGGTTTCTCGATTGCTATAACCCAGACTCTGGGCAGCTTCTTCTAAGGAAGGATCTATACCTTGCAGTCCAGAACGGACACTTAATAGCAGATATGGATAGGTAAATAGAGTAATGGCTAAAACTGTTCCCGGAAAACCATAAATAGAAGGTAATTCTTCCACCCCTAAAGGTGCTAATAACAACTGTAAAAAGCTACCCCTTGGTGCTAAAGCTGCAATCAAGGCAAAACTACCTACATAGCTGGGAACTGCCAGGGGTAATGTTGTCGCTATTAGCCAAAACCTCCTGCCTGGTAAGTCTGTCCGCACGGTTAAAAATGCTAAGGGTACAGCAATCAGTGCAGAAAATACAGTCACTGTTGCTGCCATTGCCGCACTATTAAAGAATACGGAGATATTGCGCGGACGAGATATCAATTTCCATAACTCATCCCCACCAATACCTATAGTACGGATGACTAAGTAAATTAACGGTAGAGCAATGGATATTGCCACTACTCCAGCCGCTAATGTGAGAAATAATGGAGGGCGAACCGATTTCAATTTCTACAAAACTCCCGCTTCCTGTAATAATTCCAAAGTTCCTGGCAAATCATTCAAGTTTGTCAGGTTGAGATTTGGTCGATTAATCTGGCTGAGTGGTACTTGGTTCGCTGGACCTGGTACTCCTTTAACCAAGGGATATTCGTTAGTTTCTTTGGCAAAGTATGTTTGTGAACTCGGTTTGAGTAGGTAGGCAATAAATCTTTCTGCTTCGGCTTTTTGCTTAGTGGAGTCCATAATTGCCACTCCGGCGATGTTAATCATCGATCCTGCGTCTTTTTTGGTGTAGTGAGTAGCGACAGGAACGTTAGGGTTAGTTTTTTTGAAGTTAGCTAGGTAGTAGTTGTTGACTAAACCGATTTGAGTTTCACCGCGTCCTAGTGCTTCGACAATTGCTGTGTTGTTGCGGTAATCCTTGACTCCATTGGCTTTCATTGCTCGCAGCCATTGTAGAGTTTTTGGCTCTCCTTCTAGTACTCGCATCGCTGTCACAAATGACTGAAATGAGCCATTAGTTGGGGCCCACCCTACTTTACCACGCCATTGTGGTTTGGTTAAGTCCGAAATGGAATTTGGTAGTTGGTTCTTTTTGACTAGCTTGGTGTTGTAGTTAAGGACACGAGCGCGTCCAGAAATACCCATCCAATGTCCTTTGGGAGAGCGGAAACGAGAATCTACTTGGTTGAGTAAGTTGGGAGGAATGGTTTGTGTGCGCTTTTGTCTTTCTAGAGTCCCTAAAGCACCGGCATCTTGAGCAAAGAACAAATCTGCTCGGCTGTTTTTGCCTTCTTCCAAAAGTGCGATCGCTAACTCAGCTGTATCACCATAACGCACTTGTATATTCAAGTTTAAATCTTTTTTGGCTTTTTCAAGCAACGGCTGAATCAGTTTTTGTCCTCTACCTGAATAGATAGTCAGGGTTTTGGTTTGTGCATTCACACTCAGTCCTATTCCCGAACTCAGCATAAAAGCTAAAGCTCCCGCTGAAGCTTTTCTCAAGGTTGAATTTTTCAATGCTTTAGCCTCCAATTCACTTAATCAGGAAGTTTTATCAATAAACCTACAGTCTCAACAAATACCATGAATTTGTACAAGGAATCAAGAAGAATTCTCAAAAATTTTAGATTTTATTCTCCCTTCCTAAATGAGAAATAGTTGCTTTAAGTAATTCAGGATAGTTAGACTTATATCCCACATTCCCCTCATCTACTAATCACGGTTGGGAGCATCCACTTTTGGAAGAAACACAGAAAATTTAAACACAAATTCTCAGCACAATACTTGTCGGTTAAGGAAATGTAGGTTGGGTTGAGCGACAGCAAAACCCAACAAAATCCTTGATAATGTTGGGTTTCGTGCCTCAACCCAACCTACCATATAATAACTTTTGAGCCTTAACCGAGCAGTATTGATTCTCAGCAGAGTAGTGCCTATGATTTATTAAATAATAATAAAATAATTATTTAATAAATAATTTTTCTATCAGTATTGATAAAATATTCTAATTAATTTCTAGTAAATATTTGAGAATACTTCTCATTAAATGAAAGAAATGATTGAAATACAAGAGCTAATAAATGAAAAATATTATCATATATAGGGAATAGGAGTCAGGAGGAAGAAGAAGGTAAGAATAGTCTTGAATCTGGGAAAGTGATCGGTTTTTGATGGTTTTCAGACTTATTCCTTGCACCTTATTTACTTTTTATCCCTCTCAATCCATTGATTTATAGCAATTCCTGGTGTTATGAAGTACAAGAACCCAACCCCCCTCCCCCTTCGGGTGAATGCCTCCAGCACGCTACGCGAACAGCAAGCCTTATATATACAAGGTGGGCAATGCCCACCTTGCTCTGCACTTACTTTTACCTGCGGGTTACTACAGATTTTGGAAGTACTTATCTAGCGCATCATGTACCAAGTCAGTCATTGGTCGATTTTGCTTTTCTGCTGTTTCCTTGAGGTGTAAATACACATCATCTCTCAGACTGACCCGATGACGTGATTTACCGCTACTGGTGGGTTCTCCGGGTGTATAGGTGGCTGAAAATTCACGGATAGCATCGAAACCCATGCGATCGCAAAAATCACCAAAACTCTCTTTCCCTTTGCGGAATTTTTTGAAGTAGATAAATATCGGTTCTAGAAAACTCTCTATATCATTGTCGTGCAGTTTCTCAATGATAGGTTGAGCCAAGCGCGTTTGATCTGGTGAACCACCTAACCATACTTGATAAGATTCCGGTGCACTGCCCACAAAGGCCAATTCAGCCATATAAGGACGAGCGCAACCATTAGGGCAGCCAGTCATCCTGACCACAAAATGGTCTTTTTGTAAACCTAATTTATCTAATAAAGCCCGGATTCTTTCTAAAATTCCCGGAATTGCCCGTTCGGATTCGGTAATTGCTAAACCGCAGGTAGGTAAAGCAGGACAAGCCATAGAAAAGCGAGTTAAGGCTGCTATTTGGCTAGGATCAGCAATTACACCACAACGGTCTAAAATCTCTTGAATTGCTTCCTTATCTTCTGGGGCAATCTCGTAAAATAGCAGATTTTGGTTGCCTGTCAGCCGAATGGGGAGGTTGAATTTCTCAACTATTTCCCGTAAAGCGGTTTTGAGTTGCAATGCACCTTCATCTTTAACCCGACCGTTTTCAATGGAAATACCCAAAAACAGTTTACCGTCACCCTGTTCATTCCAGCCGAGAAAGTCTTGATATTTGAACTTGGGTAAAGGTTTAAAAGGTTCTACAGTTTTACCAAAATATTCTTCAACTTGGGTGCGGAATTTGTCTACACCCCAATCATTGATTAAATATTTTAACCGAGCGTGTCGTCGGTCGGTGCGATCGCCATAATCTCTTTGAGTGGCGACTACAGCTTTGACGAAATTATAAACATCATCTTTGGCTACATAGCAAATGGGGTCAGCAATTCTGGCAAAGGTTTCTTCTTTATTATGGGTTCTTCCCAAACCACCACCAGCAAAGGTGTTAAAACCTTGCAATTCCCCTTTTTTATTGGTCATAACAACCAAAGTCAAATCTTGGGAATATAAATCAACGGAATTATCACCTGGAACCGTGACGCAAACTTTAAATTTGCGAGGCATATAATGAGTTCCATAGATTGGTTCTACGGAATCATGAACAATAGTGCCATTACCATTGCTGTGTCGTGCAGCTTTAACATCTGGATGTTCTTCGGCACTAATGGCTTTTTCCCCATCTAACCAAATTTCATAATAAGCGCCGGTTTGGGGAGAGAGCAAATCAGCAATATTTTGGGCATATTCCCAGGCGTATTCATATTCTGGGCGATTTTTTAAGGGGGCTGGGGGAGCCATGACGTTGCGGTTGATGTCACCACAAGCGCCTAAAGTTGAACCTAAATTTTTGACAATAGTAGCGATCGCTGCTTTGAGGTTCTTTTTCAGAATACCATGTACCTGAAATCCTTGGCGAGTAGTAGCTCTGAGCGTATGATTACCATATTCATCAGCCAACTTATCTAAAGCCAGATACAGCTGCGGTGGTACTAATCCACCAGGATTTTTTGTCCGCAGCATAAACTGATAATCTTTTTCTTGTCCTTTAGTGCGATTATCACGGTTATCCTGTTGATAAGACCCGTGAAACTTGAGAATCTGGATTGCATCTTCACTAAAGTGAGTTGTGTCCTGAAGAATCTCAGTAGCTACAGGTTCACGCAAAAAATTACTATTTTCTTTGATACCTTCTACTTTGGAAGGCTTACGGTTACTAACGGGGGAAGGCGCAGAGTTAATCATTACAGTAGTATGTTTGTCAATAATGCATCAGTTAAAGCCGAATTAGGAATTTAACAGTACCTGTTCAGCTATGAGAACACCGAAAATTCGGTCGGAATTATGCAGAATGATTTAATTTTAACATGGCAAAACGCTGGCTTTATCAGTGATTTAACACTTAACAAAACCAGCATTGAAGTAAATAGATGTAATTTACCACGATATAATTTATTTTTTACCTGTTGACATATAAAAATATTTGTGATTCGTGCCAACAGCCACCATTACTTTCAATTGCACCAATTTACCCAAACAGTGCTGAGTAAAAAAAGCAAGAAACTTTCCTATTTCCATCCCCGCCTTTAGCTCTTGGGGTGACTCAGCACTCTGAATAAATGTATTGTATCAGTCTCATTCTGCGATTTCTCCCTCTGAGACGATCTTTTTCTATCTAAAGCGATAGCCAAGACCACCATTGATGCTCACAGCAGAAGCATCACTATTTTGGTAAGCTTTGAGTCCAACTTTAGCATTAGTGTAGACAAGGAAGTTTTTGGTAACTTCAGACTCCACTCCAGCACCGACAACTACAGAATCTCTGTTACCCAAAGGTGTGGGCTTACCATCAGCCTCTACGAAGGAATAACCACCAGTAATAAAGGCATTGGTTCTAGGAGCAATGGGGACATCTAAAGAAACTTCAGGAACGATAGCAGTTGTTTCATCACTCCAGAGGACATTACCCCGTGCGGAAAAGGGAGTATTTCCTAATTTCACACGGGCTGTAATATTTCCGCCCAAGGTAGCAGCATCGTTATTTTGACCGCCATTGGTAACACCAGCCGCTACACCAGCACCAATATAACTAGCATCAGTACCATTTTGTGTTTCAGCAGCAGCTTTACCAACTGTAAGAAATGCAGGAGCAATTACTAAAGAAGATAAAGCAGAAATGGTGAGTAAAGACTTGAGTAAACGTTTCATAATTTTGACCAAATTTTAGAAGTTTTACTGTTAAATTGAAAGTCGAATATCAGATAAAAAAGTTCCAGAGAATTTTCTAATTTGCTGAAATCCTGATTGCTATTGATGCAATATATTTAGGATTAAGTGATTCAGCCAATTTTGTCTCGACAGTTATAATTACACAGTTATATTTTAGCATTCCCGATTATAAATTTAAGTTTGGAAAAATTTGGGAAATTTTCTTGGAGATGAAATCATGATCCCTGCCAAAATATTATCAGGTTTGATGGGTGTATGTGTGGGAGATGCGCTGGGTGTACCTGTGGAGTTCACCAGCAGGGCTGAACGCCTGACATCTCCGGTGACAACTATGTTGGGTTATGGTACATGGAATCAGCCCCCTGGAACTTGGTCAGATGACAGTTCATTAACTTTGTGCTTGGCCGAATGTCTTTGTGAGGGATTTTCATTAGATGCGATCGCCAATTCTTTCTGGCGTTGGTACAAAGAAGGCTACTGGGCTGCTCACGGTCAAGTTTTTGATATTGGTGGCACAACAAGACAAGCTATTCTAAATTGGCAGCAGGGAGCGCCACCTCTAAAAGCAGGTGAGACAAGTGAGAAAAGTAATGGTAATGGTTCTTTGATGCGAATTTTGCCAATGGTTTATTGTCATCAAATGTTTACTTTTTCTGAACTTATTACCAGAGTGCATCAAGTTTCTTGCATCACTCATGCCCATATCCGTTCTCAAATGGCTTGCGGCATTTATATTAGTATTGCGATAGAGGTATTGGCAGGTTTTGAACCTAAAGCGGCTTATTTACAAGGATTAAGCAAAATTCAGTCCTTTTATTCTGGCAGTGAATATATTTTAGAAAAACCCCATTTTGATAGAGTTTTCAGTGGAGAAATTGCTCAAATACCTATAGAAGAGATTAACTCTGGTGGTTATGTGGTTGATACTCTAGAGGCATCTTTGTGGTGTTTGTTAAATACCTCTGCTTATGACCAAGCAGTTCTCAAAGCTGTTAATTTAGGCGGGGATACAGATACTACCGCTGCTGTAACTGGTGGTTTAGCGGGAATTTATTATGGTGTGGAAAATATTCCCCAAGCATGGATTGACCAAATTGCCCGTAAACATGACATCATTGACCTAGCAAATCGTTTGGCTAAGGCTGTTGATAGTGAACGGGAAACTGGCAATTAAAGAAATAAACTCTTTCCTCAATTGCCAATTCACTGTAAATAGGGCGGACTACTGACGAAAATACTATAGCCAGTCAGTATTTTCATCAACTCTCATAGTCTGTCAAGAAAACTTTGAGGTTTTGTTCACAGGAAGATAAATTCTACTTTCTACCTGCTCCTCTGCTTGTCTACACCTGCCATTTTTGGATTAGTAGGACTAAATCAAAGATAGGGAGTAGACTTGACCATCAATCAACAGTCTGGTGATGCCTTTGGCTTGGAGATGGGTACTAGCCTTTTGTAGCATTCTACTGTCAGGAACTTTAATCACGCGATCGCGCTTAGTAGAAAAACGCTTGGCTACTCGGTGATTATCAAACACTGGTAGAGTTTTCTGTTGGGTTTCAATGGTGGGGATTGTTCCCAAATCGCCAAAATCCTTGAGTGGCCTGGTAATTAATTCCGCAGAACGGTCAATTACTAAGTAACAAGTTTTGGGTAAATTAGCCACCGAAAAGGGTAAGACTTGAACTGGTGCTTCTCCCGGACTACGTCTTGTGACTAAAGGTGTTGGTTCTTCGTAGTCTTCATCCTCAAAGTCCTCCTCATCTTCGTACAAATCATCATCTAAATCGTCCAAATCATCTGACTCATCTAGCAAGTCTTCGTCGAAGATATCCTCATCCTCAATTAGGTTTACCGCTGGACGTTCATCCTCTAGGACGGTTCTGGGTATGCTGGGGATTTCTGGCGGCTTGTGTCGGACAATTTCGATTTCCTTGACAACTGGTTTCGGTTTTTCCGTGGCCGAGGAGCGTGTTTTCACCCTTCTAACAACCGGGATTGGTTGGGGAAATTGCTCAGAACTAGGTTCTTTTTCTATAGCTGGCTGCTGTAGTTCAACCTTTGGCAACTCTACACGATTGCGATCGTCGGAGGCATCACTGCGATCTCTTTGAGTGTCCCTATTGACTACTTCTGTTTCTATCTGTGGTTGATTACTCAACAAAGGTAACTGCTCGTAGTTTACCTGCGCTCTGCCTTCAGGGGTTCTAGCAGCACGTTTTAGAGAAACAAGGTACTCATATTCTTCTTCAGGTAAGGTACTTTTGAGCAATCGGCTAATTGTTGAGTTGCTCACACCATAGCGTTCTGCCAAAGTTGATGTTGTTTCGGCAGTCTCTCTATATAGCTTGAGAATCTCTTGTTTGTCAGAATCTGTTAATTTTCTCACGGTAGACACCAAAATTTGTTAACTTCGTTTGCGTCCACTGGTACGCCGCTTGAGGCTCAATGATGCTTCGTATTCTAAGGCAGCGCCCATACCAAATAAAACTCCACTAAACACCCAGAACACTTCTAGTATGTCTCCACTTTGGTAATCGGGAACATAATTAGTGGCATATTTAAACCACATATCTGCAATGTAGAGCGAAAATGCCGCCGCTGCAATCATTCGCCAGGATAAAGAAACTTTTCCTCCCCAAAATGCCAGCAGCATAATTGTGGCAATAATTAACAACAGCACATCACTAACTACATAAAACCAATTCAAAACAAAAGTTATTTTCTGAATCAGAGTATCTAGTCCCGGTGAAGGCGCTTTATTTGTCTGAGAAATCCACCAGGCGATAAAACTGCCTAATAATCCAATTGAGGCGACAATTAGCCACTGCCATTTTTCTAGATTAATTCGCCGGGAGAACAAAGCTAAAGCCATACCTACTCCCACGAATACATAACTCAGTACAAAAAATATATCTCCTAAAGATACTTCCGGGTCTTGTTGTAAGACCACTTCTGTATAGCCGAATATTATCCCTCCAATAAAATAGGCCATCATACCTAAGCCAATTAATAGCCAAACCTTTCGACTACTGACAATCAGGGTACTCCGCCAGTTTCTTAAGCATAAGACACCTGCACCCAAGTAAGCCAAAGCTTCAAAAATGTTTGTCCCCAAAACATACCAATCACCACGGTTTTCCGTGCCATTTGGACCAGGGATTTTAGCGCTAAACAACAAAAAGTATAAAAGCGCCAGCAAAGCCCAACCCATGGCAACCAAGACGATATTTTGAGTGGTGAAAATCGACTTAGAACGGTATGAATTGTTGTAAGAGTTACTCATAAGTCTCAACCAGGTAAATGCACTCTAGCAGTATTTTTGGTGCAAGTTGATGCTGTGTCCAGCAGTTGATCTACCGGATATTACACCATTTAACACCTAAAGCAAGAGCTAATGGACAGTTTGTAATCAAATAATATCCATGCTACTGCCAAAGTTTACTTAGTGGAGATTGATTTAACCAACCAATGAATACTAATTGCTCTTCTTCAGGCATATCTTGTAACCGATCCTTTAGTTGACGAGCAAAATTGGTATCACCAAAATAAGTTTTTCCTAGTCGATGCAGTTCTTCCAGGAGAATAATCACATGAGTTTCTTGCCAAGGAGGTAGTTTAGGTATCTGTGAAGGCTCAACAGTTAGCAAAGATTTTACTGCCTCTGAGGAAGATATTTGGGGAAATTGCTTTTGCTGTAGTATCCCTGTTATGTCTTTTTCAAATAAACTTGCTTGCCGATTACCTAATAAATCTTCGATATCTAGATAAACAGCTTGCAGCAGCACAATACTTGCTAATGTCAAAATTTCAACATTGCTATGACTACCTGTATCATTTCCTAGCTGTTCTAAGCGAATTTTACCCCAGACGCTAAAGCGATCTGGTTCTTCAAGTAGGACACAGGCTTTACCACGATTGTCAGTAAGAGATCTCCACAACGCTTTGGCTTCAATCTCTTGACTAGCTTTGAAAACACTTATCAGGCGAAAGGTTTGCCCCTGATAATGGAGGATCGGCACCTGCTGATCCCGCGTTGGGTGCTGAATAGTTGAGATTTCAACATCCTGGCGTTTGAGAATAAACATGGCACTAGCAGATAACTCCTCACAGGGGCTGTTTTGACAAAAAATATGTCATGGACTTAGGCAACATAGCCGACAGTATAATTATTTATATTATGGTATGGGAGAATTAGGCATTTGCCAGATGTTTCACCAGCATACGCCATAGAAGGCATTAGTACTCATTGGTCAAATTCTTCCTTGACATCACAATATACCGGAAATATCCCATATGTTTAGTTTTTAGTGTACATCTACTGACTCATGACTTGGATCTCCGTCTTGAGATTGGGAAATTTTCAGTTTGATCTTGCTTGTTACTAGGAATAAGAGATATAATGGTGTATGATGACTTTTTGAGAACCCAGAGATTACTCTTGGGCGCGTAGCTCAGTGGATAGAGCAATTGCCTTCTAAGCAATCGGTCGCAGGTTCGAACCCTGCCGCGCTCGTTTTAAGTCAGTTTGAACCCTCAAATCTGTAAGTAATAATATCCTGATTTGGGAATTTTGGAGTTAATTTTTATGCGATACCTAAAGTAGGTGCTGAACTATCCATTAATGATTTTGCTGTATGTTTTAACAAGCATAATTCAATAAGTACAAGAATATGCTAATTAACATAGAAATTGTTTATAGTTATCAGTCTGAAAGAAAATGCCAATTCACGATATTCTATTAACTTGGAGCATCTCACCTTTGCGAATATAGCTTGAGATTCTTTCCTTCGGAACGCTGAACGCTTCACTAGGTTGCGTATGGCTTACGCCACGTTACGCTCAGAATGACAGGGGTGTTTTTACAAAAGTGAGATGCTCCTATTAATTTGGTTTGAATTACCCGTGAACTTGTGATTAAAAACGATATCTGGATTACCGAAATGGCTAAAAAAGGCATGATTTCGCCTTTTGAACCAAGTTTAATACGTCATCTTGCCGAATTGCCTATAATTTCATTCGGACTTAGTAGCTTTGGCTACGACATCAGACTATCGCATGAAGATTTCCGTATTTTTAAGCATATTCCAGGCACAGTAGTTGATCCCAAAAATTTTAATCCTGAAAACTTGGAGCAAACAAAACTCCATACGGATGAAAATGGTAGTTACTTTATCCTTCCAGCACATTCCTACGGACTTGGGGTAGCGCTGGAAAGGCTAGAAATACCAGATAATATTACAGTAATTTGCATAGGCAAAAGCACTTATGCGAGATGTGGTATAATTGCAAACGTAACTCCTGCGGAGGCAGCTTGGCGTGGCTACTTAACCTTAGAGTTATCCAACGCTTCTAGTGCTGACTGTCGCATTTATGCTAATGAAGGCATAGTACAGTTAATGTTTTTAGAAGGAGCGCCCTGTGCAGTTAATTATGAAGCGCGTCAGGGTAAATATCAAGACCAGTTAGGTGTTGTGACTCTGGCTAAAGTTTAAATACAATGACAATAACATAGGCACTATATTTAAACCAGCACATGGAACATATTCTGAAAAAATAGCTTGTTGAAAGCTATATTATTTATGTATGCTGGTTATAAAAATAATGGACTCAATCGTATAAATTCATATCATCTTAATCGTAAAAAGAGAAATTATTGAGTTTTTTCTGTATTTTCTTTAGGGTAAGTTTGTATTGTTGGATTGAGTATAAATGATGACAGTTGGGGTACTATTGTTATTAGAATTTGTAAACTACTGAGAATCAATAGTATAATAGTGAATGTCGTCTGATTTGTCTCAATAAAATCCCTAAGTCCATTTAATAAACTAGTTTTAGGATTTCCAGCAATTCTTTTAGGTGGTTTTGCATAAGGAATAACCCCTTGTCTAACATCAAGTACATACAGTGTACAAAAGACTTGTCCTTGCTTAAGTTCAACAGTTCTTTTGCCTAAATTAAAAACTGTGATGGAAAGTTTTCCTCTGTATCCAGGATCTATTTTTGATGAGGTATTAGATAAACCTTGCTGCAACAAAGAGACTTTTGGAACTACATGACCAAATCTAGATTTGGGAAAGTGAACTAATTCCGCTGTTTCAATAATGACGGCAGATCCTGGTTGGAGAGATATTTTGCCATTACTTAACAAATCCGTTTTACCGGAGTCTCTATGGTCTCTATATTCATCACCAACCCTTAAATCATAGCTTGCATTACTGGACTCTGTATCAAGAATTTGGCTGGTGTCGAGATTTTCTATAAAAATTACATCTCCATTAGTACTACCCGCGTCATCATACTCTACCTGAGTTTTCACAACTGTTTTGTTATTACCGTCCAATATAAATGGGACAATACTCATAAGTTTTGCTAAATCAAAAATTACTGCCGACTAATTATACACTGAGTTATAGGTCAAATATTTAATCATGAGCAGATAATTTCTCAATTACACAAGCCACTAATTTTTGTCCGCGTTCCTATTCACAGCCGAAATAGATATAATAAGTAATTAGATAAAAATATTTGCGGTCATTCTATTTTGTTGCAGTCGTAATGAAATTGTGTAATTAATTCTGTTTGACTACTTAATGATTTAAACGAAGATGATATTATGAGTCGCTCCCGAATTATTCAACCTGGACAAAGTTATACATTTAGTAAATACTTTGATTTAGCATTTTCTCCAGAGGATATTCTGGCGGAACTTGGTTGTGTTTATCAACGTGAAAGGCTGAAATTACCGATTATAGAATCAACACCTAACTATATTGAAGAATTGCAGCGAGTAATTGAACGTAATCTCCGACGAGTTAAATTACTAAGTGAGGATGCCCGGAAACAAGCAATTATAGCGCCGATTCTTCTAGAAGTTTGTGAAATCGCAGAAACGCAATTGAATATCGAATATCCTATTAGCGTCAGCGACCAATTAAAAGGTAGTTTAGATTATTACATTAATAAGGGTAAAGGTTTATTAGTGATTGAGGCTAAACAATCAGATTTGAGTAAAGGATTTACACAATTAGCTGTTGAATTGATTGCTCTTGACCAATGGATAAGTTCAGACAACCCAATACTTTATGGAGCAGTTACTACTGGTGAAGATTGGCGATTTGCTATATATAAACGTCAAGAGAAAGAAATAATAGAAGATATAAAATTATATCGAGTTCCCGAAGAATTAATTGAATTGGTCAGAATTTTAGTTGCTATAGTTAGAAATTAATAAAGGTATATTCTTTTGAGTTTTTAGCGGTTTATCTTGCTCATAAACCAACTCTGGTTTCATTAACAAAGCTATTTCTGCTTTTTGTAATTCTCCACCTAAATAGAGAGCATGGGAAACTTGTAAACTAGGACAATCTATGAATATTTGCTGGGAGAGTTTATTTGCAGATTTACCAGAATAACAATTAACTACTTCTCCAGAACCAGGAGTTGTATGTTCTACAATAATAATGTCATCCTGGATATAAATAACAAAACTACCGGCAGGATCAAAATAGTCTTTCCTTTGAGCAATTTTAGAATATTGGGATTGAATCACGTTTTCGACATTTTCAAAGCAATCATCATAAATATGGGCGCTTTGAC
This sequence comes from Anabaena cylindrica UHCC 0172, assembly GCF_034931625.1. Lineage (GTDB taxonomy): Bacteria > Cyanobacteriota > Cyanobacteriia > Cyanobacteriales > Nostocaceae > Anabaena > Anabaena cylindrica_A. The sequence goes on along the minus strand of NZ_JAYGGY010000091.1, from coordinate 58,315 downwards.
TAATAGTAATTAATGCCCCCATTTTTAAAATATGATGAGATTTTTGAGTAATAGCATCACAAATATACTTTTGTAAAGCCCTTAATCCCATTGCATTTGCTGGCCATGCGGAAAACATATCATTACTGCGGAAAGTTGCTGTTAAAGATAATTCATTATCAACTATTCTTACCCAAATGTGATTTAGGCAAGGTGGATTATCATTATCGTCTTGACTAGCATCCCATAAAGATATTACTGCTCTTGCTGAATCAATATCATTTATTAGTTTGTCAATTACTAGTTGAATTTGATCGCGTCCAAACCAAGAACGCAAACGTTGACCATATGTATATTTAACTCCTTCTCGATTCGGTGCATCATCTAATATTTGAGAAATATATTCTTCTAAAAAACTTCTATCAATTGGTAAATAATTGGGTTCGGGAAAATAAAAATCTTCGGGTTCATCGGTGACGACTGCCATTAAATCTATTAATTCTTGCCATTTGCCATCATAGCCAGTTGGTCGAATTGTGCCTGTTGTTTTAATGCGATGAATGATTTTTACCCAAGTTTCAGCTATGGTTTTACCTTCTATTCTGTGTCCATAGCGTGAACCAGGTAAAACTGTAGGTTCAACGGTAGCCATAGGAAATTCTAAGGAAACTCCCCACGATTCAATTAGTTCTTGTTGGGAGTAATGTTTAATTTTTTCAACTGCTTCTGTGATTGATTTAGCTTCTTGAAATTCTATAGAATGTCTGAGTTTTTCTAAAGCATTAATATCAATATCAATATCAATATATCCAGTAATAGTAGAACGAATTACCCAAGCTTTGCGTCCGGTGTCACTTAAACTTTCTTCGACACCGTTGCGGAAAAAATCTAGTAAGCACTGAGATGCACCTGCGTTTTTATCTTCTTTGGTAGCGTTGAGGACAACCAAATAACGAACATGAGGATTCAATAATAAGTTACGAATTAGTAGGTTTATGCCTCTGGTGGGCGAATACAACTGCCCAATTACAGCATAATCTGACGGTTGCAGGTGTTTAGCGATCGCTTGCTTGACTGTCCACCCTGTAATCACTGCCGTTTGCCCGTTTCCGTAAATTAACTGATTCGGTTTGTGCTGTGCTGTGTAACGAAATTCAGTTACTTGACCTGTTCCTTTCATAATTGGCTAAAAGTCAAATTTTACTATCGTAGCAAGGAGCATAGGACAATATATTTTTATTTTTACAAATCTTAAATTTGTCAGGAAAAACAATAGATAACCTGGAATGTCAAAAAATAAAGATTTTTCTACAGATAGATAAAGATTTGAATATGTTATAATCCGCATTAATGTAAACTAATTTCAAGTTATATTAATAGAGCAATTTTTCGGAAATGTCATGAATTTTAATGAATTAAAACTATGTGGCAAATCAAAAGAACAAATTGGTTATTTAAATATACAGATAAGAAGCTGATTATTCTCAACTTATTAATAGCAATAGCCTACAGTATTTGTGTTCTAATTAGCTTGGAATTTACTTCTTTGCCAGGAAAAGTTGCGTCTGTTTGGTTTCCTTCAGCAATGACATTAGCAGCAGTATTTTTATTAGGTAAGCGGGTATTTCCAGGAATTATTTTGGGTTCTATACTTGGTCTTTCTAAAAACTTATTGAGTTTAACGCCACCTTTATCAATTTTAAATTTTATTTTACTGAATGTTATCTGTGCTTGTGGGAATTGTCTACAACCTTTAGCCGCTACTTATATAATTAAAAAGTTTGCTCCTCATGGAAATATATTTAATCAGGTCAATGCAATCTTTGTATTTATTTTGGGTGCTGTTGCTTCACCAATTATATCAGCGACTATGGGAATTACAGCATCATGTTTGATGGGAACGATTCCTTGGAATAGTTATGGTATTTGCTGGCTAATATGGTGGTTAGCAAGTGCGTTAGCTCACCTGATATTCACGCCATCGTTACTCTTATGGAAAACCTATTTGCATAAAAAAGAATATTACTACCGTAGAGGGGAGACACTAGTTGTATTGAGCATTATTCTATGTGTAAACTGGCTCACATTTATGGGCGGATATAATTTGGAATACACTTTGCTCCCTATTTTGATATGGTCTGTTTTTCGTCTTGGTAATTTTGTTTCTAGTATTTTTGTGACTTTGGTTTCTGCGATCGCTATTTTTGCTACGTCACAAGGGTACGGCCCGTTTGTGAAAGACGAACCCTATCAATCGTTTATGCTTTTACAATCCTTCACAGGTGTCTTTTCAATTACCGCACTTGTACTTTCAGCCGTGATTGATGAACGACAAGTTGCTGAGTCATCTCTGAACCAGACTTTAGCTACACAAGAAATAAAAATAAAAGAGCGAACAGCCGCATTGCAACAGAGTGAGTCCCAACTTAATGGCTTTTTCTCATCTGCCTCAATTGGGATGTGTATTTTAGATCACGAACTTAGGTATATTCGAGTTAATGAAATAATCGCAGAAATTAACGGGATATCGGTTGCTGATCACCTGGGTAAGAAAATTCAAGAAATATTACCGCAGCTATCTCCAGAGATAGAATCTATTTGTCAGCAGGTGATCGCAACGGGAAAACCTTTGCGAAATCAAGAAATAACTTTTAAATTTCATAACCAAGTAGGTATGTCTAGAACTTGGTTAGCTTCATATTTCCCCATCCTGGATGCAGACAATATTCCTTTTGCGGTGGGAGTTGTAGTTATGGAAATTAGCGATCGCAAACAGCTAGAACTCCAACTCCAACAACAAGTTCGTTTAGATGGATTAACACAAATTGCCAACCGCCGTCATTTTGATGAAGTATTATTTAAAGAATGGCAACGATGTATTCGCACTCAACAGCCACTTTCGCTACTTATATGTGATGCTGATGACTTTAAAGCTTATAACGATGCCTATGGACATCCAATGGGAGACACTTGTTTAATTCAAATCGCGCAGATACTGAAGATTAATGTTCAGCGTCCCAATGATTTAGTAGCTCGATATGGTGGGGAAGAGTTTGCAATTCTTCTCCCCGAAACTACTTCTGAGGGAGCATTTCATATTGCTAACTCGATTCGGGAACACATCCACCAAGTCAATATTCCCCATCCACGTTCGCGGGTATGTGACCATGTAACCTTAAGCATTGGCATTGCTACCTGTATTCCCATAGCGGAAAATCGACCTGAAGAAATAGTGATCACCGCAGATCAGGCACTTTATGAAGCTAAAAACCAGGGACGCGATCGCATCATCCTGAGAATCTAGATTATCTCTCTCAGATGAAAATACTTTACAAATATTAATTTTACTGTTATATTTATTTACATTAAAGAAAATTAGGAAAATAAACTAATGCGTAAAAGCGGCTCTATTAAAGACGACCAAGGCAAAATGAATAACTTTGCAGTTGAACCAAAGGTATATATAGACGCTCAGGGTAATAGAACAGGATTTACTACCTACGCAGAATTACTTAATGGTCGGTTAGCAATGATTGGTTTTATATCTCTAATAGCATTAGAAGTATTCACAGGACACGGTGTTTTCGGTCTTTTGTCCAGCCTATAAAAATAAGTTAAAATTTGCTTACATAACAACTTATAAATCAAGAGAGACGGGAAAATTTCCGTCTTTAATTTTGGGAATTTTCGGGAAAATTTAATGCTATGTTGTAAACATTCAGTCAAGGGGGATCTATGGTTTTAACTGCTTCATCAATGTTACAACTAGGCACTAAAGCCCCAGATTTTCATCTATCAGAAGTAGTATCTGGAGAGATAATTTCACTTGCTACTTTTGCTAACAAAAAAGCATTGCTAGTCATGTTTATTTGTCGGCATTGTCCATTCGTAAAGCATATACAACAAGAGTTGGCGCAATTAGGAAAAGATTATTTGAACAGTAACTTAGGTATTGTTGCTATTAGTGCCAATGATGCTCAAAACTATCCCAATGATGCACCCGAATCATTGAAAGAAATGGCAACCGAACTGGAATTTAAGTTTCCATTCTGCTACGATGAAAACCAAGCAACAGCAAAAGCTTATACAGCAGCTTGTACACCTGATTTTTTTCTATTTGATAGTGAAAATAAACTAGTTTATCGGGGACAATTAGATGATAGTCGTCCCAGTAACAATAAACCTGTAACAGGTGCAGATTTACGAGCAGCTATTGAAGCAGTTTTGGCTGATCAACCAGTTATAAGTGAACAACAACCTAGTGTGGGTTGCAATATTAAATGGAAGTAAGTACTGAGTGCTGAGTGTTGGGTGTTTGGTGTGGCCGTTGTTTTGTTGGATTTCTACTCATTACTCGGTACTCAGCACTCATTACTTTTTTTAGTGGTGGATTTCCAAATTGAGGATGTAGCTTCCCAGTTGGACTTTTTCTGACCATAATTCATACTCTAGCCGCAAATGCTCTGGTAAAGTTTTGCCATTGAGGTGCAACTTTCTAGTAAAATTACGTAAGCGAAGTGGCTTGTGTGGTTGTAATGACTCAGCAGGCAACCAATAACGACTAACGCCATAAACGCCCTGTTCCCAAAAATGACGGTAACTCACTTGACTATTACCTTGCATAGTCATGATGACGCGATAGGGTGATATTTCCAACCACAAAATTCTGGGACTGCTGGGAAGATCAGCATTGTTTATGCTTTTAGGAAAGTTCTCTTCTGGATTGGTAAAACTTCCTACTTCACAGCTAATTAAGGGTGGTGCAGTCAATAGTAAATGAAATCGGTCAGTATCTTTTTGATACAATGTCCCGGCAGTTTCAACCACAGACCAGACTGGCAAGTCAGTGGAAATAATTGATAAGCACACGGGTTTGCGGTGATGAGTAAGCATGGGAGCGATAAGTGCTAGAAGCAATTAAATAAAATCAGATGTAGAAAGGCAGAATTGAGAGCTAAAAAAGAAAAATGATGCTTATTTGAGTGGATACTGACTTGAAATAAGTTGAGAACAACAAAAAGCGGTAGGATACTAGGGAGGAAGTTACAAGTGGCAGCAGATCAAGTCACCCAAAAGCTTCTAGTCTATTCAAAAGCCAGTGTATCCTAATGTCGGCTGCTGTTATAACCGTAGAAATTCAAGAAAACGCTGCTCATAAGTTAATTATTCAGCGTTCCCCTGCAATGCTCTCCCTCCAGGGTAGTATTCGGGTTCCTGGGGATAAGTCCATTTCCCACCGCGCACTCATGTTGGGTGCGATCGCAGAAGGTGAAACTCAGATTGAAGGACTCCTGTTGGGAGAAGACCCCCGTAGCACTGCTAGCTGTTTTCGATTGCTAGGTGCAGAAATTTCGGAATTAAATACAGAGTTTGTCCGGGTAAAAGGAATTGGTTTGGGCAATTTTCAAGAACCTGTGGATGTGTTGAATGCGGGTAACTCTGGGACAACCATCAGATTGATGTTAGGGCTGTTAGCTTCCCATCCAGGGCGGTTTTTTACGGTTACAGGTGATGATTCCTTGCGATCGCGTCCCATGTCCCGTGTTGTCAAACCTTTACAACAAATGGCTGCACAAATCTGGGGACGTAAAGGTAACTCTTTAGCACCTTTAGCGATTCAAGGACAAGCCCTCAAACCCATTCATTATCATTCTCCCATTGCTTCGGCTCAAGTTAAATCCTGTATTCTTTTAGCGGGTTTAAACACCGAAGGGAAAACTACCGTCACCGAACCCGCTTTATCACGGGATCACAGTGAGCGAATGTTAAGGGCTTTTGGGGCAGAATTGAGTATAGACCCGGAAACCCATAGTGTGACTGTGATGGGTAATGCTAAGTTATACGGTCAAAAAGTGGTTGTTCCCGGTGATATTAGTTCAGCAGCCTTTTGGTTAGTTGCAGGATCTATTGTTCCTGGTTCAGATTTGCTGGTGGAAAATGTCGGTGTGAACCCAACGCGCACGGGGATTTTAGAAGCTTTAGCCATGATGGGAGCAGATATCCAGCTAGAAAATCAGCGGGAAGTCGCTGGGGAACCAGTTGCTGATTTGCGGGTGCGTTCGAGTCGGTTAAAAAGCTGCACCATTGCTGGAGATATTATACCGAGATTAATTGATGAAATTCCCATTTTGGCAGTAGCGGCGGTATTCGCTGAAGGTACTACTATTATTAGGGATGCAGCCGAGTTGAGAGTGAAAGAGAGCGATCGCATTACCGTGATGGCGCAACAACTCAATCAAATGGGCGCTAAAATCACCGAATTAGCCGATGGCATGGAAATTATTGGTGGTACTCCCCTAGTAGGAACCGACGTAGACAGCCATACAGACCATCGTATAGCAATGAGTTTAGCGATCGCAGCTCTCAACGCCACCGGTACAACCACCATTCACCGTGCAGAAGCCGCTGCTATTTCCTATCCCAACTTTACCAACACCTTAGCCGAAGTTTGTCAATAAAAGGTGAGAGAGGTGATGAGGGAGATGAGGGAGAGACATCATAGTCCCCTCCCCGCTGTTTCGGGGAGGGGGTTGGGGGTGGGGTTCTTGTAACTCAACTTAACCAAAGAAACGCTATCTATATATTTTTGCTATCATCTTCTTCCTAATACAGCAGATTGCAGATCAATGAGGTACAGAATCTAAATTGAAACCTAGACACCAAGGCAGTTTTACTCCTGACTCCTGACTCCTGACTCCTGAATTCTGCTGTAAATCATTTCAAACTTTAATTGATGACTTTTGAGAAAATCATGAGTGAAATGATCCACCACATTTGTATCACTTAATTCCAAATTATAAAAATCGACAAACTCATGGTCAAAATACGGTCCCGCGTGCCAAGTTCCCACTTCTAATTTAATAAAACAATTTCCCGGAATACGGAAAGCAGCAAGTTCAGCTAACACAGGTTCATTAATTGCATTATCAGGTGGACAAACTGCCATCAACCAATCTTTCCCTGCCAAAGAACCCAAACATTGAGTACATTGAATATGTCGAGTAATTTTATGGAACTTATTCCCATTTTTCTGCAATCGCATAATATAAAAGCGAGGAATGCCATTTTGTAAATTTAAATGTGCATCTTCAGCATCAAAAGCTTTTCCGTCTCCACTAGAAAATATCACCTGTCCATAACGCTGAAAATTTTCCGGCGTAATCAATTCTGCCTTTAACTGTTTTAAGGATGTGGATGTGTTCATAAAAAATCCTATTGATTTAGCTATATTAATTATTTCCGAAGACTAATTCCCATTATAGGAATCATAAAACAGATAAATACTTACTCAACCCCTACCTATAGAATAAAACTATTGCTTTGGCTTTAAAATGTCAAGAACAGGTGACAGAGGAAAATTAAGAAAATAGGACTTACACATTGACAAAATCTATTAAATATGGATTATGGATTTTATCTCTTGTAGGGTGCGTCAGACCCGCTAATTTAGTACACACCAGATTTTCTCTATCTGACGCACCGCACTAATAGGCTATTTCAAAAACCTGAAACTAAGTAATTTCGTTCATACATATCATGAAGTTTTTACAGTGCGTAAGTCCTAGAAAAAAGTAATTTTGTCAATAACGTAATAAGGAATCAACAATGAATTTATTTGATCTTTTAACAGGAACAAACAATCATTCAGCTTTAATCACTCCTGATGGTTCTATAATTACTTATCAGCAGTTACGTGAAAATATAACTGAGTTAACATCTCAACTGCATAGCTTTGGTTTAAAAAAAGGAGATCGTATCGCCATCGCCATGACTAATGGTGTCCCAATGGCTATTACCTTTTTAGCATCTGCATTATGTGGGACGGCTGCACCATTAAATCCTAAATATAAACAAGACGAATTTGCTTTTTATTACGAAGATACTCAAGCTAAAGCGCTAATTACATTATCGGAAACTCCTGAAGCAGCTATTAAAGGTGTTACACAAGATATGATGTTAATTAATGCTAAAATCAATAAAAATGGAACTTTAAACTTTGAATTAGCTAAACCGATATCAACAGCAACCATCAATTCTGAATCACCCAACGCTGATGATGTGGCGATGATTTTACATACTAGTGGTACTACCAGTCGTCCTAAACGTGTACCCATTCGTCATCGTAACTTAATCGCTTCCGCTAATAATATCATCGCTGCTTATTCACTCACATCTGCTGATATTACACTTTGTCTAATGCCACTTTTCCATATTCATGGATTGGTAGGATGTTTATTAGCAACTCTTGCATCAGGAGGGACTTTAATTTGTCCCAATGGTTTTAATGCGTTGGAATTTTGGAAACTCGTAGAAACTTACAAACCTACTTGGTATTCAGCCGCGCCTACCATGCATCAAACAATTCTAGCACGGGCAATTCGTAATCAAGAAATTGTTAAAAATAACCCCTTCCGCTTCATTCGTTCTAGTAGTGCATCTTTAGCGCCAGTTATCATCGAACAAATGGAGAAAACCTTAAATTCTCCCGTTTTAGAATCTTACAGTATGACGGAAGCAGCCCACTTAATGTCAACCAACCCCTTACCACCAAAAATTCGTAAACCAGGAACTGTGGGTTATGGTTTTAATGTAGATGTGGGAATTATGGATGATGAAGGTAATTTGTTAACTCAAGGTAGTTTGGGTGAAGTGGTAGTAAAGGGTGCAAATGTGATTGATGGTTATGAAAATAACCCAGATGCTAACGCGACTGCTTTTATAAATGGTTGGTTTCGCACCGGAGATCAAGGGATAATAGATGCTGATGGATATCTGCATTTAACTGGGAGAATTAAGGAATTAATTAACCGGGGTGGGGAAAAAATTTCACCTTTAGAAGTAGATAATGTTTTATTACGTCATCCTGCGGTTGCGGAAGCTTTAGCTTTTGCTGTACCTCACAAAAATCTAGGTGAAGAAATTCACGCTGCTGTGGTGCTGAAATTAGAAGTTAGTGAAAAAGAACTTCAGCAATATTGCTCAAATACATTAGCAGATTTTAAAGTACCTAAACAAATTCACATTTTAGAAGCTTTACCTCGTGGTGCTACGGGTAAGTTACAACGTTTAGCAATGGCGAAATTGTTGGATATTGGATAACATAAATATTTGTCTGAATCAGGATTTTCAGGATTTAAAGATTTACAGGATTGTGATTATTTGTTTTTCTGTAAGTATTCAGGCTAGAGAATACTCCAAGTCAGGAAAATAAAGGCTTTTCGAGTCAATTTTGATGATTTTGCGAAATTGTTGGATATTGGATAAAATAAATATCTGTCTGAATCAGGATTTTCAGGATTTAAAGATTTACAGGATGGTGATTATTTCTTTATTTGTCTGAATCAGGATTGTAATTATTTGTTTTTCTGTAAGTATCCAGGCTAGAGAATACTCCAAGTTAAGAAAATAAAGGCTTTTCGAGTCAATTTTGATGATTTTGAGCAAGTATCACTTCTTTCTATTCCTTATTCTATAAGCATTCTGACTCCTGAATTCTTATGTTTTTTTAATTAGTTTTCACACAACAAATGTAAATAAACATCTTGTAAATCCTTTAATCCTGAAAATCTTGATTCAGACATTTTCAATTTTTGCATAATTTTAGTAATAGCTGTTATGAAAATCTGTATTGTTGGTGCTGGTGCGATTGGTGGTTATCTGGGTGCTAAGTTAATTTTAAGTGGTGAAGAGGTAACTTTAATTGCTCGCGGTTCCCATTTAGAAGCAATTCAAAAAAATGGACTAAAAATCATATTAGCTGATGGTTCTAGCCAAGTTGCTAACCCGGTTTTAGCTACTAGTGATTTTACAGCAATTGAACCTCAAGATGTAGTGATTTTAGCAGTAAAATCTAATAGTGTGAGTGCGATCGCACCTTTTCTTCCTCAACTCTGTCATGAGCAAACAATGGTAGTCACTGCTCAAAATGGTATTCCTTGGTGGTATTTCCGCAAACATGGTGGGGAATATGAAGGAACACGTTTAAATTCTCTTGATTCAGATGGTATTATTGAAAACAACATTGATATTGACAGGGTGATTGGCTGTGTTGTCTATCCTGCTGCGGAAATAGTAGCACCGGGAGTAATTCAGCATCTGGAAGGGGAAAGATTTACACTCGGAGAAATCGACGGTTCTAAAACTGAACGTATCCAATTATTAGCCCAAGCCTTAAAAAAAGCAGGATTTAAAGCTCCTGTACGGAATCAAATTAGAACAGAAATATGGGTGAAATTATGGGGAAATATCGCATTTAATCCCATTAGTTCCTTAACTGGTGCAACCCTAGAAGCCATTGCTCAATACCCTCCCAGCCGAGAACTAGCAAGACAAATGATGTTAGAAGCACAAACTATCGCCGAAAACTTAGGTATTAAATTTGGCATTAGTTTAGAACAGCGGATTAATGGTGCAGAAAAAGTTGGCGCTCATAAAACATCAATGTTACAAGATATTGAAGCCGGACGACCAACAGAAATAGAAGCGATCGCAGGTGCAGTGGTAGAATTAAGTAAACTTACGCAAACACCCACGCCTCATATTGATGCACTTTACGCCAGTGTTAAGTTATTGGAGTTGACAGGGAAACAAAGAAGAAAATAAATAATTACGAATTACGAATTGCATTAGAGCCTTTTAGTACTTCCAACAAACTCCGCAACATCCAATAAGCAGAAGTTCCACCGGGATCTTGATGTCCTATACTGCGATCGCCCAAATAACTCGCTCTACCTTTCTTTGCTAACATGGGTATAGTTGCCTTTAACCCTTGTTCCGCAGCCGAAACAGCCACTTCCAAGGCTGCCACAGTCCCCATCATCCCTTCACCCACAGCTTGCTCAAAAGCCACTACAGCCGGGGAAAGTACATCCACCATTGTCTTATCTCCCAACTGCGCCTTCCCCCGTTCCAGCACTCCATCTAAACCAGATTGAAGTAACTTTAAGACATCGTCTTGAGATAATTCTTGTTTCCCAGCAGTAGCCGAACTAGCTTTTAAAAACCAAGTTCCATACAGAGGTCCACTCGCACCGCCAATACTGGAAATTAAAGTCATACCGACGTTTTTGAAAATGCTGCTGATGTCCTTGCCGGCAATACTCGGTAAAATACTGTTGACCTTTTTAAACCCACGATCCATATTGATACCATGATCAGCATCACCAATAGCCGCATCTAATTCCGTCAAATCTTCCTTATGATGCTCAATCACAGAAGAAAATACGTGTAACCATTCGACAATCTGCACCTGAGTAACCATCTCACACTCCCCAGCGTAAACTTGCTGTTTTGACTGGTGCATCCCATAACTTGAGCATTTCGTCGTCTAATTTTAGCAGAGTAATGGAGCAACCTTGCATTTCTAATGATGTAATGTAGGGGCCAATTAGATTTCGCACGATTTGCAATCCTTCCCTGGCACAGATTTCTGCTAGTTTGCGATAGACGAGATAGAGTTCAGAAATGGGAGTCCCACCCATACTATTAACAAAAGCCAGAATGCGATCGCCTTTTTGCAGGGGTTTATTTAACAGTTCCACATCTACCCATCCCTCTGTGGCTTCATTCCACTCCCTAACTGTGCGATTATAGGGAAGATCATCAATGAGCGATCGCACTAAAATCTCTGTAATCTCATCTGCTGATTGCATAGAAACCCTGGCTATTCCCGGTTCTCCATGAATGCCAATCCCTAATTCTATCTCGTTATCCCCCAAAGCAAAAGTCGGTGTTCCCCTAGCTGGAACTGTACAAGAACTGAGCGCAACTCCTACACTACGTCCATGCAGATTTACCTTTCTGCACAAATCTGCTACCTGCTGCAAATCATAACCTGCTGCCGCTGCTGCACCACAAATTTTTTCCGCCAGCACTGTTACACCTACACCTCTTCTCCCTTGGGTATACAGACTATCTTTCACCGCCACATCATCATCAATGATAATATTGAGCGTGCGGATGCCTTCACTTCTGGCTAACTCCGTCGCCATTTCAAAATTCATCAAATCACCGCTATAATTTTTAACGATATAAATAATACCCGCACCACCATCTACTTGTTGCGCTGCTGCTAACATTTGGTCAGGAGTTGGTGAGGTGAAAACTTCCCCAGGACAAGCCGCATCAAGCATTCCCATACCGACAAAGCCAGCGTGCATAGGTTCATGACCACTACCACCCCCAGAAATAATTGCTACCTTTCCCTGTATAGGTGCATCGGTTCGATAAACAAAAGTCGGCTCATAATTGACCTTAATTAAATCGCCATGAGCAGCAGCCATTCCTGCTAAACTTTCTCTAACAAAGTCATCGGCTTGATTAATTAGCTTTTTCATAATTTCTATGACAAAAACATTGCAGGTGATGCTTCCTTATCCATTAACCCCATCATACTTTGTTCGACTATTAAACCTTCTTCCTTCTTCCTTCGCGCTCTTTGCGTCTTTGCGGTTCATTCCTCTTTATCCGTCAAAATTCAACAAACTACGAGATTCTCCACTAAGCTTATTGAAAAAGCCGCAACTACATTAACTCTGTTAACCGCTAACTTAGCTTTGTAGTCCAATACAATAAGATTGTATGGCGATACTTTATCAAAGTTGAGCAAGCTATTGTTAATGTCGGAACAAACGCAAGCAAAAGATCACAATACGTTTAATCAATAACCACAAACGATAGAACGGTAAAGCTAATATAGCTAATGGATCACGTAACAGAGTTTTAGGAGCAGAACGAGGTGTGAGTTGCTGTTGCAAAAGTTGTAAATTTTCTCGAACGGTTATTGTATGGGGATGATTAACTCCTAACACCCGTTCCAACATAACTAAAGCATCAAGGAAGAGAAGTTTGGCTTCACTGTAATTCTCTTGACTTTTGTGGAGGTCAGCTAAATTATTCAAGCTATTAGCAACATCAGGATGGTCGCCTATAAATAGCCGCTTTCTCATCTCTAAAGCTTTAATGTATAGAGGTTCGGCTGTACTGTACCACATTTGTTCATGGTAGAATACTGCTAAATTGTTCAAGCTTTGTGCAACATCAGGATGGTCGCCTGTAAATAGCCGCTTTCTCATCTCTAAAGCCTCAAGGTAGAGAAGTTTGGCTTCAATGTACTTCCCTTGACTTTTGTAGAGTAAGGCTAAATTATTCAAGCTATTAGCAATATCAGGATAGTCACCTGTAAATAGCCGCTTTCTCATCTCTAAAGCTTTAATGTAGAGAGATTCGGCTTCACTGTACTTCCCTTGCTTATGGTAAAGTACGCCTAAATTGCTCAAACTAGAAGCAACATCAGCATGGTCGCCTGTAAATAGTCGCTTATACATTCGCAAAGCATCAATATAGAGAGGTTTGGCTTCACCATACCGCCCTTGGCTATCGTATAGATATGCTAAATTGTTCAAACTTGCAGCAATATCAGGATGGTTGCCTGTAAACAACGCCTTGTAAACTTTTACGCATCCCTTCCGCCAAGGTTCTGCTAATTGATATAATGCCTTTCTTTCGTAAAATATGCCCAGCCCCACAAAAACCCAGATAAACTCATCTGTAAGGATGGATACAGGTAAATTGGCCTCTATTTCTGTTTTTTCCTTTATATTATCTATTAAACGTTGTCCCAAAGCTTCCCAATGAGAAACAATAAACTGAAAATTTCCAATATCTTCAGAGGTGGGTGACTGAGAAAGTGCTTGAGCAAGGGCTATCATCGGATTAATAAAAGTTCTTTCTAAAACTGGCTGCATTTCTCTGTATTCGGCTAACTGTTCTTGCAAAAACCACCTCACCAAATTATGTATTTTATAAGCTTCTTCTGGTGATTCTGCCAGTTGTAATAAGTTGCGTTGATAAAGTTGCAATTTTGCTGCTTTTAATTCTTCGTCTGTCCAAATTAGTTGTTTCTCTTCATTTTCTACTTCAAACTTAACTATCTCAACTACCAAATCCCAAACAATCAACTGAGGAGAAAATAAACTTAAAAATGCGCCCAGTTGTTGAGCTTGATTATCTAGTGTTTCCCAAGTTAAATTAAATGCGGCTTTAACTCCCAGTTGAGTTTTATTGATAGTTTCCCGTTCTTGTAAAGCTGCTTCTGCTAACTTACCTTTTTGCAACCGTGCCAACATCTCAGTTAGAGACAGTCCAGGGTCATTTAATAAATAACCACCAACTAAAATCATCCCCAAAGGCAAATATTCTAAAGATTTACATATTGCAGTTACAGCTTCTGGTTCTTTGAAAACTCGTTTATCTTTTTCCCCCAGTTGCTTTTGTAAAAGTTCTAATGCTTTTTCTGGTGAGAGAACATCTAAAAGTAGTTGTTGAATAAAATTAGGATCTAAATTTTGCAGCCGAGTTGTTATCAACACCCGAAACCGTGGCAGACTGGGGACAATTTCTCGCAGATGTGCTAAATCAGTTAAATCATCAACAACAATTAAAACAGGTAAATCTGTCTGTGGATATTGCAACCAACACCAAGCCACCTGTTCTTGTAAATTTAGCAGTTGTCCTCCTCGTTCTTGGGGAATTTCTAAACCCAACTGTAAGCTAAAAAACTCCAATACTTCCGCTGCGAGTCTGCTTTCTCTAGCATTAAACCAAATTATGCCCCCATACTCATCTTGATATTGTGTTGCATATTGGGTGGCTAATTCCGTTTTACCCAAACCACCCATTCCAGTTATCGCTACATAATTTCCCCGTCGCAAATCTTCATGGATAGTTGTCAGTTCTGTTTCTCGTCCAACAAAATGCCTAGAACCACGATAGGGTATATGTTTAGTGGGGGTTAACTTTGTCCGTTCCCCGTCAGACGAGTGCTGTCAAATATTAAACGTACTTCCTCTTTGGTCAATATTTTGATTTTGCGCGGCGTTGATAGCTTTTTGGATGTTTTGATTAAAAATTGTCGCCTGGGGGTGTTGAGAGTTTGCAAAAGCTGCTTGAATCTCTTTGAGAATTTCCGCTAAATTCGCCGGTGGGTTAGTTTCTGTTAACTGGGCTAATTCCTGGATAGACTGATTAACGTGAGGGTCTGTTTTAGCTGCGGCTTCTATTTCCAGTACAGCCTTGCCATAATCGAGGGGTTGTTGTGGTGCTTTTTCAATAGCGGTGACTGTTGCAGAAGATTGTTTTTTCAACGATTCCAAAAACTGCTTAGTCTTGTTTGATAAACCATCTCCGATGTTTTCGCCAATTTTTTCTAGTGCTTTGGTAGCCAGTACAGTTGCAAGAGCAACAGCACCAGTAGTTAATGGTTCCATCTGTGATATGTTTTAAAGTATCATTTTTGTCCATATTATAGTATAACTGTCAGAATCAGGATTTCCAGGATTTAAGGATATAGCGGTATGCACTTGCATGAAATACATCATAGTCCCCTCCTCGCTTGCGGGGTTGGGGGTGGGGTGTTTTAATAATTACGAATTATCCCAAGCTGTATTAACCCAAGTTGCTAGTTATCTAGTTGAGGTTGGTAATTGGTAATTGGTAATGGGTAATTGGGAAAAAGGTGATCAAATCCCAGACTTCATCCTGAAAATCCTTAAATCCTGGAAATCCTGATTCAGACAGTTTCTCTAACTAGCAACTTACGTTATTAGTCCTATATCCGCTTTTGGAATTCAGCTTCTGTCATTAATTCATAAGTAGATTCTACCCTATCTAAAAATACTTTCCCTTCAAGATGATCATACTCATGTTGAAAAATACGAGCAATAAAATCTGATAACTCTTGCTTTTTAATTTGACCATAGCGGTCAGTATATTCAATTTCAATTGTCCTATATCTAGGAACTAAACCTCTAATTCCCGGAACACTTAAACAACCTTCCCAACCTTTAACAACCTCAGTTGAACAAGCAATAATTTTTGGATTAATCATCGCCGTTGGTTCCATTTCTGGGGCATCAGGATATCTGGAATTGGGACGAGAAGCAACAATAAATAAACGATGAGATTCTGCTACTTGGGGTGCGGCAATTCCCACACCATTCGCCTGAGAAACAGTAGCTATTAAATCATCAATGAGTTTTTGGATATGCTCACTGTGAATATTTTCCACCCAAGCTGATTTTTGGCGTAATATCGGATTGCCTAATTGAATAATTGGTACTGTCTCAATCATGGAAGAAAAAATTATTTAGGTAATGGTAAATGCAGAAAAATAAATAAACAATTAGTTTTCAGAACGCGCTGGTAAAGGCGCAGGCTTAACTATTAATTGAGCCACTTTTCCATCACGTTCTACTTGAATTTGGAGAGGATTACCAATTTTGGTATTTTCTACAAGCTTTTGGACTTCCTCCACTTTATTCACAGGTTGATTGTTAATAGTTTTGATTACATCCCCTGGTTTGAATCCAGCAATTGCAGCTGGCGAGTTAGAAACTATCCTAACTAATAAAACTCCTTGCTCGGCAACTAAATTTACTCGTCCGCGAGATCTACTAAGAATTCTTTCTTTGATTTCTGGTGTTAGCGTTATCATTTCCACGCCTAAATATGGATGATCTACTTTACCTGTAGCAATTAATTCTTGGGAAATTTTCTGCACAGTATTAATAGGAATTGCAAATCCTAAACCTTGAGCGCCTTGGATAATTGCTGTGTTCATTCCTATCACTTCACCACGAGCATTTAGCAATGGTCCGCCAGAGTTACCAGGGTTAATTGCTGCATCTGTTTGTAAATAATCCACACGCTTATCACTAGCACCAATAGCACTACTAGAACGTTCTGTAGCACTGATAATTCCAGATGTGACCGTATTATTTAAACCTAAAGGATTACCAATGGCAATGACTGCTTCTCCTGGTTGCAACACATTGGAATTGCCTAAAGCTAAGGTAGGTAGATTATTGGCTTCAATTTTGATGACTGCCACATCTGTAACTTGGTCTTCTCCCAATACTTTACCGTCAAAAGTCCGACCGTCTTTGAGTGTAACTGTAACTTGGTCAGCACCATCAACTACGTGAGCATTAGTCAAAATTTGACCGGCAGAATTAATAATAAATCCAGAACCACTACCCCTTTCTACCCTTTGTCTTTCCTGTGGTACTCTGTCAAACCTACGAAAAAATGGATCTGAAAATTGATCTGGTGCTTGAGATGTAACAGTTCTAGCAGAATCAATACGAACAACTGCACCTCCTACCTTTTGTACTACTCCAACTACAAAATTAGGATCACCTGTGGCAGCGATGATAGGAGGGGGTGCAAATACCGAAGTCGGTGTGGTGGTATTTTGGGCTTGAGTAATACTTTGTTCAGCCTCTAAGGTCTTACTATTGAGGCTAGAACAGCTACTCAGCAGCACTGCGGCTAATCCAGTGATTAGCATCCACCCTCTTCTTTGTTGCACTAGTTTATGATTATTTGTCGTCATGTGTACTTTTCTCTCCGTGTTAGTCACTGGGTGATAGGATATTGGCTACCTGGTTTATGCCAGATTAATTACAGTTTAAAGTTAAATTATTGCTGGCTCATATCTTCTATTGTGGCAATTAGCAGCAAAGGTGGTAGATGATGGAAATTCCCATTGACAGTCTGTGGAGTCAGGTGCTAGAGCGCTTACAGCTAGAGCTATCCCGTCCCACCTTTGAAACTTGGATTAAAACTGCTAGTGCAGAGCAATTAGAAAATAATTGCTTGGTCATTCGGACTCCTAACCCTTTTGCTCGCAATTGGCTCCAGAAATATTACATCAATACGATCGCTCATGTTGTGCAAGATATTTTGGGTTATCCAGTAGAAATTTACATTACTGTTGCTCAAGGTGATGAAGTTTCTCCATTGGGTAAACAAGAAGTTGCTTGGGAATTGCCAGCAGTTAATCCTATTTTCCCCAATGTATCCAAAAATCAACAAAAAACTACAGAATTAAATCCCAAGTACGTTTTTTCAAGGTTTGTGGTTGGTGCTAATAATCGGATGGCTCATGCGGCTTCTTTGGCAGTGGCAGAATATCCAGGCAGGGAATTTAATCCTTTATTTTTATGCGGTGGTGTGGGTTTAGGTAAAACTCATTTAATGCAAGCTATTGGTAATTATCGTTGGGAAATTTATCCTAATTCTAAAATATTTTATGTTTCGACTGAGCAGTTTACTAATGATTTAATTACTGCTATTCGTAATGATAGTATGCAAAGTTTTCGGGAGCATTATCGGGCTGCTGATGTTTTGTTAGTTGATGATATTCAGTTTTTGGAAGGGAAGGAATATACTCAAGAAGAGTTTTTTCATACTTTTAATACTTTACATGAGTCTGGCAAACAAGTTGTCATTGCTTCTGACCGTCCTCCTAATCAGATTCCTAGTTTGCAAGAACGGCTGTGTTCACGGTTTTCGATGGGGTTGATTGCAGATATTCAATCCCCTGATTTAGAAACCAGAATGGCAATTTTACAAAAAAAAGCTGAGTATGAAAATATTCGTTTACCTAGAGATGTAGTTGAATATATTGCTTGTAATTATACTTCTAATATTCGGGAGTTGGAAGGGGCTTTAATTCGAGCTTTAGCTTATATTTCTATTTGGGGTTTAGCTATGACTGTGGAAAATATTACCCCAGTTTTAGGAGCTTCTAATCAAAAGCTAGAAGTGACACCAGAGGTAATTTTAAAAGTGATAGGGGAGACTTTTGATATTTCCATTGAAGACTTAAAAAGTAATTCCCGCAAACGAGAAATTAGTTGGGCTAGGCAGATAGGAATGTATTTAATGCGACAACATACAGGCTTGAGTTTACCGAGAATTGGTGAGGAGTTTGGTGGTAAAGACCATACAACGGTGATGTATTCTTGCGAGAAGATTACCCAATTGCTAGAGACAGACAAGACTTTAATTCAAACTATACGCCAATTGAGCGATCGCATCCACATGAATAGTCGTTCTCAAAAATAGGAGTTTATGAGGATGAGGATATCTGAAAATCTTACCCTTTTAGAGATATTTCTTAGACTTCCTGCAAAAGTTCCACTCCATACCTAATTCTCGATTATGAGGGGAAAAGAATTTTCAAAGTCCCTCAGATTGGGGGGATTTAAGGGTCAAAAAAAGATACTCTAGAATTGACACCTTATGTTATGGCTATAATTTGCCACAATCTTTGTAAATTGAGGAAAAATGACACGCTTTATCCATGACCAATTTTCTAAACAATATCTGACAGAACTCTTCACACCTTACGGCCAAGTAGAGATGAGTAAGGATATCACTTCAGAAGTGAGACAAATTGACGTATTTTTTACTCCTACATCTCCTGAAAATATAGAAGAATTAGGACTGTTAGGAAAAATGGGGACTTATGCAGCCTCAGTAATATTTGAACCATTCCGTAATGCAGTCAGCAAAAGTGAAATTCGTAGTTGCATGGGTAAACTATTTGACATCCATGCAGAAACAGAAAGAAAATATAAACGCAACGATACGCGAATTAATGAAACCGAACTACCGCATTTATGGATATTCACTCCGACTGCATCAGAAGACATTCTAGCAGGTTGTAATGCTACTGTAGATATAGAAACATGGGGTCAAGGAGTTTATTTCCTGGGGAAAGTGTTAAAAACTGGCGTTGTGGTCATACATCAATTACCAAGTACACCAGAAACACTGTTTTTGAGGGTATTAGGTAGAGGGAAGGTACAAAGACAAGCAGTGGAAGAATTAGAAGCACTAGCTAATAATAATCCATTCTTGGAGAATGTTATAAAATTAGTACATGACCTAATTGCGATGTTATCAGCACGTCAACAAAAAGAAAAAGATATTGATCAAGATGATCAGGAGTTGATTATGAAATTATCAGAAATGTATCAACAATTATTAGAAGAACTCAAAGAAGAACAAAGGCAACAAGGACGACAAGAAGGGCGACAAGAAGGAGAATTAATAGGAATTGATAGAGGGATACAAAGAGAACGTCGCGCTATGGTTGAAAGTATTTTGCAAGTACGTTTTGGACAAATTGATCCTGAGTTGGTGAAAATTATTGATCAAGTAATTACCATGTCTAGGGAAGAATTTACTCCCTTACTTTTAAATTTATCTCGTGCAGATTTATTAAATAGGTTTACAAAATAGCTATTTACAAATCAAAGGAGTTATGGTTTAGCGCCAAGAGACAGGACTTTAATCCCAACTTTACGCCAATTGAGCGATGTCTTTCCTACGGTTCCGTAAGGGATACGGCGAGCGCAGCGATCGCATTCACATGAATAGTCGTTCTCAAAAATAAGGCAGAGGAAGCAGAAGGGTAGAGGATAAAATTAAGAATTACGAATTAACAATGTTTTCCACAACCAACAGCCAAACTGATAGTCTTGATATTTGAGTATTTCAGCAGCAATATTAAGCTAAGTATAAAAAATTGTTAAATTTAACTACAATTGTGGAGAAATAATTACCTTTTGTGGAAAAAACTGTGGAAAACGTCAAGATTTTTCCAGTAAATTCTCTTGAGTATAATTACTCTGTGGAAAAACCAGCCTAGTTTTCCACAAGTTTTCCACAGATGCTAGTCTCCAGATTCCTAGTCCTTAGAGCAAGATAATAAGTTAGGATTATTTTTTCAACCCTGTTCCCTGCTATATGAAATTAGTTTGCGCTCAAAGCGATCTTAGTACCAATCTTTCACTCGTTAGTCGTGCAGTACCATCAAGGCCAACTCATCCTATACTTGCCAATATACTGCTACAAGCCGATGCTCAAACTAACCAAGTTAGCTTAACAGCCTTTGATCTCAGCTTGGGTATCCGTAGCAGTTTTAGTGCCGATGTAATTGAAGGGGGAGCGATCGCACTTCCTGCTAGACTACTTGTAGATATCACCTCTCGTCTTCCAGAAGGCGAAATCACCCTAGATGACGAATCAGCAGACTCTACCGGAGAAGGCTTAATAGTCACCCTCAAACCCAAAAACGGCAAGTATCAAGTCCGCGCTATGGGAGCAGAAGAATTTCCCGAATTACCAATCATTGAAAATTCTGAAGCCATTCAACTCACCACCGCTGCACTCATTGAAGGCTTACGCGGTTCATTATTCGCTACCAGCGCAGATGAAACTAAACAAGTCCTCACCGGCGTACATCTAACAGTTAAAGAAGATACTTTAGAATTTGCAGCTACGGACGGACATCGCCTAGCTGTGCTGGAAACCACTAATGAGCGTCCTCTAGATGGTAGCAATCAACTAGAAGTCACAGTACCAGCAAGAGCATTACGCGAACTGCAAAGAATGTTAGCTCATAGCTCATCAGAAGAAACTGTAGCCTTATATTTTGATCAAGGTCAAGTTGTATTTGCTTGGCAAAATCAACGTTTAACTAGCCGCACTTTAGAAGGTCAATATCCCGCTTATCGCCAACTAATACCCCGTCAATTTGAGCGACAAGTAACATTAGAACGGCGACAATTTATCAGCACCTTAGAGCGAATTGCTGTGTTAGCTGACCAGAAAAATAATATTGTCAAAGTCAGCATTGATAACGCCAATCAAGAAATTACCCTATCTTGTGAAGCTCAAGATGTGGGTAGTGGCACAGAATCAATGTCAGCACAAATATCTGGTGAAGATATAGATATTGCCTTTAATGTTAAATATTTAATGGAAGGCTTGAAAGAGTTACCATCTACAGAAATTCAAATGCACTTAAATCAAAGCTTAACTCCAGTAATTTTTACGCCTTTAGGTGGTTTAAAAATGACTTATTTAGCAATGCCTGTACAACTGAGAAATTAGCAGTACTATGTTTAATTAGGATTTTATCTCGTTATCTCGTTCCCAGTTTCTAACTGGGAATGTCATCATAGAGCCTCTGGCTCTAATATACAGCACTTTGCTCAACCGTTTGGTACAAAATGAAATCCTATAATCCTTTCACCATAAACCTTTTGTACACTTAAGTGTGGCACTTTAATAAGAAAAGTGCTGTAACTAAAGGTAGAGCCTTTTGAAATTCATTCCCATACAGAGTATGGGAACGAGGAATATCCTGACTCCTGACTCCTGACTCCTGACTCCTGAATTCTTACACCAAATGCTTAATTGGAATTTCAATCAAGAATTCTGTACCCCTATCTGGTTGCGAATTACATTTCAACAAACCACCGTGTTTTTCTACCACAATTTGATAGCTAATTGATAACCCCAAGCCAGTCCCTTTACCTACTGGCTTAGTAGTGAAAAATGGGTCAAATATTCTTGTCCTGACAGTTTCTGGCATTCCTGGTCCATTGTCACTAATTCTAATCACTACATTTTTAAGATTGCTATTTACTTCTTTAATAGTAGTAGAAATAGTAATGTTCCATATTGTGGGAGTTTCTGCGGTGGATGTTTTGTAACTTTCTAAGGCATCAATCGCATTACTCAAAATATTCATAAATACTTGATTTAGTTGCCCAGCATAACACTCTATTAACGGTAAATCACTATATTCTTTAATTATTTTAATACAAGGAAATTCAGGTCTGGCTTTTAACCGATGCTGCAAAATCAGCAAAGTACTATCAATGCCATCATGGATATTAACTTCCTTCATTTCAGATTCATCAAGTCGCGAGAAATTTCGCAAAGATAAGACGATTTGCCGAATGCGCTCAACTCCAATTTTCATGGAATATAAACTTTTAGGTAAATCTTTGATCAAAAATTCTAAATCTAATTCTTCTGCCAGTTCTAAAATATCTTGGCTTGGTTCTGGGCATTTTTGCTGATAGAGATTGAGCATACTCAGTAAGTCTTCAGCATATTCATTGATATGAATGAGGTTGCCAGAGATAAAGTTAACTGGATTATTAATTTCATGGGCTACACCTGCCACAAGTTGCCCTAAAGAAGACATTTTCTCAGTTTGAATAAGTTGGGTTTGAGTAGCTTGTAGTTCATGCAGAGTTTGTGTGAGTTGTTCTGCTTGTTGCTGAGTTTTTACCAACAATTCAGCTTGTTGAATTGCTACTCCAAGTTGCGCTGCGATCTGACTGATAAAATTAACTTCAGATGGTTTCCATTGACGCGGACCTGTATGTTGATAAGTACAAAGTAAACCCCAAAGTTTTTTTCTAATTAAAATAGGAGCTAATACAAAAGCATGAATTTGAAACTGTTCTAGATTATCGACATGACAGGGTGTAAATCCCATTTGGTAGATATCATCTACGGCAAAGGTTTCATTATTACGATATCTTCCTCCTTCAGTGTCTTGTAAATAAGTATCATTCCAAATTGTATTAATACCAAGTTTAGATTCATTGAACCAGTTGGGACTAGCAGCTTCAAAATCACCCACAAATGCCCCACCCCAATCAGCACTGAATTTATAAACAGAAACACGATCTGCTTTGATTAATTGACAAACTTCCTTTGTGGTGGTTTTAAAAATAGCCTCGGTATCAAGAGACTGGCGGATTTTGTTAATAACTCCAAATACAGCTTGTTGTTGTTCAGCAGTCCTTTGCATTTCTAATGTCCGCTTGTGGACTTGTTTTTCTAAATTTTCATTAAAACTTTGTACCTGTTGGTAAAGTTCATATTGCTGAATAGCAGAAGCAAAGTGTTTACTAATTTCTCTAGCTAGTTCAATTTCTTCATTTGTCCATTTTTGGGCTTGTCCTTGTTTAGATTCGCTCCACAAGTCAAAAGATAGACGGGGATAAAGTTGTCTGTTGTCTGGGTCAAATTTACCAGCCCAAAGGGTTTCTGTGTCTATTTCGTTGCGAAAAATGCTTAAATAACCCACTAATTCTTGTCGATAGTGGAGGGGAATCATTAAAATGCTGCGGATTTTTGTAGGTTTAAAAGCAAGTTGGACAATGCGTAAATTAGAATTTTGGTAGATATCAGAAATTGCCCAAATGTCGTATTGACCAGATTTGTAATGTTCTTGCCAGACGCTATACTGCTCTAACAGTGGATATATATTTTGTTCAGAAATAACAGGTTGCTGTCCACATACATAAAGCCGAAGACAATTGCTCCCAGGAATTAAACATTTTGTTAAAGATTGAAAGCTACTATGTTGGAAGTCAAAGGCATTGTGTCTGATGCATAACCTGCCACCAACACCATTAAAAGCAGCAACTGTGGCTTCTAAAGCTGGCTGTAAGACAATTGTTGGCAGTGAATGGAGGAGGGTAGCAATACGGTTGATAATGGTTTCTCGTTCGGCTTTGGTACGGGCCTGGTTGAGGAGATTACTTTGTGCGATCGCAACAGACAACTGCTCTACCACCATCTGCATCGCTTCTAGTTCATATTCTGCCACATCACGGGCTTCAGAATGATGAGATACTAACAATCCCCACAATTGATCTTCATGAATAATCGGCGCAACTACAGAAGACTTAACCCCCATAGCCGTTAAATATTCCACATGACATGGATCTACTGAACGGTAAAGAATCTCTTCAGAAATAATTTCCCCTGTTTCCATATCACGCTGAGGACTTTGACCAATCTGCCTGGAATCAACATTCACGACAGAACGCACCCGCGACTTCATAAACATTTCACGCGCATGAGGCGGAATGTCATCAGCAGGGAAATTCAACCCCAATAAGGATGGTATCCGATTTTCATAAATGGATTCAGCAATAACCTGACCACTGCCATCAGCATGAAATTTGTAAATCATTACTCGGTCAGTTCCCAGTAAAGACTGAACTTCCGCCGTTGTCGCTGTGATAATATCTTTCAACTCTAAAGACTGCCGGATGCGATTTGTAATCCAACGCAGTAAGGTTTCTTGAGACATACCTGCTCTCTGGTTTAGTGGAGGGATAGAAACCATCTTTTTTATACAATAATTAATATCTTACTATAGTCGATTCTTGAGCTTAATAATATTTAAAGGTTTTCCTGAGAGCTTTGCCCACAGTAAGTATACGGTCACATCCTAACTGGAGGCAAAAATCATTATTTTGATCATCAATTTCCACAAAATTATAGCCAGGGAACTCTTAAAAGGTAACAGGTGACAAAAACAATTCAAAATAGTGCTTCCGGTAGGTCACATTCACAAAAATTAAAAACTCCTACCTATTGCCACTGATAACTGATAGCTTTTTCTTCACCTGTCACCTGTCACCTAAACTTTCACAATCTCAGCAAAGCGGATTTTCAGATAATCATCTTCCATCTTTGCACCTGATGGTTGCAGTGCTGCTAAAGCCTGGGGTAAAACCAAATTACGGCGATGATTACCAATAGTAATATTTAATTCATCACCACTTTTACTGAGTTGCACTTGGTTTTTAGGAATGCCAGGTAAATAAAGTTCTAAGCTGTATTGGTTATTCTCTTGTACAACTCTAATAGTTGTTTCTTTGTAATAAATCTGAGTTGGATCTTCATCTGGGTAAAGAGTTTCTTTAAGTCTCTCTAATGCTGCCAAACCGCACATTTCTTCAGAATAAAGAGGTACTTCTTTCACCGGTAAAGGGTGGAAGTTATCATGAATTTCTTGACGGTATTGTTCTTGATTCTCTTTCCACCGTTGGAAAAATGGATCTTTAACTTCTTGAGGAATAATACGATTAGCTACAATTAAATCTGTCGCCACATTATATAAACTTAGATAAGCATGGGCGCGGAGAGATTCTTTAATCACCATTTTTTCTGGATTGGTGACAAGACGGACTGAGGTTTGAGTATTATCAGTTAATACTTTTTCCAAAGCTTCTATTTGTTCATAAAATTCATAAGGCGCATCCATCACTTCTCTATCTGGTAAAGAAAAACCAGCAATTGGCCTAAAAATAGGTTCAACCAGAGGTCGAAGTGCTACAGAGATGTTTTGAAAAGGTTTGTAAAAACGCCGCATATACCAGCCGCCAACTTCCGGTAAACTCAATAGGCGTAGTGCAGTACCAGTTGGGGCAGAATCAATAATCAAAACGTCAAATTCCCCTTCATCATAGTGACGTTTCATCCTTACCAAGCCGAAAATCTCATCCATGCCTGGTAAAATCGCCAATTCTTCCGCCTGTATCCCGTCTAAACCCCGTGCTTGCAAAACTTGGGTAATGTAACGCTTTACAGCACCCCAGTTACCTTCTAATTCTTGCAATGCGTCGAGTTCAGCACCCCACAAATTTGGGCGTACTTGTCGAGCATCATGTCCCAATTCTAGATCAAAGCTGTCTGCTAGAGAATGAGCAGGGTCTGTACTTAAAACTAGTGTTCGGTAGCCGAGTTCTGCACAACGAAGTCCCGTTGCTGCGGCGACTGAGGTTTTACCCACGCCACCCTTACCTGTCATTAAAATTACACGCATGGATGATTCTGTCCTGCTTTAATTTTGTTTACATTTATTTACATTATCCGTTGTTTAAGGAAAATAGGTGTTGCTTTAAGACATCTAATCGAGAACCATGCCAATAATCAATGTGGGAAACTATTAAACCATCAGCGTTGATAAGTAGTTCACTCCAACCAGATATGGAAATGCGGGGTTTCCACGGTAGAGGGGAATTCCAACTAAGTGTCCACTCGCTTTTAATTGTGTCTTCTTGGCGTTGAATATTATGTAAATCCATTTTCAGATTGAGGAAGAAAGTCTGGATAAATTTAATCATCCATTTATAAAGTTCTAAACCACGAAATTTAAAAACCGGATCTTGAAAATAAACATCTGACGCATAAATACTGTAAGTTTGATTGACTGGAAATCTTTGATAGTCGGCTTTGAGAATTTCAATAATATCCATGATAGGTAATAGGTAATGGGTCAAAAATTAGAGCTTTTTACTCGATACTCGGTACTCGGTACTCGGTACTCAATACTCATTACCTTGAGTTACTTCTACATAAATATGCTCTAACCGCACAGGCTGACGTGAAATTGAATCAATGGGTATACTGTCAAACTTGGCAATGATTTCTTTTAATTCTAGCGTTTCTGGCAACCAAAAAGCTAAATCGCTCCCATAACGCCGGGTTGTAAAGCCATATTTATCAGCTAGTGCGATCGCTTCTTCTTCTTGTGTAGTTTGTAACACGATAATTTCTTGAGCCGGAATTGAGGTTTTTAACTCAGATAAACTCCCCTCAGCTAAAATTCTACCATTTTTCAAAATCCCAATTCTATTACACAGTCTTTCAGCTTCATCTAATAAATGTGTTGTTAATAAAATCGTCATGCCCTGATTTTTAAGTTGGCGAATTAATTCCCAGATTTCATATCTTGCTTCAATATCTAAGCCTGTAGTCGGTTCATCAAGAATTACTAATTGCGGCTGATGTACTAAAGCCACAGCAATATTTAACCGTCTTTGCATTCCACCACTAAGAGTTTCTACAGGACTTTTAGCCCTATCTAATAAGTTAACAGCCGTGAGAGTTGCTTTTACTTGTTTCTGGCGTGTTTGACGATCTAAACCATAAATAGCAGCAAAAAAATTGAGATTTTCTTCACAAGATAGAGTCTTATACAACAGATTTTCTTGAGGTGCAATCCCAATTAATTTTTTGGTCGCTTCTGAAACAGATTGATTATTAATTATAACATCACCGCTGTCTGTGTTGAGGAGATTACAAATAATATTGATTGTTGTAGTTTTACCCGCTCCATTTGCACCTAATAAGCCATAAATTTCCCCTGATTCAATATGTAATTGCAAGTCCTGGAGAACTTTTCTGCTGCCGTAAGACTTGTTTAAGTTTTTAATTTTCAGCATATTTCCAATTCATAAATTTTAAATTTTTTGAATATCAACTTGACTGTCTGATAGCAGTAATTGAAAGCTAATAAGCTTTGAGTGAGCAACTAAAATTACTAAGTAACTAGCTTGATTTTAAGGTAATCTGTAGTCATTTGTTGGAATTCACACATCAATACTGTTTCGGTGACGATTTATTTCATCACGAACTTCCCTAAAGTGACAATAGAGACATATATATTATACTGATTGCCAAATAGTATTTTGTGCGATATTACTAAGAATAATTACGTATTAGCCGAAATTCTTTAATCAAGATACCAGCGCATTTAAGGCAGATTAATTTACAAAATTGACATCACAAAAGGCTTCTGGTTGATTCTACAGTGGCTATCTGTAACTATAAAGGAGAAAACCGCATCTGCGATCGCTAGTAGTCTGTCAAATATATTTTGACGGATAAAGAAGAAACGAACCGCGTTCGCGTAGCGTCCCGTAGGGATAGGAAGAAGGGAGAAGGAAGAAAGAAAATTTATTTACCCGTCAATTAGTTCTTGACAGACTACTAGTTGGGACAGAGGAAAATTTTGATTTCTGTAGGCTACACCTGTACTCTGCGCTTAAAAAACTTAGTTTTATAGTAAGAATTCAGGATTCAGAATGCTTATGAAATGAAGATATAGAGAGAAGCGAGATTTTAGCAAAATCATTAAATTTGACTCGAAAAGTCTTTATTCTCCTGACTTAGAGTATTCTCTATCCTGAATCCTTACCTTACGTTTTATAAAAAATATAGAGATGCTTTAGTTTAGAAAAGAGTGCTTAAATTTATGATTTCTGTTGTCATCCCAGTTTATAATGGCGAAAAAACAATTCAAGAAACTATTCAATCTATTCTCAAACAGACATTTACTGATTTTGAAATCATTGTGATCAATGATGGGTCAAAAGACACAACTTTAGACATAATTGATCAGATCAAAGATATCAGAATAAAAATATTTTCTTATCCCAATGCTGGACTAGCAAGTAGTCGAAATCGTGGATTAAAAATTGCTAATAGAAAATACATTTCTTTTATGGATGCCGATGATATATGGACTCCTGATAAACTAGAAGCTCAATTAAATGCCTTAATTAAAAATTCTACGGCTGCTGTTGCTTATAGTTGGACTGATTATATTGATGAATCTAGTCAATTTTTGCGTTCAGGTTTATATATTACTGTTAATGGTTATGCTTTACCAAAGCTATTATTCACTAATTTTTTAGAAAATGGATCTAATGGTTTATTCTTGACTCAAGCTTTAAGAGATTTAGGAGGCTTTGATGAATCTTTAGAACGTTCCGCTGATTGGGATATGTATCTGCGATTAGCTGCTGATTATCCTTTTGTCTGTGTCCCTACACCACAAATTTTATATAGAGTATCAAATAGCTCAATGTCCACCAATATAAATAAAATGGAGGAAGCAGGCTTAAAAATTATCAACAAAGCCTTTTGTCAAGCACCTCAAGATTTACAGTCTTTAAAAAACCAGAGTTTAGCAAATTTATATATGTTTCTGACTCTAAAATCTCTAGAAGGTTATCCAAAACCGCAAAAAAGCTTAGTAGCTCTTAAGTTACTGGGAAAAACTTTT
Organism: Anabaena cylindrica UHCC 0172; assembly: GCF_034931625.1. Classification (GTDB taxonomy): domain Bacteria; phylum Cyanobacteriota; class Cyanobacteriia; order Cyanobacteriales; family Nostocaceae; genus Anabaena; species Anabaena cylindrica_A. The sequence continues at coordinate 29,028 of NZ_JAYGGY010000091.1, read as the reverse complement.
AAATATCAGCCGGCTATCGCTTGGAATAGAAGGAAAATAACTTTAATTGCAGTTATAAAAAGTATATTAGGAATTGTTTTACCTGGAAAAAAAGCTCAATCTTTCTGGATTTTTCTGAAAAAATTTAATCAAAAATAACTACCATGACAGTGAGGATTCAGGATACAGAATATTTGATACAGCGGAAACCGCTTTTATGAGGTACATCTTAGCCCTTTCATCGCTGAATAGGCAACAGAAGAGAAAATATTCTTCCTTCTTCCTTTTTTCTCCTGACTCCTGACTCCTTCTTTCTCCTGACTAGGTATATAGATTGCCAAATAGGATTTTATGCGATATGACTAAGGATAATTACGTATGAAGCTGAATTTTTTAATCAAGATACTATGCTAAATAGGATTTTGTGTGATATGAATAAGGATAATTACGTATGAGCCTGAATTTTCTAATCACTAGCGCATTCAGAGCAGATTAATTCACAAAATTAACACCACCAAGGGCTTATGGTTGATTTTACAGTGGCTATCTGTACCTATAACGGAGAAAACCGCATATTAGATGTTCTAGAGAAATTGCGATCGCAAGTTGGGACAGAGGAGATTTCCTGGGAAATTCTGATTATTGACAATAATAGCACTGATAATACTGCCAAAGTAGTACAAAAGCATCTATCTAATTGGAGTGAAATTTATCCTCTTAAATATTGCTTTGAAGCTAAACAAGGACTTGCTTTTGCTCGCATATGCGCTATCCGAGAAGCGAAAAGTGATTTAATCGGATTTCTGGATGATGATAATTTACCCTATCCTAACTGGGTAACAGAGGCCTATAAATTTGGTCAAACTCATGCAAATGCTGGTGCTTATGGGGGACAAATTCATGGCAAATTTGATGTTGAACCCCCTCCGGGATTTGAAAGAATAGCTCGCTTTTTTGCAATCATAGAAGGCAAAAAAACTTATTGCTATAACGAAAAATATCAGTCAACTAAAAAAAGAATGTTTCCTCCAGGAGCAGGAATAGTCATTCGTAATCAAGCTTGGTTAGAAAGTATTCCTGAACATCCTTTATTGCCACAAACAAATGAAGATTTAGAAATGTTAAATTATATTTGGCAAAAAAAGTGGCAACTATGGTTTAATGCTGAAATGGAATTAGATCATTTGATTCCTAAATCAAGGTTTGAGAAGGAATATTTAAGAAGATTTTTTCGTCAAAATGGAATATGTCGATATTATTATAGAATGTTGAATTATCAACCTTGGCAACAACCTATAATTAGTCTTATATATATGGTTAATGATTTCCGAAAAGCCATTTATTTTTATATTAAAAACAGAAACACTTTAAAAACAGATGTTGTTGCTATTGGAGAAATGGAACTACTTATAAATCTTGCTCTTAGTCCTTTTTATCATTGGCAACAATTAGCTAAAAAATAAAAAACATATAGGCAATCAACATGAACATTTTTGTATAAATAAAAATTATATTAACCTCTTATTTTCCTAGCTTTTAAGAAAAACAATTCCCATGGCAAACAATATTGATTATCTACTACTTTATAACCTAAATACTTTTGTATTCCTGCTAATATTTGTCTATCATTAGCATCGTTAATATAAAATAATAATTTGCAAAAGCGAACCATATCTTCTAGAGAATCAAATTTCCAGTTAAACCCAATCTGTGCAGCGGATAAAACTTGAAAACTAAGAGACTCTAAGTCAGCTTTAGTAGTTTTATTTAAAAAATCTCCTTTATGTCCCATCGGATTATATTTGTCAACAAAGATATTTAAAAAATCAGCTACACCTGTTCCTGTAAAAACATCAGCAATACAGAGTATACCTTTGTATTTGAGTAAACGCAATGACTCTTGATAAAAAGCTTTTTTGTTACTTACATGGTGCAAAGCTGCCAAGCTAATTACTCTATCAATACTTGTCGATGCTAAAGGTATTTCACTCATACTATTGCAAATAATGGTTTCATGAATACCTTTATCTTCATAAAATCTGAGAAACTCGGTTGAAGTTTCTACAGAAATTATTTTGGTTTCATATTGAACAAAATGATTTAAATAGCCACCACCTGCTGGAATATCGCAAATTATATTTCCCTGGGAGATATCAGCTATGTTAAGTACATGATAAAATTCCTCTTCTCTAGCAGATGGAAAATCTACCATCGCTTGATGATAATATATAGCTCTTTGGTTAAATATATCTTTGTAATCTTCAAACATTACTTAAAAGCCTTTGTTATTTGTAATTTGATACAATTTTGAGATAATTTATATTATGTGAATAAATTATTTTTTAGCTATTAGTGTTCTGAGTTGAATTAATCTCTTTTTGATAGTAGGAGATAAATTATTTTTTAATGTATTTTCTATTTTACTACGCTTGATACATATTTCTGTTGCATTTACCCAGGATTCAGAAATACCAGCTTTTTTTGCAGCTTTTAGAGTAATTCTTAGCGAATTAAGTGGTCCCCCTGACGGTAACTTCAGGTTTAATATCTGATTATCTGTAACATCTTGTTCAAAACAAGATGGTAAATCTATCCCTAAAATCCGAAAATTAAGAATAGTCCGAATACACTTTTCACAACGACAACAGTTACGATCTTTTTGAGAACCTTGCCAACAAACTCTCAAATTTTGTAAAGCTTCTGGCCAATTAGAAATTTCTCTGATTTTTGCAAACCGACCAAAAGCTGCACCATCATGAATAGATTGAAACGTATAACTTGATAGTAAATTATCTGTTATTGGATTAGAACCACAGGGAAAATGAAGTTCGTTATAAGGATATGCACTGGGAATTAAACCTGCTTGAAAGCCACGCTGTAATAATAACAGACAAGAGGCAACTGCGGTCGCGTATGTTTCTTCCCAATTAACTTTGATAACTTGGCGGAAATTAGTAGCTAAGGGAATCAATTCTACACCTAGACTGGATAGCATAATCTTGGATCTTTGGGCAGCACTGTCAAATATTTCTTTCTGGTTTAAGGGAATATCAAAACCATGCACCATTAAACCTGCTGTTAAATTACGTTGCCATCTTCCACAACTGCCTGTACGATGACGGAACATTGTAAAACAACTGTCAACTCCACCAGAAAATGCCGCAATTACTTTGTCTGACGATTGATTATTAATTTGTTCTTTTTCAACGTCTGCAATAATGTTAATTAAGCTGTAATTATTGGGCAGCCAAGAATTCCAAGCTGCTTGAAATTCTGTCAAATTTTGCAGCAAAGATGGAGAAACTTCCCCATGTACAATTAAATTAGTTGACTGGTTCATTGCCATTAAAACAGTTGCTAAAACGAAAGGATCACAACTATTGGTAACTAATTCTCTATATTCAGAAGGAAGACTATACCAAAGACGAGTGCGAGTTTGTTGATGATCTTCAATAGTAATGCTGATAGTAATTGAGCCTTCAGATTCTGTAATTTCTTCCTGCCACAGATGGGTTTTAGACATTTAACTTACCTGATTTACTTATCTCTAATAGTTCTTGTACCGCCGATTCAATTTGGGTAGTGTTTTTAACAAATCTACAAAATGGAATATCTTTTGTCCATGCTTCATAGAAAGATTCATTCTTGTAATAAGCATTAGGTAAAAAAACATGAGGAATGCCTAAAAGGATACAAAGAATATGTCCATGCAACCGATTTGTAATCACTAGTTGATGTTGCTGAAATTGATAAATTCCACTAGACATAAAATTCCATAACAGCTTATGTATAAAAGGGTTATACATCTGGTTGAATTTATCAGCATTAGAGTAAGAAGATTGCCATTTTTGTCGATATATCCACTCCAATGGAGTCATTAAACCCCTTTGCCAAACTTCCCTAAACATTTGTGTTGCAAAACGTTTTACCATTTGAGAACGAAGTCCTAATACCCATGGAAAGGAAACCCAATCTTCAACCACTAAATTAGGAATTTTAACATTATTTACCGAAAATTCCTGATTTAATTCTTTGTCTTTTCTACAAAGAAAGAGAATTGATGATTTTGATTTGCAATTGGTAGATACACCTGGTAAATTCAGTAATTGAAAAGCCATATCCGGGGATTTAATTACTCGGCATTTATGAAAAGATTCTTGTGCAATTTGATAGCTACGATCATCACGGACAAATATAGTTAAATTAGGATGAGAATTAAAGATATTTGCTGTTTTTTGGAGATTATTTGGCTTGGAAAAGAAAACACTTTGTGGAAGAATAATAACTGGGCGATCTTGATACTTAGCAATAATCTGCTCTCGAAACTGCTGATCAACACGCCAAATATCTCCTAAATTGCCTCCTCCTTGAAGGAATATGGGAGCTTTACCAATTTTTTCTTCCATTACTGTCGGAGAAAAATCTGCAATGCTGGAGGCGTATTTAATTTTTGTTTTTAGTACATCAGTCAGGTACATTACAGTCCCTAACCAGATCAAATGATCTCCCAAATTTAGATAATCTGGATAGTTCAGTAATGCACATGATTCAAAACTATCCAATTGCCCCAAAGCTTTGTGTAGTTCTTCTTTAATTAACTGTGGTGTGGTATTTTTCATAGCTTAAACAGGTGTTTTTAGTCAACTAAATAGATTAAAAAAAGAATTCAAATATCTATCAACTTTCCTTATATATGTAATTAACTAAATACTCTGAATAAATTACGAATTTTGGCATAGATAGGATAAATTACATCGTTTTGTAAAAAATAACAGTATAAGTCAAATATACGATCTTTTCGACTTTGTTGATGAGCAAAGCTTAGATGTTCCTTATAGCGGAATTTTGTCAAATTTCTAGCTTTCCATATCTGTTGACTTTTTAAAGAATGGGGAAATGTAGCATACATAGGTAGAACATCCAATATATCTAGAGAAAGCATGGTATTAATACATTTTATACAATTACCGCAATTTTCAATCTGCCCTGTATTTTCATCATATTTAGCCTTCTGCAAACAGACACGCAATCTTGAATAGGTTTCATTCCACTGGGAAATAGTGGCTATTTTTTCTGTACGCGAAGCATTTGCTCCATCATGGATCAACTGCAAAGTTTCTGTGCTTAGTAGGTGATCTAGAATAGGGTGCGCCCCCATAGGAATTAAGGTTTCATAGGCATAACTATGAGAGGCTGGTATGTAAAAACGGGAAAATAAATTGCCCAACACCAGGGTAGAAGCTGTAATTGGCGCACCAAATGTAAGGTGAAGATCGGAGGAATTTATGGACGCTAGTCTAAATTTCTGTAGGTTAGTGCGTGACCTTAGCAGAGTTATTCCTAGCTTCTGCATCATTGGCTCGTAAATATCATATAATTGGCGAAAAGCACCTGTATCATCTAAATCTATATCCTTGTCAAAACCATTAATCATCAAACAATGGGTTATTCTGTATTTCTCTAGTTCTTCATGATCTGGCAGATGCTTCCACAAGGTATAAAAGGAATCCACTCCACCGGAAAATGCAGATCCTGCCCCATACTCAGAATCGCATGAACTTGATTCTTGAAGGCGATCGTATTGGATGTCTACAATCTTGAATTTTTTAGGCCACCAAGCATTGAGAATTTGCTGATATTCACGCAGTCCGTAGGCAAGACGGGGTGATGTTATCCCTTCAACTATAACCTTTTCTCCTAATGCCATAGCTGAAGGCAGTAGACCTACTATAAAGCCATCAGAACGATCAGTGACATAATTTCGATAGTGCGAAGGAAATTTAAACCACAAAGTGTCGGGAGCTTGATTTCTTTGATTGTCTAACGCTACTCTAGCTGAGACAGAGATTTCCTGATTTTCCTCAGTGATTGTAGGTTGAGATATTATCATTGACTGATATATGGTAGTATTGTTACTTATATATAGTAAATCAAAATGAGCCAAGCTCATATCTGGCAAGAATAAACCTTGTATAAGAGGATGTTTAAAAATTTTCCTTATGTAGTATTTGATACCCGTATTCCCTCTTTTTAAGAGGGATTTAGGGCGCAAACGATTTTTGATACATCACCAAAGACTTTTTAAACATCCTTTAAGAGTGTTCCAAATAATAAATGCTCCAAAACCAGAGATTGCTTCATTCCGCTTTGTCCCATTCGCAATGACAATTGGGCATTTTTTTACTCGGAATATTCTAATTAATTTGGGTGCGGCTCTTTTGAAAAGACAACTTTAATCCTGGCATAAAGCCCATAGTTTATACAGGGTAGGAATTTTAAGTTTTAGGAATTCCAAAAATGGTTCGCTCAGGTCTCAAAATCAAGATTACATCTTTTTTGTAGTATTGTGTTACACGGTGAAAAGAGGTTTTTTGTTTGATTTTTATGCGATCGCACCCTTATTATTTTTAGGTTAGAAACCAACAATGTAGAGATAGTTGGGTTAGATCCGTGTAATACGAATGTAATATCTTTTCTTCCTAAAAGAGCCGCACCCAATTAATTTTGCCGATATACTTATTATTAAATATACATTTAATCAACTATGCAACTATTTCACCCAGGACTGAGAGAGCTTTTACTAATAAATCACCACCTATCTAATCATAAAATCGGCTTTGTTACCATAGAAAGACCGATTCCTGAATGGTTTAAAAAATTCACTCAAGCAATTCCTAGTTATTCAGTGGGATTACAATTACGGCGTGAATATCGCCATTTTTCAATGGGATTACAAGCTTTATCTCTTCAAGATGTTGATAGTATTTATGTAATGGAAATTTATAATCAACATCTTTTAGCTCTGTTACCTATGTTGGTGTCAACAGGAAAAAAAGTATTTTTAGGTATTCATGGTAATCAATTATTTGCTCAAGAAAATAAAATAAAATATTGGGGATTTATTTATTTTAAAAAATTTCTAGAATTTAATCCTAAATTCAAAGTAGTTCTTTTAGAATTAGATGACGATTATATCAGCGATAAGTTTAAATTTACCGCATCTTCTAAAATTGTTATTCCCCATCCTATAATCAGTGAAACTACTCCGAAATTAACACCAGGAAAAAGATTGAAACAAGATGAGAAAATTAAAATTGGTATTATAGGAATTATTCGTGAAGATAAGCCTATTAATAAGATTTTGGAAAAAGTCAGATATTATGTATTGCAACATTCCCAGCAACTAGAATTAGTTATTGGTACACCTATTAATCAAAAACCTAAATATCTAGAAAATTGCTCAGATATTACTTTTATTGATACCACGAAAGACCAAGATTATTTGCAAGCATTACAACAATTAGATATTTTAGTTACTGATTTTGATCAAGATCGTTATTATTATCGAGCTAGTGGGGTGATAAGTGACGCAGGATCTTGTGGGTGTTATATTATCGCACCAAATTATCCTGTGATAAAGCATCAAATTACCTGGCCAGTTTCTATAGGTTCATCCTATTCTAGTTTAGATGATTTAGACCAAGTAATTGAGGCGGCAATTATTCATGTTCGAGAAAAAGGTCAGGATAATCATTGGATTTGGCGAGAAAAAAGAAATGCAGAATATATCGCCCAATTACTCTTCCCCAATCTATAGTTTTTCTGAAAAATACAGATAGATCCCAATTTTTCAAAGAAATCAGGGAACTGCTTAATAACTTATTTAAAGTCTTCTTTCTACCATCAACATCCGTCGATAAGATAACCATCCACAACCTAACATAATCATTGCAAACACAAGTAAAAACCAAAAATGTGATGTAATATCACCAATTTTATATCCATTGGCTGAAACTCCTAATAGAGCTTCATTCATGTGATATATTGGATTATATTTGGCAATGTTTAAGAGAGTTTGGGGAAATAAGGAAGTTGGTAAAAATGCCCCGCCTAAAATTAATAAAGGTACTCCAAAAGCAGCTACTAAAGCATTAACATCTTCAATTCGTCGGGCTAATTGTGTACCCAAAATAAACCCTAAGCCAACATAAGCAATGATACTTAATAAAATGATGATAATTCCTAATAAAATGGAACCTTTAAATGTCGCACCCCAAAAAGCGGCTATGGTATAAACTAATAGCGTTTGTCCGATACCAATGCAACTATGAGCAAGAAAAATTCCTAAAAAGTAAGATGTGCCACTTAATGGAGAAATAAACAAGCGTTTTAGGGTTTGCTGTTCTCGTTCTGCAACTACAGTAGCTACACTCCCACCCAAACAGCTAAAAAACAGTGCTGCGCCTACTAAAGTTGAAGGTGCAGCATTTTCAAAAGCTACAGCCATTGTGAGTTTTGCCCGTTCTGCCAAAATAAATCCGTTGAGAATTAAGATGGAAATTGGGAAAATACTCCAAAAAATTAAGCTGCGTCTACGGCGCAAAAGTTCAATTAATATGCGCTGAGTAACAGCTATAGTTTCACTCCAATATTTCATTGTGATTAGTTGATTTATGGTGAGTTAAGCAATTATTTAAATTCATCAAAATTATCCAGGACTTACGTGATTGGCATATTAGTAGGGTGCATCAGAGCTATAAATTGGTTATTATCAACAGATTTTCGATATCTGATGCATCTTATAAGATATATTAAATGTGACACTTGTGTAAATTCTATTATCTTTAACTGCTGGTTAAGTTTGCATTGATATATGGTAAGTTGCCTCAACTGGAATTCTATAATGCGCCAAGTATCTTACACACTCAGTAGCCAATTTTTAGTAAATGTATTACACTGTCAAGTAATATTGTGATTCATGACTGTAAATCTTGCAGCTTGATTTGCTGTCAGATCACAAAACTTGTTTTGATGAGTGCGTAATATGATCAATTTATCCAATTAACTCTTGACAATTTTTGAATTTCTGTCAAAATATATCCCTTGAGGCTAACTACAAAAGTCTGCCCATTTATATCTTTGATATTACTCCATTGTGCATCGTGAAAAGTTGATTACATAACCAATGAGCCAGATATTTAACTTACCAGAATCATCTCCTATTTCTCGGCGGACACTGCTGAAGTTATTTGGTGTAGGTACTATTGTCGGAGCAACAGGATACTCACGTTTTAGTAAGCCAAAACCGTCTATTTTTCAGCCAGATACTCTCAACTTACCCAAGAGTTTAAATACTAATAAAAGCGTCGTGGTAATTGGAGGTGGGTTAGCAGGTTTAGCTTGTGCTTATGAATTGGTTCAGAGGGGATTTGCAGTTACACTTTTAGAAAAGTCTCCCCAACTGGGAGGGAAAATTGCTAGTTGGCAGATAAAAGCTGCTGGTGAAACTTTCATGATGGAACATGGGTTTCATGGCTTTTTTCCTCAGTATTATAACTTAAATAATGTTGTATCTGAACTGGGAGTTAAGGATAATTTTCAGTCGTTAAACTATTATTCGGTTGTTTACCGAGGTTCCCAATATCAACCAGAAGTTTTTCGCCCTAGTAGCTCTGCTTTTCCTTGGAATATTATAGATTTAGCGATCGCATCTCCCAATCGCTTAAAATGGGGTATCAACCTCACTAAAATTAAGCATTTACAAGTCTTTCAGGCGATTACAGGTTTCCAGCGAGAAAAAAATTATCGGCGTTTTGATCATATTTCCGTGGCTGATTGGGTAAAAACAGAATTTCCCCAAGGTTTATATGATTTATATTTTTTACCTTTTGCCAAATCTAGTTTAAATGCACCTGATACCATGAGTGTAGGAGAACTGATGCAGTTCTTCCATTTTTACTTTTTTGGAAATCCTGAAGGACTGGCTTTTAATGGAACAAAAGACGATATGGGGACAAGTTTAGTCCAACCTATCGCTCAAGCAATTCAGCAGCAAGGGAAAATTATCACAGGTGCGACTGTGAGTGAAATAGTTGCTAATAACAATCAGATTGCAGAAATTAAATATTATGTGGGTAACAATAATAATAATGTGCCTTTTTGGGTAAAGCGCAACTCTATTGTCAGTGATAGTAAAATAGAATATTTTGGTGCGGCTGATCAAGTATTCGCTCACTTAAATGGTAGTCAGGAAGCTATTTCTCTCACTTGCACCCATCAAGGTTGTACTGTGCAAATAGCAGCAGATGGTCAATTCCATTGTCCTTGTCATGGTGCGGTATTTACATCTGAAGGTAAGGTAGTTAAAGGCCCTGCTCAAAGAGATTTATCTAAGTTTCAAGTTGTAGAAAAACAGGATGATAATTTGCAATTGTTAGCAGTTAATCAAGAGTCATCATCACCAGAGATAATTACCGCAGATTATTATGTTTTAGCTACTGATGTACCGGGAGTACAACAACTATTTAAACGCATGACTGGGGATGTAGATCAAAAAGTGCGATCGCAAATTGAAAAGCTGAGTATAGCTGATCCCTTTGCTGTGTGCCGTTTCTGGTTTGATCAGGACTTTGAATGGGAACATAGTAACTTTACTTCTTTATCTGGCTACCAGCTAACTGACAGCATTACCCTTTATCACCGCATTCAAAAACAATTCATTGATTGGTCACAACGCACTGGTGGTAGTGTGGTAGAATTACACGCTTATTGTTACAAAGAAAAAGAGTTTCCTAACCAAGAAGCTTTATTAAATACTTTTGAACAAGAACTTTATGATATTGTTCCTGAGTTAAAACAAGCAAAGGTGCTACATCAGGAATTAGTCAATCAACATAACTTCTCTGGATATCCACCCAATAGTTATGCAGAACGTCCAGAAAGTAGCACAAATATGACTAACTTATTATTCGCTGGTGATTGGGTAAAAATGCCTTTTCCCTGTGGTTTAATGGAACGGGCTGTTAGTAGTGGTTTGCTGGCTGCGAATGAAATTTTACATCGTGAAGGTTTGCAACGTCGGCCGCTTTTAACAGTAAATCCAGAAGGATTATTACAAATTTAATCAATAACTGCTTCCATTATGGGAGAAGTATAATATAGCGATTATCGGTTGAGTGAGGTACAAAAATCTCAACCCCAGAGGTCTATGATGTACCTCATGTGCTGAGGAAACGCTATAAAATAGAATTTGGTTAATAGGCAATGATAGAAAACGAAGCCACACTAATCACAGATGCAGTATCAATTCAATATCAATATATTGCTAACCTGCTATTTGTACTGTTAATCTTTATCTTGCTGTGCGTGATTTTAAATTTTTTAATTAGTCGTAAACAGATAGGTCATTTATTAATCAAACTTCCTCTGCGTGGACAAGGGATGATTATATTTTTATATAGCAATTTCATATTCATAACATTATATCCTATTCTTAATAAAATACAGCTATTTATGTATCCTTTAGAAAGTATAACAAGGATACTTTTTGTTAGCTATTTCTTATTAAGACTATTTATGAATAATCCACCCTCAATCAGAGAAAAAGGGATTTTGACTGCTGGAGGTTTTGCTAAGTGGGAAAAGATTAGGTATTATAAATGGACTGTGAATCCAATGAAACCGGATGACTATATTTTGATTATTAGCACTAGTATGTTTTTTGGGGATATATGGCGTTTAACGATTAATACTTCACAAAAAGAGAGTATAGATACTATTTTAAAACAGTATCTATTTTTAGAAAAATGAGTGTTAATTATTAGTATTCTGAAAGTATTCACCTAAATTTAAACCAATCACACCAACAATTATTAAAAATATAGACATAGCTTTTACGAGTGTGAAAGACTCACGAAACCAGACAATACCGATACTAGTAATTAAGATAGTACCAAATCCAGACCAAATGGCATAAACAATACTAACTTCAATTTTTCTGAGAGAAAGTGTCAAAAAAGTTAAACAAAGTCCATAGGATACAAATATTAAGATGGAAGGAACTATTTTAGTGAATTCTTCGGACAATTTCATGCAAGTTGTGCCGCAGACTTCAAAAATAATTGCTATCATGAGGTAAAACCAACTGCTTAACATAGTTATTATAGATTGTTATTTTGCAGAGTTAGGGTTATTTAATTATCTCTATAAAACTCAAAAATTGCTATAAGCATAAAATCTAATGTCATTATTTTAATATATTTATGCCAGTTATTTGGTTATTTATAAATACTATTTAAGTATTCAGTTCTTTTTATCCGACTACTTACTTGAAAATAACTAACTAATGCCATAAAGTTTTCATTAAGAGACTTCCAAATAAAAAAATATCCCAAAATTTCTGGCGGTGCTGGCATCTTGCCTGCTAATAATACAAGATTAGATCATCTTTTTTGTGGAGTTCTCTAAGACAATTTTTTGTCTAAAAAAATGGGAATTTTAATGATGAATTCTGAGCCTTTTCCTGGATTAGAGACAAAATAAAGTTGACCACCATGTTTTTCTACTACAATTTGATGGCTGATAGATAATCCTAATCCAGTTCCTTTACCTACGGGTTTAGTGGTAAAGAATGGATCAAATAAACGTTTTTGTATACCCTCCGGTATTCCCAGACCGTTATCAGCGATGCTAATCATTATTTGGTTATCATTCGTTACTTCGCTATGAATCAAAATTTTGATATCTTTTTGAGTATTTTCAGTTATTTTATCACTGCTATTTGAAAGTTTATATCTTTCAGATAAAGCATCAATAGCATTAGATATTATATTCATAAATACCTGATTCATTTGCCCTGCATAGCACTCGATTAAAGGAAGTTTGCCATACTCTTTAATTACTGAAATTTCTGGACGGTCAGGTTTAGCTTTTATATTATGTTGGAGAATTGTTAATGTATTTTCAATACCTTCATGAATATCAACAGATTTAATTTCTGCTTGATCTAAGCGAGAAAAATTACGTAAAGATAAAACAATTTCATTAATTCTGGTAGCACCAACTTTCATAGAAGATAATAATTTAGGCAAATCTTCCATAATAAATTCTATTTCAATACCCTGCTTTTTTGCTTGTGATACTACATCGGAGTAAGGCTGTTCCTGTTGATAGCATTGCAGTATATTGATCAATTCTTGTACATATTCACTGGCATAGTTGAGATTGCCATAGATAAAATTCATGGGGTTATTAATTTCGTGGGCTATACCTGCTACCATTTGTCCCAAAGCAATCATTTTTTCATTTTGTAGTAATCGAGTATAGTTGTGTTGAAGGTCACGAAATCCTGCGTGTGCTGCTCTGGCGCGTTCTTTTTCTTTTTGCAGTCTAGTTAGTGTAAGCGCCTGGATGTGGGAAGAGGCTAACAGTAACTGATGGAAATCAAGTACTCCATACTGACAAGATTGATCTGTGACTAAAATTGGTTCATAGACGTTTTTAGATGAGCGTTCTAATGATATCTGAGTCGCTTCCATAATCAGCACATCTTCTGGTAAGACAGATATCTCTGGCTTCAGAAAATTATATAGATATTCAATCGGACGACCAGCAAATAGTCCTAAACCATAGGGATGACTCATTTGCTCAAAAAACAGCCGTCGCGAAATCATACCTACACATTGCTGATTTTTAGTCAAGATAATTCCAGGGAGTAAAGGCTCTTGTTCAAAAAGTTTAGCTAATGCATTTCCTGGATAATTTAGCTCAATTTGAACAGTCCAAACTGGTAATTCTTGCAAGGTTGAATCTAGTTTTAGGTTCAATTCATCAGCATTTCTCATGGTATGCATAGCCAGCATTTTTACCATCCTTTGATGTAATATTGACCAATAATTTCTTGATGGTAGAAGCCCCCGGATTTATACATGAAATCTAAAATTGTCTGATGGTTACTAAAATCTGCATTATTACTCTTGTTAGCATTCCCAAAACAGACTTGTAAATCTTCTGATTACGCAAAATTATAATTTCAAGTTTTTTGGCGGAATGTGTGATTTTGCTTCATCAAATCAAGTAATTCTTAGTTAAGATGCCTTATGTCTACGTTATGCTGTGCAAAGATGAGACGCTACGCGTAGACTTTGGCGATCGCTCAGTCGAAGGCTGAATTCACCATAGGAAAGGCGATCGCACTCTCAAGATTGCAGACAATAATAGGGTTTGAGAAATATATATTAGGAATAATTTAGTCTTGGCTGAAAGAACGAATCACATCCTAGCACCCAGCCTTTAAGTAAAAGTTAAGGATAAGTAGTCAAATTAGCTAAAGTAGCGTAAAAACTATCTATATATCTAAGTAAGTCTGCACAATTATAGCTATGCGAATCAAAATTAATAGGCTTTAAACTCTCCTCTTGATGAGCAAAAAGCGGAAGGAACAAATTAGATACCCTAATTAAAATGTAAAATATGACGGTTGTATTATATGCCCGAATGTGATTGAGCGTTATACTTTGCCCGAAATGGGCAATCTTTGGAATGAAGCCTATAAGCTACAAACCTGGCTGCAAGTGGAAATTGCTGTTTGCGAGGCACAGGCTCAATTGGGTTATATTCCATCAGAAGCAGTTGCAGAGATTAAAGCCAAGGCGAATTTTGACCCCCAGCGGGTGCTAGAAATTGAGGCAGAAGTTCGCCATGATATGATCGCTTTTTTGACTAATGTCAATGAATATGTGGGTGAGGCGGGACGCTATATTCATTTGGGTTTAACTAGTTCGGATGTGCTGGATACGGCTTTGGCACTGCAATTGGTTGCTAGTCTGGATCTGTTGTTGCAATGTCTGGAAGATTTAATTCAGGCAATTCGCCATAAGGCTAGAGAACACCGTTATACAGTCATGATTGGGCGATCGCATGGTGTTCACGCTGAACCCATGACTTTTGGCTTTAAGTTAGCCGGGTGGTTGGCGGAAGTGTTGCGACACCAAGAACGCTTGCGAATTCTCCGGGGAACCATCGCTGTGGGTAAGATTTCCGGTGCGGTGGGAACTTATGCGAATATTGAACCGCGTGTAGAAGCGATCGCTTGTCAAAAACTCGGACTCAAACCCGATACTGCCTCAACTCAAGTTATTTCCCGCGATATTCATGCCGATTATGTGCAGCAATTGGCCTTGGTTGCCGCATCTATTGAACGCTTTGCTGTAGAAATCCGCAATCTCCAAAAAACAGACGTTTTGGAAGTTGAAGAATTTTTCGCCAAAGGTCAAAAAGGCTCTAGTGCGATGCCACACAAACGCAATCCCATTCGTTCCGAACGACTAACAGGGATGGCGCGATTAGTCAGAAGTCATGCAGGTGCAGCTTTAGAAAACGTCGCTTTATGGCACGAACGAGATATTTCTCACAGTTCCGTCGAACGGGTAGTTTTACCAGATGCCTGCATTTTGACCCACTTTATGCTGCATGAAATCACCGACTTGGTGACAAATCTGCTGGTTTATCCCCAGAATATGGAACGGAATCTTAACTGCTATGGTGGCGTAGTTTTCAGCCAAAAAGTTCTGTTGACTTTAATAGACAAAGGACTCAACCGCGAAGAAGCTTATGCGATCGTCCAACAAAGCGCCCACACTGCTTGGAACAAACCAGAAGGCAATTTCCGCGATTTGATTAGCAAAGACCCTCGTGTCACCGAAAAGTTGTCACCAACAGAAATAGATGCCTGTTTTGACCCACAGCAGCATCTCAGACATTTAGATCAGGTTTATCAACGATTGGGTATTTAAATTTCAGATTCAGGAGTCGAACTAGAAGTGAAAAACCAAGCTTCTAATGTTATCTCTAATCAGGTAATAATTTTGACTCCTGGATTCTTGACGGCGCTTCTTCCCACATTCCCCAAACAGCGAGCTAGATGGTTCGTATATTAACTTATCTTGATTTGTCTCACTTGAACATCCTCCCACATATTAAATAAATCCCCTTGTCAATAGGGTTTAAGATTCGCTCACCCTGTAGGTCATAACTATGATATGTATGTAAATAAATTATTAATTATGGATTTTATCACCCTTTTAGGATTAGCCGCAGGTTCATTGACAACGATCGCTTTCTTACCCCAGATGTTGAAAATCTGGAAGACAAAATCAGCTAAAGATGTTTCTTTCGTGATGCTGATTACTTTTAT
Organism: Anabaena cylindrica UHCC 0172; assembly: GCF_034931625.1. Lineage (GTDB taxonomy): Bacteria > Cyanobacteriota > Cyanobacteriia > Cyanobacteriales > Nostocaceae > Anabaena > Anabaena cylindrica_A. The sequence continues at coordinate 13,076 of NZ_JAYGGY010000091.1, read as the reverse complement.
GATAGGTTTATTTCTGTGGTTAATCTATGGGATCATTCTTGGTGCTGTACCCATTATTATGGCTAATGGTGTAACTTTATTTTTCAATTTTATTATTCTCTGGCTTAAAATTAAATATAGATAACTTTTTGATAAACCTGTGACATCATCTGTATTTGACTCTGAACGCCTTCTATTCACACCTGCAAACCCTTATAATGACGCTATTCCACTGATTTTTGCTTTTCCCAATGAGTACACGGTGGGCATAACTAGCCTTGGCTATCAGGTGGTGTGGGCGACTCTAGCCATGCGTGATGATTTGCAGGTAAGTCGCTTATTTACCGATATTCAAGAACAACTTCCCAGACAACCAGAAATACTAGGCTTCTCTATGTCTTGGGAATTAGATTATGTGAATATTTTCAATTTATTGGAATCTTTAGGAATCCCCCTCCGGGCTATTTTGCGTAATAAACAACATCCCTTAGTTTTTGGAGGTGGACCAGTTCTCACAGCTAACCCAGAACCTTTTGCTGAATTTTTTGATGTGATTTTATTGGGAGACGGGGAAAATCTGTTGGGGAATTTTATTGATGTTTATAAAGAAGTTAGGAACGCTGATAGAGAAACTCAATTAAAAAGATTAGCCCAAGTACCAGGAATTTATATTCCTAGTTTGTATGCGGTTGAATATGAAACAAAAGATGGAGAAATAAAATCAATCAATCCTATTTCGACGGAAATTCCCCAAGTTGTGCAAAAGCAAACTTACCGAGGAAATACTCTCTCTGCTTCTACTGTTGTCACAGAAAAAGCCGCATGGGAAAATATTTTTATGGTGGAAGTGGTGCGGAGTTGTCCAGAAATGTGCCGCTTTTGTTTAGCAAGTTATTTAACTTTACCTTTTAGAACTGCAAGTTTAGAAAACTCTTTAATTCCTGCTATTGAACGGGGTTTAAAAGTTACTAAACGTCTAGGTTTATTAGGCGCTTCAGTTACTCAACATCCTGAATTTACAGAGTTATTAGATTATATTAGTCAGCCAAAATATGATGATGTACGCTTGAGTGTTGCTTCGGTAAGGACGAATACGGTAACGGTAAAATTAGCCCAAACTTTAGCGAAACGAGACACGCGATCGCTTACTATTGCGATAGAAAGTGGTTCGGATAAATTACGCCAGATTATAAATAAGAAGTTATATAACGATGAAATTATCCAAGCGGCTATAAATGCTAAAGCTGGTGGTTTATCGAGTTTGAAGTTATACGGAATGGCAGGAATTCCTGGGGAAGAAGAGGAAGACTTGGAGGAAACGGTGTCAATGATGAAGGCTGTTAAAAAAGCTGCACCTGGTTTGCGGTTAACGCTGGGGTGTAGTACTTTTGTCCCTAAGTCACACACACCTTTTCAATGGTTTGGAGTCAATAAGCAAGCGGAGAAACGGTTACAGTTTTTGCAAAAACACCTAAAACCCCAAGGGATAGAGTTTCGTCCAGAAAGCTATAATTGGTCAATTATACAGGCTTTGTTATCGAGGGGCGATCGCAGAATTTCCCATCTGCTAGAATTAACTCGTGACTTTGGTGACTCTTTAGGTAGTTACAAACGTGCTTTTAAGCAACTCAAAGGGCAAATTCCCGATTTAGATTTTTACGTCCACGCTAACTGGTCAACTGAGCAGGTTTTACCTTGGAGTCACTTGCAAGGACCTCTACCTGAGTCTACACTACAAAAGCATTTGAGTGAAGCTATGGGTCATTTTCGCTCTGGGTTGGAAGTGAAATAAACGCAGAGGAACGCGGAGGTTAACGCAAAGGTACGCAGAGTTATATTATTGAGATAATATCTAGAGATGCAAAACACATCAGAGTTTTATTGTGCTTATTGTGGTGAACCAAATTTAACTTTTATTGATTTTAGTGCTGGAATGCAACAAAGTTATATAGAAGATTGTCAGGTTTGCTGTCGTCCTAATGTTTTGTATGTCAGGATTGATGAAGATACACTAGATATTGAAATTGATAGTGAATACGAAGGCTAATTTTTAGGTTTTTCTTTCCATGCTGCATTTTAAACATTCCTCAATTATTAACGCACCAGTAGAAGTAGTTTGGAAATTTCATGAAAGGTCAGATATTTTACAATTACTCACCCCACCTTGGCAACCAGTTCAAGTAATTCGTCGTGAAGGGGGACTAAATGAGGGTGCAATTACTGAATTTCGCTTGTTTATTGGGCTTTTACCTTTGACTTGGTTAGCACGTCACACTGGCTTTGAAAAATATAAACTGTTTACTGATAAACAAATATCTGGGCCTTTTGAGTCTTGGGTACATCGTCATGAATTTGAAACGGAAAATGGCAAGACTAGATTAACTGATAACATTTCTTTTTCTCTGCCTGGTGGTGATGCTGTGGAATTTGTCAGTGGTTGGTTAGTACAGGTGCAATTAGAAGCGATGTTTCGATATCGTCATTTTGTCACAAAAAGGGAATGTGAATCAAAATAACTAATTATCAATCATCTAGATTGATAAACAGTTGTGTTAATTTTTCTAGCAACTTGTAAACCTCTGTACCAATTTTTTGATCTGGATAATCTGAATCATTAGGATTACATCCACCTAGTATTTTTGCTCTAGGAATTGCTTGAGGTATATATTCAATTAATTTCTCGTAATATGGTTGATGCTTTTCTTGATGAATACCAGGTAAGAGTTTACGTTTACATATTCCTGGTCTTTTTTTTATGGGATGTTTTAAGATATAATCATTTAAACTTTCAGTTAATGTTTCTCCTAAAACACAGTCTTTTAAAGTAGTGTTTAAATCAACGAAGTGAAGAATTAACCAAATTTCAAAACATGGGTTACTTAAACCTAGTTTATAAAGAGAACTTTCTAAACATTTTTTATTAATTTTGTCAATAGCTGCTTTACGATTATCATATTCATCTGTATCAACTATTAACCATAACTCATCATAATTTTCTTTGGGTTGATATTTTTGTTTTAGTACTTCCAGAAAGCTATCTAAAGTTTCCAATACGATATCAGCGTGAGAATTTCCAGCTTTAGATTCTTCTCTGTCTATAAACTCTACATATAAATTACTCATCTGAAATTCTTCAGCATATTTAGTTTTTAAGGCACGGAAATATTTGTATTCAGTTTTATCACCTTCCGCAACTATTACATATAATTTCCATTTTCCATCTGGACTACATTTGCTATCAATCTCAATTGATATCCGCTGATAATCAGTATTTCTCTCCCTACCCATATTATTTTTATTTACTCCAACCCAGTGCTGTTAAATCTTTAATAAAAGGTATAGCACCAAATCTACCATTAAGATATCCAGCAACTAAATCTAAATCTTCAACATCTGTATTTGCTAAAGAATATAGTATTGATTGTCCATACTTATCTTTTTCTACAAACCAAATTTCATCTTTTCTAAAAACATTTTTGATATCTAATAAATTGACTTCATGTGTTGACGCTATTAACTGACTATTTGAATTTTTATATTCAGTATTGTTTAAAAAATGGTCAAACAGTTTATAAATCAGTAAAGAATGTAAACTTCTTTCAATTTCATCTATTACATAAACAGCGTTTCCAGTCGCTAAATGTATGAGTATAGGAAATAAATCTATTAATCTTTGTGTACCATCAGATTCCTCAGATATTTTGAATTTAACTTCATTATGTTCTTTATCATCTCTGATGATTGATATATCTAATACAACTAATTCCTCTGTTGCATCTTTAACCCTAGCAATAATACTTTTATAATTGGGTATAAAAAGCATCGAATTTTCACTTTCTTCATAAGGAAAGACTTTCTTTATTTCATCTTTATCATGTGTTTCTATTTCTTTGTCATCTTCTAAAGCAGTTTCCGTAATACTAATTTTTTTTATCCCCAAATCTAACGATGATAGAAATTTACTCAACGAATCTTGAACTCGTTGATCGAGAAAAGGTAATGCAAGAGGTTTATCATTTGGAAAGATAATTGTCAAAACATTACTAAACCATTTATATATTATTTCTAATTGATTAATTTCCCGTTCCTGAGAGTTAGTAAGAAAAAGTAAATTTCCTCTTGTGCTATCTGCTTCATAGTGAATCCTATTTTTTTCATATTCTGAAATATTGGCAAATATATGATGATGAAAATTAAATTCAATTTTTTTTCCTGTTCTTTCATAAATAGAAGTTTCTATGTTTAACCCTATTTCAAACAACCATTCTTCATGAATTTTATGTTTATCAATTAAAAATCCATAAGCATATTGCTTATTTTGATATCTAAACTCAAACTCAAACCTTGATGGCTTATTGAAACAAGTTTTATCTAATTTGAAGTTATCAATATTTATATTTTTATTCTTTTCTATTCCTTTAACTATGAAATCTTTAGCAAACTTCATAGCTTTAATAAGATTAGATTTTCCAGAAGCATTAGCACCATATATAATTGATGATCTTAATAACTTTATTGATTCTTCAGATTCTCCCCCAACTATATGATGACTATGCTGAGTATCATTTGAAGCAATCATATTAAAATCGACCCTTTTGTTAAAGGATAGAAAATTTTCTACTGTGAATCTAATTAACATATTACTGGAAATTTAAGTATCTAACCAATTGTCTTAATCATACTTGTAAACTAATTTTCATGTTAAATTATTTTGTTAATGTTGCTTGCTGATTATCAATTAACGCTACATTCTCTTCTTTCAAAGGTGGCCGCACACACAAATAAATCAACGCACCAAACAAAGGAATAAAAGCAAATAACCAAAATAATTGATTATCTTTCCAACCCCGTCGTGTCATATCATCTCCTAGCAATGCGGAAAATAATAGACTCAACATACAAAAATCTAAACTCATGACATGAATAAAACGGCTAATTTGCCATTGTTGGATAAAATCTCCCCAGTTTCCTTGTAAACCATATATAAATAAAATACCTGCACCTAAAGTTAACAAAATTCCTGTTATACGAGAATCAAATATTTTGAGAAATAGATTTTTTTTACCTACAAAATTTTGATTTTGTTCTCTTAAAGCTAAATATGGCAAAAGTGCAAAAGCACCAACTGCAAAAGAAGCTGTCGCAAATGGCCAAGCGCGAATTTTTTGCCCTCTACCATCTATAAATAATAGGGAACTATAGATTAAAGGCCAAATACCCATGATATTAAATAAGGCAATTATTATAGGATTAATATCTTGCCAATTACCTATAGATAGATTTTTAATTAACTCTAAACTTTCTGGGAAATTATCAGGAGGAGCAAAGAAAAAGGCATAGGAAATAAATCCTAGCCATAACAAACCAAAAGAAATTTTTCTCAACATGATTTAGACCATTTAACTAAAAGCTTCTGAGAGATAGTCTGCTGCTGCGGCTACAACTGCGATCGCACTTTCATAGTCTAAACGAGTTGGTCCTAAAACTCCCACACTCCCCACTGGTATAGAACCCCGACGATAGGTAGAAGAAATTAAAGTACAACCACGAATTGGTTCTAGTGGGTTTTCTGCACCAATGCGAACCATTACCCTTGATTTACCAGTTTCCTCTGTTTCTGGTTCCTCACATATTAAACGCCACAACTGTTCCTGTTCTTCTTCCAAAAGATGGATGATAGTTTGCACTTGTTGCAATTGAGAAAATTCTGGTTGACGTAAAACCTCTCCCACACCCCGCACCATAATTTGTGTTGCAGTTGGTGCAGTGCGACGTGCTAACTCTGCAATTGAATTTTTCAAAAATTCCCCATAGCGTTGGAACTCTTGATCTAATTCACTCCAGTCAAGTTTGGCTAACTCCAACAAACTCCGTCCGCGTAAGTGGCTATTTAGAAAGTTGGATACAATTTGCAACTCATGATCAATTACCTCAGGATCAGGTTTAGTTTCTGACGACGCAGTGAATAAATCCATCACCTTAGAATGCGTTTCATAACCATCTGTCACCACAATCAGCATAATTGTACCAGGCTCAATCTGCACTAATTGCAAATGTCGTAACTGTGCAGTAGTTGGTTGTGGCATGGTAATCAAAGTAATGCAGCCACTCAAAGTCGCTAAAATTTGTGCAGCACCTTGCAATAGAGCTTCCAAACTCCAATCTTCCCAAGGTCGAAGTTGTTGTAATACTGTTTCTACTTCTTTAGTTAAAGCTTCTGTTCGCATACCATCTCGGAAAGAAGGTGTAATTAATTGGTCAACATAAATGCGATAACCAGAATCAGAAGGTATCCTTCCCGCAGAAATGTGTGGTTGGTAAAGTAAACCAGATTTTTCTAGAACACCCATGACATTGCGAATAGTCGCGGAACTAACACCAAGATCAAACTCCTCAATTAGAGCTTTAGAACCAACAGGTTCTGCGGTAGCAATGTAGTGGCGTACAGTTGCCCAAAGTATATGCTGTTGTCGATTTGTCAGCTGGACTTGCATAGGTGATATTTTACTGAAGGCAAATTTTAATCAAAGGTTGAAAGAATATTGTGGCTAGAACTGCAAAGCAAAAAAAGGTTAATAATTATTTAATTAAGATAGCAAATTATAAACTTATGTTGTGTTCATTAAACACAAAATTTATCTTCAGTATTTATTTTAGTATGCTTTTTATGATCATTGAAAACAAAAAATAGGATAAATTTTCATCTTCTTCTGTAAGTAGAATAACATAAATAATTAAAGATTTGTAGTGAGGTTTTTAGACCTCAAAGTAGGGCTGAAGACCCCACTAAGAGGCAATTTCAAAATTTGTTACCTTATTTAACATAGTTTGATTTATTTCCGCCTACTTACTTAGTATCTCATAGTCCATCAACAATAAGCTGTGACTTTAGTTACAAAATATTACTTTCTATCTGTTCATATAAATATAAGACCGTTGTGATTATATTTACATAAGACTTTGCCAGTGGAGTTTTTAAAAGGGAACAGGGAACAGAAGAGAAAAATATTCTTCCTCCTGACTCCTGACTCCTGACTCCTGACTCCTGACTTCTGACTCCTGACTCCTGACTCCTGACTTCTGACTCCTGACTCCTGAATTCTTACTTAATCATATCTTGTTCTAAAAGCCAGCAATAACCAATTATCGCTGCTATAGTAACTTAATAATATTTCCTCAAATACTTATGTCATTGAATAAATTTCTCAAAAATATCATTATTAAATTACTGACTGGGGGAGTAGAACCTGACTATGCTGAACTGGCTAATCAGCTAACTTTAGCAGATGCTATTGCCAAAATTGACTGGCTTTTTAATTGCGAATCTGTCTTAAAGGAATTTGATTCAGAGGCTACTATATCTTACTATACTCAAAGTGAGTGGGGTTATAAAATCTATCACTCTGGACAAGATGCTATCCATATGGCGTTGAACTTTGATGGTGTATTTGATCCAGATGGTTACTACGTTCAACCACGAGCAGTTGCTGAACAAATCCGTGAACTTGAGGCAGAAAATGTTTTAGAATTAGGATGCGGTAAAGGATTTAATAGCTGTTTTTTAGCAGAGCAGTATCCAAAAGTAAACTTCACTGGAATTGATTTAACTCCATCACATATAAAAATAGCAAATCGAAAATCACAGAAATATTCTAACCTATCTTTTCAAGAAGGTAACTTTAATCAATTAAACTTTTTAGATCAATCATTTGATATTGTTTTTGCTTTTGAGTGTTTATGTCACGCATCTGAAACCGAAATACCACTAGCAGAAATTTTTCGTGTGCTGCGCCCAGGTGGACAATTAATTATATTCGATGGCTATCGAAAAATTAAACTGGAACAACTTCCTAAATTACTTCAAACTGCAACTCAACTTGTAGAAGTATCAATGGCAGTTCGTCATGGATTTTCAGAAATTGATGATTGGAATGCGATCGCACATTCAGTTGGTTTTCGAGTTCTAGCTATTGAAGATGTTTCTTCAGCAATTCAGCCTACTCTATCAAAATTACAAAAATTATCTCTGAAACTTTTTTACTTGTCTTGGCAAGTCAAAATACTTACTTTTTTGTTACCTAAATATTTAGTGAGAAATTCAATTGCAGGTCTTTTAATGCCTTTCACTGTCAGCCCTAAAGGAGAAGCTTTCGGATATTATAAATTAATTTTAGAACACCCTTTAAAAGAGGGTTAATCAGGAGACAAGGAGGAGACTCAAACATATTCTTCTTGTTCTTCTTGCTTCTGACTCCTGATTCTTCATATCTTGCACCTTTTCAATAATCACTGGTGAGCAATATCCACTCTACAAAATTATTAGGGAATAATCAGGGTTATGATGATGCAAGATATGAATATTGCCTAATATTGTGGGACTGAAGAATCAACTAAGATAGAGTAAGCAGAAATACCGCCCGTAATATTTTTAACATTTGTAAATCCTTGAGCAACTAACCATTGACACATCTGGGCAGAACGTACACCATGATGACACAAAACCAGGGTTTCTGCATGAGGATCAAAGCGGGTAGGGACTTGCTCACCCCATGCGGCAAAATCACTCAGGGGCAGGTTGACAAAGCCTTCTAGACTTGATATTTCGACTTCTTGGGGTTCGCGCACATCCATCAGTTGCATACTAGAATCACCTGTGGCAAGACGTTGTGCTAGTTCTTCTACGCTAATTGAGGCAAAGGGTTGAACAAAAGATGTACCTGTCATGTAGTTTTTCTAAACGATCCTATACTATTCATGTTGGCAGAAAAGCTGGAAAATAGGTTTAAGTGAATAGTCAGCGCTCATTTTTTGGTTTCCTAGTAGCTGGTGTTATCGTCTTGCTACTAATTGGTATGGCTGGCTTTTATTGGTTTTTCGGTAAAAGTCCATTCAACCTCAGTGTTCCTAAGTCTGAACCTGGGGCTGCTATATTTGTGTCAAAAATGTCACCTGTGATGGTGTCATTATTAATAAATCCCGACGGTTTGCAAGCAATAGACGAAAAAGGGGATATTTCCAAGGTCAAGAACAGTTTATTGGCTAAAAGTAATATAGATTTCCAAGATGATATCAAACCTTGGCTAAGTAATGAAATTACACTGGCTGTAATTAGTGAAGATATAGACCGTGATTCAGAAAACGGACTGCAACCGGGGTATCTGATGGCGCTTTCTACGGAGAAGCCAGAAAAAGGCCGTGAGTTTGTAGAGTTGTTATTCTCTAAACGGGCTTTAGCTGGAGCAAATTTGGCTGTTGAACAATACAAAGGTGTGAAGTTGCTTTCTGATACTCAAGAAGTAACAACACCTGAAAAAATTCAAAATGGTTTAGCTGGTGCGATTGTTGATAATTTTGTTTTGTTTGCTAATGATGCTAAGGTTTTACGAGAAGCGATTAATAATGTTCAAGCACCGCAATTGAATTTGAGTGATGCTCCCGAATATCAAAAAGCTGTTCAAGAATTGCCCAAAGATGCTGTAGCTGTAGCTTTTTTGAATCTGCCTATAGTTGCTAAGTGGCAAGGGTTGGAGTTAGTAGAATCAACCTATAATAGCCAAATTGTTTCTTTAGTATTAAATCCCCAAGGATTGCTGGCGGAAAGTACATTTTTAGCAACGACGGAAGTTACTCCTTCATCTCCATTATTGTCTAAACCTGTGGGTGCATTGCACTATATTCCCAAATCAGCAGGTTTGGCTGTTGCTGGGGTGAATTTAAGTAATTTAGGTGAAAGCGATTTAGCAAAACTGTGGAAACAAGGAACAGCAACAATCTACGGTTCTGAGGAACAGGCTATTTCTCGCTGGGTTAAACCTTTGGTGGATTTCCAAAAACGCTGGAATCTCAACTTGAGTGAGGATATTTTTAGTTGGGTAACAGGAGAATATGCGATCGCATCCCTCACTGAAGATAACCCACTTTTATCCAATCAAGCAAATTGGATGCTTGTGGTGGAAAAAACGCCGCAATTAGCAACAGGTATAGCTAGGTTAGATAACATCGCTATCAACAATGGTTTTAATGTTAGTTCTCTCATTCTCAACAAGCAAAAAGTCTCCGCGTGGACAGAGTTAACTGCTACGACAGAAGACAAATTAGCCGTCAACGTCGAAGCCAAAATCGGAGGAGTGCATACAACCATTGATAATTATGAAATTTTTACCTCAGACCTAGCAACAATGGAGAAAATTCTTACACATCAAGAAAATTCTCTCGTTGATGATCGCAATTTTCAGAATAGTATTGCTACCTTCCCCCAATCCAATCAAGGATACATATATATTGACTGGAAAAAGAGTAAAAATATACTCGAAGGTCAGCTACCGATTCTTAAATTTGTGGAAGTGTTAGGAAAACCACTCTTTGATAATCTGCGATCGCTTACAGTCAGTAGTTATGGTAGTGAAGCAGGAACTCTCAAAGGTGGTGTTTTCTTGCAGCTTAATCGCTTCACCAAATAAATATCAATAGAAAAGTGCTATTTGTGTCACATTTCCATGTGACACAAGTACTAGCAATCGGCTATTTTTTCACATAAAATTAGTATATATAGTCACAAAAATCAACATCTGGGAGAGCTAACATGAAGGATCGTCACTTCTGGCTTCACTTTCGAGGTGGCTTGCTGTTAGCTACAATTATCACCATAATAGCTACACCTGTAGCCGCAGAGACAGCAAATTTTGGAACTCTGAAGTTATTACCAGGTTTTGAACCAGGACAAGGAACTGTAACTGGTTATACAGGTGGATCTTATTCATTATCTGCCATGAGCAACCGCGATCGCGATAAAAATATTTGCATCGGCTTTGGTGATCCCAATCCTGATCACATCCTCGTCTTAGAAAAAGATTTCGATCAACTGAAAATACTAGTTAAGAGTGGCTATGACACCACTTTATTTATCCAAGGCCCAGACGACGAAACAATTCGTTGCGGTGATGATACAGGTAGAAGCAAAGATGCTAGTGTGATTGGCAGCAAATGGAAACGTGGCAAATATCGCGTTTGGGTAGGTACATTTAATCGCGGATTTAAGCATAACTACACTTTGACTGTAGAGCAATAATTCGTAATTATCAATTACCACCCAGTTCCTAATCCCCAATCATTCATTAATGACCAAGTAACGATAATATGGGAGAGTAGCTTGTCTTGCTCTCCAAGGGTACTATCTCGTGCTATCTACACTAAGTGCCGATTTTCGCATCATCTTTGAACGCGACCCCGCAGCCCGGAATTGGTTGGAAGTCCTGTTTTGCTATCCGGGTTTGCAAGCCTTAATCTTCCATCGGTTAGCTCATTGGCTGCGTAGTATTAGTATTCCCTTTTTCCCACGGCTGATTTCTCACATAGCTCGATTCTTAACAGGCATTGAAATTCACCCAGGGGCTGTCATTGGTCAAGGCGTATTTATTGACCACGGAATGGGAGTAGTTATTGGTGAAACAGCCATTGTCGGCGACTATGCCTTAATCTATCAAGGTGTCACCCTTGGGGGTACTGGTAAAGAAAGCGGCAAACGTCACCCCACATTAGGCGAAAATGTCGTCGTTGGCGCTGGTGCAAAAGTTTTAGGAAATATCCAAATTGGTAATAATGTCCGCATTGGTGCAGGTTCAGTTGTTTTGAGAGATGTTCCTTCTAGTTGCACAGTTGTAGGCGTACCAGGTCGCATTATCTATCGTGCTGGCGTTCGAGTTTCCCCTCTAGAACACAACAACTTACCAGATTCAGAAGCTCAAGTAATTCGCACCTTAGTTGACCGCATTGAAGCACTTGAAGAACAAATTCAAGCTCTCCAAACTCCGGCAAAAACTCCAGTTTTAGCAGGTAACTTTATTCAAGAGAATGAATTACCAAAAGAACACAACTTTTGTAATATTAGAGATAAAAATATCCAAGAATTTTTTGATGGTGCGGGAATTTAAAAAAGTAGATTTGGGTTTTTCCCGCCCATTCATTAATTGAGATTTTTGATTTTTGGATAATTAAAAAATATGCCAATCATCAATACAGAAGCACTAACAAAAAATGTCAAACAACATGGAATAATATTCAGTATTCCCTTGTTTTTTATTGCTGGTTCTATATTTTATTGGCTGCTACTACGAGTAGGTCTAATATTTCCAGTTACAGAAATTCCTGAGATTTTATGTATTTACAATTGCAAATTAGAACAAAAAATACATAAACCTATAATTGGAGATGAATTATTAAATTATGACCAACCAATAGAAAAATTAATTACAAAACCTATCAATAAACAGAAAATCTCTATTTTAATTGAGAAATCCCAACACAGATTAACGCTTTATTATAACCTCAGTCCCATCAAATCCTATCCAGTGGTTTTTGGTGCTAACCCGACAGGTGACAAACAAAGAGAAGGTGACAAAAAAACACCAGAAGGAATTTTACAAATTCAAGACCTTTATCCGCACCCCCAATGGTCAAAATTTATGTGGTTGAATTACCCTCATCCTCAATCTTGGCGTAAGCATTTTCAAGCTAAAATAAATGGTGAATTAGCTTGGTATATTCCTATTGGTGGTCAAGTAGGTATTCATGGTGTACCTGCGGGTGCAGATGAAATGATTGATGCACGCAATAACTGGACTTTAGGCTGTCCTTCTTTAAAAAATAAAGATGTAGATGAGATATATCAATTAGTCCAGAAAGGTACTGTTGTGGAAATTTTGCCTTAATGTTTAAGGATTAATTTCTTGACAATACCAACTTTGATTTTCATCAAGTTGATAAAAAGTTCTATTTTGTGGTTCCCCTCGCAATTCCAAATGATCTACTTGTGTAGGTTCAAGTAATAATAAACAAAAAGTTTCTACTGATTGAATAGGATCTGGTGCCGGTGGTGAAAAAGCTTCTGGAGTTCTTACTCTTATCTCACCCGGATTAGGCCAAGCAAATTGTAATCTAGCTGTATCACTTAATTCTTGCCACATTTTGATTCTTGCAGATTGTAAATGTGGATGAGAATTAGCAGCAACTAAAATTAATTTTCCAGTAATCCGAAATTGTTCTCTAGACATCTCCGAAAAACAATTAAATTATGCTATAAGAATATAAAATAATATTTT
>NZ_JAYGGY010000090.1:0-76023 GCF_034931625.1 Anabaena cylindrica UHCC 0172 | reverse complement strand
GGCGACGATAGTTTGGGGGTTGCCCCACGCCAAAATAGCTCGGTGCCAGGTCTATCATTTACTAAAGCCTCCTTCAATACATTTGAGGGGGGCTTTTGTTTTTCCATCTTTCCTGTTTCCTCACTTTTATCTTGTACTGTTGCGTTAGCGTCGTTGTCGATGAGGATTGTGCCGCTGTTGGGGCGACCGTATTGGTCATAGTTGGTGATTTGGGCTTCGGCTAGTTGTCCTGTGGGGAGGTCGGTGATTTGGAGGGTGAGGTTGAAGGGGTTAGTGGGGTCAAAGAGGGTAGACCAGAGGGTTTTAGCGGTAGAGTTGATGGTATTGGTTGATGTTGAGGATGAGGTATGGAAAGAAAAGTCATAGAGGTTGAAGAGTTGCTGCGCCGATATGCTGCTGGGGAACGAGATTTCCCTTGGATTGAGTTGCATGTCTCTTATGTAGGACAAGACCCCGTTTGGGCTATGGGGGCTGGTAGTCTTTTGAACGGAGCTAATTTGAGTGGGATTAATTTGAGTAATGCTGACCTCAGATACGCTGGCGAGATGAATGGTATCAACTTGAGTGATGCCAATTTGAGTGGTGCTTACCTGAGCGAGCAGTTCATGAGAGATGCTAATTTGAGTAGGGCTAATCTCAGTAATGCCCATGTAAACAGGGTTTCTTTGGATAGAGCCAACCTGAGCGGTGCTAATCTGAGTGGTGCCAATTTGTCCTTCTCCCAACTTGGTGGTGCCAACCTGAGTGGTGTTAACCTGAGCGGAGCTTACCTTTACTTCTGCGGGTTGAGTGGGGATTTGAGAACTGTTGATTTGAGTGGTGCCGATTTGAGTTGCACCGATTTGATGAGTATTGACTTGACTGGAGCTAACTTGAGCAACGCTATTTTGGAGCGTACTTATATCAAAGATGCTAACTTGACTGGGGTTAATTTGGAAGGTGCCAAGCTGGAGGGAGTTACTTTCATTAATACCATCATGCCAGATGGTACTATTCGGAATGAAACCCCAAGAAGATAGCGTAGTGTGATCGCTGATCTTGTAGGTTGGGTTGAGGAACGTTCACGTAGTGTGCCGAAGGCATAACCCAACATTAACGATATCTAATCTAAAAGAATTAATAACTATAAATGAACTGTACAAATATTTCTACATCATATATATTCACTTTAAAACAATACCTTGTCCAGATCGAAAAAAGTCTTAATTTATAGGTTGGTTTGTTCGCGTTAGCGTTGCGGAGCAATAAAATAAAACCCAACGCATTTGTTGGGTTGCGCTGTCGCTTAACCCAACCTACGAAAAATGGACAAGATGTTGCTTTAAACCAACACAATATTTTGATATTGTTCACTCACTTCCTACATCATCTGGAAATTCTAACTTCATACCAACACCCCAATCAATTGTATATATACCCTGGGTGACATAACGATGAAAACTCGAATATTGCCAATCCTTGGGTGCCATTACATATCCATGCCGCACTGGATTGGAACACTCTTAATGTCAGATAACGCCAGAGAAATTTACCATTAGCCATACCAGAGCCAAAGACAATGATAAAAAAATTGATAACGCAGGCAGGATAATGGTAATTACTCTTTCAGATGGAAAGTATTATACTCTTTAGCCGATTTTCAAAGAGTCAAGATTTGCAAAACTCTAGATTAGGATTGGACTTCTTGTTGCGGATGAGTAGGACATTCAAACTTGTACCCTACACCACGCACAGTCTGAATTAATGCAGGCTGACTAGCATCAATTTCAATTTTCTTGCGAATTTGACCGATATGGACATCCACAACTCGCTGATCACCCACATATTCATAGTCCCAGACCTCTTGGATAAGTTCTGCTCGCCGCCAAACTCGACCTGGATGACTGGCTAAAAAATGTAACAAGTCAAATTCTAAAGCAGTTAAAGGTACTGTTTCGTCGTTAAGTGTCACTTCCCTCCGTACAGGATCAATCATCAGCTTTTCAAAAATGAGGCGTTTTTGTTCTGCGGTAGTTACAATTCGCTGCCGCCTCAAAATAGCTGCTACTCTTACTTCTAGCTCTCCCAGACCAAATGGCTTGGTGAGATAGTCATCGGCACCTTTAGCGAAACCGCGAATTTTGTCAGCTTCATCTGTCCGGCTAGTTAGCATGAGTACAAAAACACCGTTACGACTTTGCATCTCTTGACAGAGATTAAAGCCGATGACATCTGGTAGATTTACATCTAGAATTACCAAGTCTGGGTTAAATTGCTCAAATAGAGCCAGGGCTGCCTTACCATCTTCGGCAGCTTCCACTTGATAGTTCTGTTTAATCAAAAAGCGTTGGATTAAATTCCGAACCGCAGGGTCGTCATCAACTACAAGAATCTTGGCAGGAGCCATGATCATCACTTTACACAAAAATTCATAGGATTAACAAGGGGAATTGTGTAAAAACACAGTTTACACATTGGCCGTAATTAGGAATCTACAGGGTCTAGGTACGAGTATCCTGATTATTCACAGCAAACTGTAGTCATAATTATGAACGATGTAGGCACCAATCTTCCGGTAATCAGGTCTGCAATTCAGTATATACACTAAATGGTTGTTTCGATCCTATTTGTAGCGTTTTGTCTCAATAGAACACAGTGTTATCAGTAGGTTAGGAATTTGAAACATCCTCTCAAATTAAGATTTAGGTGTGTAACTCAGACTTCTGTAGCTTGCTAATAGTAAGGTGGATACTCATGCTGGGGATATTTTTCTTGTAATACTATAGATTAAGTAAAGCCATAACTACTTCAGCAATCTGATGATATACACAGTGTTATAACAATATGTTAAAATTAGCTATAGTTAAAATTTCTGGTTCAAACAAACTAACCCGTGCTAACATCCTCTTAAAGGATGGAAATAAGTTGGGACAAATATTTGGAACAACATAGACCCAAGTTAGTGTTCTAGTAAACGAAAAACTGCTGCTTACCAAGGCTGAAGTGAAAAATTGCCATGAGCGATCAAAATCCCTACGAAAAACTTGGGGTGTCAGAAGATGCTAGTTTTGATGAAATTCAGGACGCTCGTAATCGCCTGTTGGAGCAACATGGTGGTGATGGCAAGGGTCTAGAACTAATTGAATCAGCTTATGATGCGATTTTAATGGAGCGCCTACGGATGCGTCAAGAAGGTAAAATTAAAGTACCTGAGCGTATCCGCTTTCCAGAAATGCGATCGCAATCTCCTCAAAAAGAAAGTCCTACCCCTCTTAAACAGTCACCAGCATGGCTGCAAAGAATGTTGGATCAACCAAGTTTACCTGATGTACTATTACCAGGAGCTTGGTATCTGAGTTTAAGTGCTATTAGTTTGTTTTACCCTGCTGCTAGAGATCAGGTTTTACAGCTGGCATTAGTAGTTGGAGTAGGAGTTAGTATTTATTTTCTCAATCGTAAGGAAAACAAATTTGGTAGAGCCGTATTATTCACATTAGGAAGTCTAATTATTGGTTTAATATCAGGGGGACTCTTATCCACCTGGATATTACAAGAAATGCCATTTATAAACGTGACATCAAATCAGTTTTCTACTGTTTTGACATTTATATTGATGTGGTTAATTAGCAGCTTTCTGCGTTAGTGATTTAAAATTTGAGACTTGATACCTAGTCCGCTGAAATCACATTTTCCAGTAAAAATTCTTGCTACTGTGTGTGAGCAACTTTTAAATAAAATAGACTCCGTAAAACTTGTTAGTAATGCGATATTAATCAATATTGTACTGTTGAAATTATTCAATAAACCTCATCCGAGTTGAGAAATGGAGTTTTTCACAAAGGAACACTTTGACCCTCCGACTCACTCAGAGCATCGCAAGGAACATTTTAGGATTTGTGACTACAACCCCATTAAGCAAAAACTATGGGTTTCAAAGTAGACGTAGTTTAGATTTATTTTTATCAGAAAAACAGGCTTATGATGAATAATAAAATTTAGTAAATAAAGATGTATATTTCATCAATTGGCTTTTGAAATAATTATGACAATCTCGCTAAATTGTCTTTCCTCCATTGAGCATCCAATTTCCTATTTGTCCTTACCTCTAAAACCCTTATTCCTCTTTCTGGCAATATTTGTAACCTTTCCTGCAATTGTTTCCAGGAACTAATAAACTCATGTTGTACACCATAAGTAGCGCACAACAGAGAAAAATCAATATCCTGTGGTGTAGCAAAAAATTCCTCAAAAAGTGGGTCAAATTTAGCAATTGGTAACAGTTCAAAAATTCCTCCCCCATTATTATTAATTAAAATAATTGTCAGGTGTCCAAGAAATTTTTTACTAATTAAAAACCCATTCGTATCATGTAGTAGGGCTAAGTCTCCTATCAACATTACGCTACTTTGTTGAATATGTGCTACTCCTAAAGCAGCAGAAAGAGTACCATCAATCCCATTTGCACCCCTGTTAAAATAAGGACTTATTCCTAAATTATTAGGTTTCCAAAAAAATTCTACATCTCTTACTGGCATACTATTAGAAATAAATAAAGGTGTGCCTGGTGGAAGATATTGAGAAATTAACCAAGCTATTTTACTTTCAATTAATTCATCTATATTTTTAAAAGTTTGGTCAATATTTTTTCTGACTTTGATCTCAGCTTGACACCATTCTTGTAAATATTTATTTTCCCCACGATTTCCCATTTCCTCATCTTTTAATTTTTCAATATCTTCTATAGATATCCTTAAATGTGTCGTTTTTCCATGTAAAGGATCTAAATTTTGAGAACAACTATCAATTACCCAATGTTGAGGTTTAGTAGAAATCAACCAATTACGTAATTCTTTACTAGTCGGCATTTCTCCTATTTGAATTACAATCTTTGGTATTAAGACTTCGGCAAGTTGCTGATTACGCAAAATGATGTCGTAGGTAGAAATTAAATAAGGATTGAAGTCTGCATAATTTCTAACTGGGGAGAGTCCCTCCGCTAGAACGGGCCAGTTGAGTGCTTGGGAAAGGCGTGCGATCGCTCTACAATATTCTTGAGGTCTCTCAGGTTGGGCTACACCAGCAATAATAATACCCCTTTCACATTGTTTCCATTCTTCAAGAATAGTGAAAGGAGAGCGGGTAATAGGAAATGGAACAACTATCCCATTAAAAAAGTCATCCAAATCTAAGGTAAAGTTCGTACTATCGGCAATAGGTGCAAGGGGGTCGCGAAAAGATATATTTAAATGTACCGCTCCTCCAGTAGGAAGTTGGCAACGCTCCCAAGCATGAATTACCGTTTGCCTGAGATAACTTAACATTCCCCTATCTGCGGCAGGTAAAGCTAACTCTGTTTGCCAATTGGGATAATTACCATACAACTTCACTTGGTCGATAGTTTGCCCAGAATGACACTCTCTTAATTCTGGCGGCCTATCAGCAGTTAATATTAGCAAAGGAACACGACTTTCTTTAGCTTCAATTACCGCAGGATAAAAATTTGCTCCTGCCGTACCAGAAGTACAAACTAGTACAACAGGTTTTCTGGTTGCCTTTGCTTGTCCCAGCGCAAAAAAAGCCGCAGAACGCTCATCTAAAATCGGAATAGCTTCAATATCCGGTGCTTGTTTGGCAAAAGCCACAGTTAACGGTGTCGAACGAGAACCCGGACAAATAACAGCACATCTTAAACCCAAGTGTTTGAGGGTTTCCGTTAATACATAAGACCAAAGTTGATTAAGATTATCAAAATTAAGCTGCATTAAATTAATATCAACCGATACAACAATTTTTAAATTTCAGATTTTCTGTAGGTATTTAATTTAAAATTTAAAGTGCTAAATTCATGCTCAAACCTCAAATTTTTATGGACTGCATTCACTTAACAGGGATTCGCTGCTACGGCTATACTGGGTTTTTAGCAGAAGAACAGGCATTAGGACAATGGTTTGAGGTCGATGTAAAATTGTGGTTAGATATTACCAAAGCTGCCCAAACTGATGCCATAGAAGATACGATAGATTATCGTCACACTATCAGCTTAATTCAAAATTTGGTCAAGACATCTAAATTTGCACTTTTAGAAAAGTTAGCTGGAGCTATAGCTGATAGTATTTTAGAGGATAGCAATCGCCCAGAGAGCGTTCTTATTACCCAAGTACAGGTTATTCTTACTAAAATCGCCGCACCCATTCCCGACTTTAACGGTAAGATTAGCATTGAAATAACCAGAACTATACCCCGTCTAAGTAGAAACTTATAGTTTTGGCAAAATTAGAAATTTGTGTTGAGCTACAAGAACAGCGCACTGACAAAAGCCCCCCAGACATCCAAAAAACAGCGTCTGCGTTATCGCCCTGAAATATTATCTATGGAATACCGCAGAGCTAAGGTAGAAGGAGGGACTTTCTTTTTTACTCAAGTCAGCTACAATCGTCCTCAATTTTTGTGTGAGCAAGAAAATATTTTCCTGTTACGAAAAATGTTTAGAGAAGTTATCCAGCTGCATTCATTTACTGTAGATGCAATTGTTATTTTACCAAACCATTTACATTGTATTTGGACATTGCCACCAGGAGATGATGATTTTTCGCGGCGGTGGCGGTTAATTAAGAGCAATTTTACTCGTCTTTGTCATCCACAATATAAGGGGAAAATCTCTGCATCACGTCAACTCAAGAAAGAGCAAGCTGTTTAGCAACGCCGTTTTTGGAAACACCAAATTCGTGATGAGTTTGATTTTCAGCAACACGTTGATTACATTCATTATAACCCACATTCCGCACCCCTAACTGTCACAATCGGTTATTACGGAAATTTATTCATAAAAAAGGAGTAAAAAACTACCTTTGGCTCAAAAAAAATAGATTTTGGATAGGAAAATTTATTAGCTATATTCTCAATAAGGAGCAATAGATATAAGAGTGGTTTGGTAGAGACTTTTAATAATATAATTTTATATTGATAATCTCAATACATCATTGTAACTTATGCTTATCTAAAAATAAAGTTAAAAACGCCATGAAAATTTCAGAACATTAATTTGATTAATGAGCAAAATAATCCAATTAAAATATTGATAATATTGATGAATCAACTTATATATCTGTAGTAATTACGGCAAGCTTCTGGGAGGAATAGGAGAATGTACTTCATTTCTGATGTCAAATTATAAAATTCTCTTTTTCCTTGAAAAGTAACAAGATGAACTGATTGAAAACATTGAAATATCCACCGCATTGTTGGATTGTTGATGGCTTTGCCCAATTGATTTTTTACAGTATAGTTTAAGGATTTTAAAGCGGCTCTAATTTCTCTTTGTGCTAGAGTATAAACTAGCAAACATAACCCCATTATCATTGCCAATGCTTCTATTCTTTCTGGGCTTTTTTCTAGGCTATTTTGACTAAGGTATTGAATATTATTAACGTTTACCAGAAATAGTGGATATGTCTCCTGATTGCTCTATTACTTCCAGTTCTAATTCAGGTTCAGGAAAGGAAAATTCTACCACTGGTTCAGGTATGGAAACTCTGATATCAGCACCATTAATAATAGCTCCTAATAGTCCTAATTCAGCTTCTACCAGTTGATCAATGGCTTCTCCGAGCATATTTTCTTGTGTATAGTTAGGTCGGGCGACTAGCACGATACCGTCACTATAGGGTTGAATTAACAACGGATCATTAGAAATGCTGAGAGGATTAGTGTCTAAAATTACTAAATCATAACGTTCTCGTGCATCTTCTATCAGGCGGCGCATTTCACTGGATTCGATGATAGCAGCAGATTGACGAACAGGACCGACGCTAGGAATAATGTATAAATTTTCTACATCAGGAACTAAGCGAATACAGTCACTCAGGCTGGAATAATAAAGTAAGGGTTCAACAGTGGCATAGGAATCAGGAGCTATTTTGAGGGATGAAGCCTGGGAGGGCGATCGCAAATCTGTTTCAATAATCAATGTTCTTTTACCAGCAAGTGCGGAAGCTATCCCTAAGTTGTAAGCACTCACAGTCTTGCCTTCTTGGCTGCTGACACTAGTAATCAAGATTACCTTAACATCGTTGCCGCCAATCCGGCGCAAATTACTGCGAAACTTTTCATAAAACTCTAAATAGGGAGAATCTGGGGAAAGTATTACTGGCAAAGCTTCTGGAGCCAAATCATCAACTGGCATCAAAGGCAATTCTCCCAATAGTAAAACTTCCCGTTCCTTGAGACTTTCGCGGATATCTTCCTTGGTCTTGAAAGTTCCTTCCAGTGAACCCAACAAAAATATTACACCACTACCAATTACAGCACCCAAGAAACCACCGATAGCTAAGGTTGCAGGTATACTCTTAGGTTTAACAGCGACATTACTCGCTATGGGTTGTCTAGCAATAGTGAAACTACTGACGGTTTCTGCTTCTGCGGCTTGAGCATCCGTCAACTTGGCTTGCATTTGGTCATAGATAGCCTTTTTAAGACCAACGGACTGTTCCAAGCGCGATCGCTCTAATTGCTTATTGGGTATGAGAGAATATTCTCGACGTAATTGTGACTCTTGTTGAATTTGCTGTTTTAGTTGTTGTTCGAGTGTCTCTCGTTGGGTTTGCAAAGCTACCATTTGGTTAGCCAATGCCTGACGTGTGGGATCTAAGCTACTTTGGGTGCGAATACCTGTCACATTACCCCGAAGTGGAGCCGCAAGACCACCACCACCCAACACCTCCCTAGCACGTTGTTGCAGTAATTCTTCAGACGCTTCTTTTTGACGCTTTAACTGAATCATTGTCGGGTGTTCAGGTCGTAAATCTTTACGGAGAACAGCAATTTGTGACTCAGTTTGATAAATTTGCGATCGCAAATTGGCAATAATGGGATCAGCACTCAACGCAGAAGAAACATAAGCCTGACCAACTGTTAACCCCAACTTATCTTCCAAAGAACGCAGTTGAGCCTCAATTCCAGAAATAGTTAGTTGAATTGCTCTTTGTTGATTTTGGCTAGCACTAATTCCACTAAGCAAACTACCATTTTCTGCTGCCAAAATCGCTGTTCTTTCCCGTCGATCATATTCTTCTAATTTATTCTCAGCAGCTTGGAGTTCTTGCTTAAATTCTGGCAAACGCTCATTAATTTTTTGAATAATCGCTTTTAATCGTCCAGTATTAATCTCGCTACTCAACTGAACTATTCCTTTCATCAATTCTTGCAATACATCTTTAGCTCTGTTGGCATCGC
The DNA here is from genome assembly GCF_034931625.1 of Anabaena cylindrica UHCC 0172. Classification (GTDB taxonomy): domain Bacteria; phylum Cyanobacteriota; class Cyanobacteriia; order Cyanobacteriales; family Nostocaceae; genus Anabaena; species Anabaena cylindrica_A. Next base: position 66,813 of record NZ_JAYGGY010000090.1, on the reverse strand, counting down.
TATCTACATATTTCATAATGATTGATGTAGATTCTAATTCTCCTGCTCTATTTCTACTAGGAAATTTAATTACTACATTTTTAGCAATAGTTTTTGGGCTAGTCTTTACTTTTGCTGCCACCGCCTCAATGACTGGATCTGATAGTAAAACCTCTGGTGTTAGTTCTTTCCCCTGTGCTTGAATTTCACTACCAGTTTTTGAAAAAGAAACAGTAGGGGTATTATATGTCAAGGCAGATTCAGCCATATAAGTCACTGGTGGATCTGGTTGTATAGCAACTACTGTTGAACCTATCACCACTAGACCAAAACTAGCTAGTCCAACCCACTTGTATTTTTCAAAAGCAATAAGATAGCGCTTAATAATTGGTGGTGTCATAGCATTTAATTAATCATTAGTTAATACTTATGAGTTATAAACTCTTAGTTATAAGTAAATTTTCAATTTGAACCACCACCGAATAATCCGCTACCAAAGTTCTGAAAAAAGTTCAGAAATGATTGCACATTAAAAAACGGTTGCGTGATGGTATTCAATACATTAGTAATTTTTCCGACCAGATTTCTACCAATAACTATCACATCATTGTCTTGAAGTGCCACATTTTGAGAATTATCACCTGCGAGTACCTTTCTAGCATCAAGTCTTTGAGTAACAGCTTTACCCTGTTCAGGATCAAAGCGAACCAGAGCAATATCCCGAAGATTAGCGGTGTCGAGACGAATACCCCCCAAGGCATCTATAAATGTACTTCCATTAGGCAAAGATTGAGTTGCGATTCCTCCGGCAGCATAGTTTAGAACTCGGACTTTAATCTGAGGAACAGCTAAAGTTGAACGTGCCACCAGTTTGCGATCATAACCGTCATCAGTACCAATTTCACGGCGCGTTACAATGATTGCATCCCCATCTTGTAAGCGTAAATTAGGGGGTGAACCACCATTTTGCAAGGCAGCATACAAGTTAAGATTTTGTGAAATTATAGAACCATCAGTTAGTTGACGACGTATTTGCACTTGTCGGAGGTCTGCGTTCAAAGTTGACCCCCCTGCTAAGGGTAAAATATCAGTAATTCGGGGCATTCCCGAACTAGTAGAATAAATTCCAGGACGAAATACTTCCCCCGTAATAGTAACTTGGACTGGGCGCATCTGTGCCAACGTTACCACCACAGGATCTGTAGTAATACCGATTAAAGCCAAACGAATTTTTTCTTGGGCTTCTTCCACAGATAAACCTAGTATAGAAACTTTACCTACTTGTGGGATGACAATATTGCCATCTTGACTAATTGCCGCTTGGAAACTCAAATCTGGACGTTGCCCAGTCAGTGATAAAAATATAATTGGGTCAATAACATAACGATTTAAGCCAGTGTAAATTTTTGCCTCTGCTTGTTGCAAAGTTAAACCTTGTAAAGAAAGTACTCCCAGTAGTGGGACGACAATATTGCCTTCTGGATTAATTGCTGCTTGAAAACTTAAATCTGGAAATCGCTGCACCGTAACACCAATAGAATCTCCAATTCCTAAGCGGTATAGACCAGGGGGACGCTGAACTATCACACTGATTGTATCTCCTATACCTAAGAGATAACGGTTGAATTGCGGTGAAATTTCATCATTTACACTGGGAGAAATCTCCTCAAAACTTGCTGGAGGCAGGGGAACTTGTGCTGGTGATTGTTCTAAAGAGGGTAAAGTTTGAGACACAACAGGTTTGATAGATGTTGTCAAGCCAATACCCACCTGAAGAGTGATTAAAAACAGGGTGCTGAATGCACGTATATGAGAACTGGACGTTATAAACATCGATACAGTTATGTTGATTAAATAGAATACTTTACAGAGTTACAGACATCAATGCGGCTTGAACTGTTTCACCGAGAGACTGAAGTTTCTTCCAAGATGTTTCCACTTGTCCAAAAGGCTCTATTGGTATCAGAATACTCACCGCCACCCAAGGAACACGCTTTTGCTGCCATTGTGCCATTTGGTCTGCAACAAACCAGTTTAATGGTGATGAAGTTCCACCATTTGGCATTGCGTACCATTGTAAGACAGCAAAAGTTTGTTTTTGTGTTGTTGCCCTAAAGAACCTAGCCTTAACTTTGATAGTGGCATTTGCTTCTGGACGAGATGGCTGTTTAACAGTAAATTCAGCAGCCCGATATTGAGCTATATCCCACTTTCCCCAACTTGACTTGCCCCAGCCACTAACGTCTGTCCACTCTACTTCTGGTTGATCTTTTGGTCCATTTTGCGGTAGCAAAAGCAATATAGCTTCAACTGACGGGTCTTTTTGCTTGAGTACCTGTAAAGACCATTTATGTTCACCAACTTGCGTTTCTGACTGTTCAATAGTTTGCCACCCAGGAATACTTAATCCTACTTTACGGATGTTTCTCAACTCCTTGAGTTGAGTAACTGGTGGTGGTTGCTGCCATTGCCATTTTCCTGTTAGGTATCCGGGAACTGCTCCCACTCCTAACAGCAGTAGCAGTAAAATCAATACTGCTACCTGATTCCATTGCTGTTTTTTGAAGAATTTGGATAAGGAAATCATCGAGTAAAATTTCCAACACTTAGACAGGATTGTACTAGATAAAACGGGCAAATATTTCTTTTATGCTTTTTCTGCTGTTTCATCTAACTCAATTGCTGGTTTTTCTGAGAAATAACTATTCAACCAATTTAGTAAAGGTACTAATAATAACAGCATACAAGCAGAGTAGAGGTCACCACCCCAACCATCATGCAGCCATGAAAAACCGCCTTCGTTCCCAGTACCGTGAAAGAAAGTCAATAAGGTATTACGAATGATATTGGCTGTCACACTAATGACAACAGCAATAGATAAAAACCAGGCTGTTATGCGCCGTGAAGATATGGTTTCTGTCCAATAAAGTAATATTAAGCTGACGTAGAGGGTGGTAAATAACATTTTCAACCCTGCACAATAGGGAGCTACCTCCACAATTCGTCCATTTACGTAGAGGTTGATTCCATCTACTATGACGTTCATGCCAAACTGATTGAGGATAAAGGCTGCTGTACCAGCGATAAAGCTTTGTAGAGGAAAGGTATAGGGGGCTATTATGTAAGGTAATGCTGTCGGGGTAGCTAAAAACACTAACAATAGGGGAAAACCTTGTAATCGTAAGCCTGGTATGCCTTTGAACCATAAGCATAGTCCGGCCAGTATGGTAGGTAAGGACAGGTTAACCCATTCGGATACACCACTGAGATAAAAAATTACGCCTATTATTAATAAGCCGATGCTAACAGGATGGGATGAATCAGGTAAACGTTGCCACTTTTTCCGATTTGTCCAAGCGATATAACCAGCAAATGGTAAACCGATAATACCGTGGCTGAAATATTCATGTTCAATGCTGATACTTTTGTGTAACCAACCATCTAACCAATGTAGCAATATCGGAGCATATAGCAGGAAGAAAATTAGTAAAATGCCTAAGTTTAACAACTGGCCTGTACTGCGGATTTTAATTTGTTGTTGGAGTTCCATAATTTTAATTCACAATTAAATCAGGATTATTTTTAACGTTCTGAAACAAAATTCACAATTGCAAGTTGCTGTTAATAGTAGCTATTGGTGAAAAAGACAATTTAAATTAAGCTCATTTTTTGGCGATGTTCAAGCTTGAAAAAATAGCATTTACGACCTCTTGAATTTGGTTATTGTTTAAACCGGGGTACATAGGCAAGGATAATATTTGTTGGGATAATTTTTCTGATTGGGGAAAGTCTCCTGGTTGATAACCTAATTGGCTAAATGCGGGTTGAAGATGACAGGGAATTGGGTAATGAATACCTGTTTGAATTCCGACTGCTGTCAGTTGGTCTTGTAGTTGCTGACGTTTTAGGGGACAAGAATCATCAATCTTGACGACATAGAGATGATAGATATGTCCTGTGCCACTTTGGTTAACCATAGGGATAACACCAGCAGAGTCTAATGGTTCTAGTTCTATATTATACTGTTTGGCAATGGTAAAGCGATCGCCATTCCATCCAGATAAATAAGGTAATTTTTGGTGTAATATTGCTGCTTGCAGGGTATCTAAGCGGCTATTAGTACCTGGTTCAAGATGCACATATTTTTGCGATGAGCCATAATTTCGCAACCGCCGCATTTTTGCCGCTACGTCTGCATCTCTTGTCACTACCATTCCCCCATCCCCAAAAGCCCCTAAATTCTTGCTGGGATAGAAACTAAAGGCTGCTGCCATACCCACCGAACCTGCCTTATAACCTTCTCTTTCTGCTAGGTGTGCTTGGGCTGCATCTTCAAAAATTAACACTTTATGGGTATCAGCAAAGTCTAATAATTGGCTTGGTGATACCATTTGACCATATAGATGTACGGGAATAATGGCTTTGGTGCGGGGTGTAATAGCTTTAGCAGCAGCTTCTAAATCAATTAAAGCTGTTTGGGGGTCACAATCTACTAAAATTGGTGTAGCACCAGCATTGACTACACCGATCAATGTGGCAATAAAAGTATTAGCTGGCAAAATGACCTCATCACCAACACCGATGTGACAAGCTTGCAGTCCAAGAGCGATCGCATCAGTCCCAGACGCTACACCAATTCCATACTCCGTACCAGATGCCGCTGCAAACGCTTCTTCAAGATCGGATACAGCTTGTCCTAAAATAAAATCCCCCTTTGCCAATACATCCTGAATTGCTTGTTGCAACTGAGTTTGAATCGGCTGATGTTGTAAATTTAGGTCTACAAAAGGAACGTTAATAGTCATTTTATTTCTGTCCTGGTAGTATCAAAAATTCCATAGCAACATACTATCTCACAAAATGTATTACATTTTCAATTTCACACATAGCTTTTGTCTTAGCAATTAATAAAAAAACAGTGAATTTTTGATGAAATTTTAATTTTTAACAAACATTAATAACTGAACATTTAAATCCAAACTCAAAATGAATATTCACAGCTTAATACCTGCTCAATATAAGGTAGGACAGCCAATCCCCTTTTACACTAAATAATTAGGTTTATAGACCTGAATTTTTGCCCAAAATTATGAGGCTATAACAGGCGCGATTTGTATTCCCGCAACAGCAGCAAAAAACTGATTGTAGCGTTTCTCTGTATATGATAAAGATTTAATTCTAAGTTAATACTCATAGAGAAACCCCATTCCTACAGGTTTGACGATGCAAAACTATATCTTACTGATATATTCTCGTTAGTGAAAATTCTCTACTTAAGTAATATTTTTAGCACTAGTATCTACTAATTCTAGAGATTTTCCCACCGACTCATGAAAGTAAGTAAAAATTTTTTGCCCAACTTGTTGATCGGAGGTGAAATTGGGGAATGCTGAGAAATAGGAAATAATAACCACTGTCATCTGAATTATAAAACTGACAGTATCGAGAAAGTATCAAGGTAGTACTAGTAATGATAGAATCTGAAAATAAATTTTTTGCCCCTAATGAGGGTTGGAATTCTTTAGAAATACAAGAACAAAAACGCCTAAAAGTCCTGACAACATTAGGTTTAAGACAATTAGAAACCATCCCGGTATTTGAAGAAGCCACTCAAACGGCTGCCCACTTTTTGGAAGCCGAAATTTCCATTTTGGGATTTATAGATCAAGAAATCCACTGGTTCAAGTCATCGGTGGGTTTGTCAAGATTAGGACTCATGAATGATTTGGCAAAAAACCGTCAATTATTACGTCGAGAGTCCTTCTGCACACAAGTAGTAGAAAGCTTACAAACAGTAGTCATTAATGATACTAAAGACAACATAGATACAGAAATATTTACCAGTAATTTGGTGCAGAAGTATGGCATTCGTTCCTACTTAGGAGCGCCATTAATTGATGCTTCTGGATATTGCTTAGGTGCATTAGCAGTGATGGATCGCAAACCACGTAATTTCACAGAGCGAGACATTGAGTTTTTGCAAATCATCGCTCGTTGGAGTATGAGTGAATTTGAACGCAACCGTTTGTTACAAGGGAAAACACAAAAAAGCACTATTAAAAGCATTTCTAGTTTGCCATTTTCAGAAGAAGAGATAATTGACCTAAAAATTTCCCCACCAATTCTAGAAACAGTCTCTAGTTCTACTCAGCAACTTAAATTAGAACTCTTAGGACAATTAACTCAAGAGTTGCGTACACCTTTAACATCTGTACTGGGTATGGCTGGTGTTCTCGGCCGGGAGATTTATGGGCCGTTGACAACTAAACAGCGAGAATATCTAGAGATTATTCAACACAGTGGCAAGTATTTGCTTTCTTTGGTGAATGAAATTACCGAACTAGGAACAATAAGTGATGCTTCGGATGTGCTGAACTTAGTTTCTGTGGATATTGAAATGCTGTGTCAACAAGCTATATATACACTAACAGAAGTAGCTGTCCGTCGTGATCAAGATATTCGTTTGTCTATAGAGCCAGGACGCAATCGAATTTGGCCTTTAGATAAAGATAAGGTGCGGCAAATTTTGTATCACCTACTATTTAGCGTGATTCAACTTTCTGCTACAGGTAGTATTGTGCGTGTCCATATTTCTGGGAAAGAAGATACACTCTCTATTACAGTTTGGGTTTCTCATCCCTACTTAGGAGATGGAATTACTGAAATTGACCCTTACGTACACACTGATTCTTTGTCCATACTAGAAATAGTCGGTAGAGAGGAAAAGTATCATATTGCTTCAGAAAATCAGGGGAATTTGCCAAAAATATTGAATACACCACAAAATCTGATTGATGAGCAACTAGGAATACTGGTTAATGGTTCAGATCAGGATTTAGACAATGTATCTGGAAATCTATCTCGTGAAAAAATAGGTTTGTTACTTAGCTGTCATCTAGCAGAACTTCATGGGGGACAAATTTCAATTCAAGGTTCACTAGAGTCAGGATACCGCTATGTGATTTCTTTGCCACTGCAAACGGTAAAACCCCGACAATTAATTAATAATGAAACCTAACACAAGCAGTAATTTTTCAATTGCTAATCGTCAGTTGTGATCTTTAGATAACGACCGGTATTATCATAAAAACCAAGTTCTGCATATTAAGTGCTAATTGGTGACAACGTTGTTTATGAATTTAGTCTGGCAAAAATTTACTTTATCCTCTTTACCGCTGAAGGAATATCTCTCTACGAGTTACTTGCATCGATTTACGGTTGGGATTCTACGTCCTTGGCGGCAAACTAGTCTTTTGATGCAGTGGGGAGATACAATAGCGGCGGCTCTCCTCAGTCTGGTCTATGGTTTTGCACCCTTTGTCTCCAGTAGTTTAATGCTGGTATTAATGGTGGGTTGTATAGGATTTTGGCTGTTGCTGACTTTATCTGATGAAACGACTTCTGTAAATGCAGCTGCTGTTACTCCTATTCATCTGTTGGTATTACTGTATTGGGGAATCGCCGCGATCGCTACAGCCTTATCTCCAGTGAAAAAGGCAGCGTTGAGTGACTTGGCAACTTTAACACTCTATTTATTACTCTTTACTGTCTGCGCTAGGGTGCTGAGATTTTCCCGCCTCCGGTCTTGGTTGATCACTGTTTATTTACATATATCTCTGATTGTCAGTGTCTATGGGATTCGACAATGGTTTTTTGGTGCTAAAGCACTAGCAACTTGGGTTGATCCAGAGTCTGCTCTATCTAAGACGACAAGGGTTTATAGTTATTTGGGTAATCCCAATTTACTGGCAGGATACCTGATACCAGCCGTAGTTTTGAGCTTGGTGGCAATGTTTGCTTGGCATGGTTGGCTTAAAAAAGCTTTAGCTGCAACAATGTTTGTTGTCAACACTTCCTGCTTGGTTCTTACTTATAGTCGTGGAGGCTGGATTGCTTTAGTAGTAGGACTTTTGACGGCGATGGCATTGTTAGTTTATTGGTGGAGTGTGGAAATGTCACCATTTTGGCGCACTTGGTCACTACCAATTATTGTGGGAGGTTTGATTGGGGTATTGGTGATGGCTGTGATTTTTGTTGAACCTGTGCGTGTGCGGGTTATGAGTATTTTTGCAGATCGTCAAGATAGTAGTAATAATTTCCGCCGTAATGTTTGGGATGCTGTATTTAAGATGATAGGCGATCGCCCAATTATTGGTATTGGCCCTGGACATCACTCTTTTAATCAGGTTTACCCTCTCTACCAACAACCCCGATTTACGGCTTTGAGTGCCTATTCAATTTTTTTAGAAACGCTTGTAGAAACTGGCTTTCTGGGTTTAGCTAGTTTTCTCTGGTTAGTAATTGTTACTTTTAATATGGCATTTGTAAAACTGCAAAAGTTACGGCAGTCTAGAAGCGTGGAAGGATTTTGGATTATTGGGGCGATCGCTACTTTACTGGGTATGCTCGCTCACGGAATCGTCGATACTGTCTGGTATCGTCCAGCAGTTAATACTGTTTGGTGGTTAATGGTAGCCTTGATTGCCAGCTATTGGCAACCTTTGGCTCAACCAGCAAGTCAATCTAGAGTTGTTCCGTAGAATTATCCAGAAATTAGATATCATTCCTGTATAAGGATTTGATATTCATTTGCAAATAAGTCTAGTTGTCAGCATTATTTCCACTGACAACTGACTATTTTTTTATAGCTAATTGGTATGGGTGACACCGTTATGTGGACTAATTTAGGACTTAGATTAACGAACCACAGAGGCACAGAGGACACAGAGGAATAAGGGTTGGAGAGATTTTTGTGTTGGGTGGTTGAGTATTTTTTTATTTGGAAGTCCCTTAACTATACTTCGCAAGGTTACAATTTGAGCTTTTGCTTAAAGGGACTATATGGATATAACAACGCCAGTTATAACTTACTTGGGTATAATTTATTACTTTCTAATCATGCCCTAGAGCAATCCAGAACAATTTTTATAAAAACCATTTATAAATAGTTTAGCGATCGCGTAAAGTTTAGATACGAGGGTGGTTTACTGGCGGTGGAATTAGGTAATGAAAAAACTCTGGCTGCTATTGAGCATATCATTTGTAGGATTATTAACAATTACCCAAGTATTAGCTCAGAAAAAATTACAACTAAAAATCAACCGCTACTTAGAAGTTCGCAGTACTTCTGGAGATGTCACCTACCAAAATAAACAGATTTCCCAATTGGCTCGCATAGGCGCAAAACTACAAAATGTAGGAGATAGCATCAGCACCGGCCAGCGTTCGAGTAGTATGCTTTCCCTGGATACGGGTATTGGTTTTGTTCAGGTTGCAGAAAATACAAAACTGGAAATTCAAAAACTGCAAACAACTAGTCAGGGTGGACGCATTACCAATTTACAAGTGACAGGTGGACAGGTACGGCTGAAAATACGTGCCTTTACACATCAAGATTCCACCTTGCAAATACAGACTCCAGCAGGAATTACAGGCGTGCGAGGGACAGACTTTGGTGTCAGTGTCCAACCGAGTGGTAAAACAGGTGTAGCGACTCTCACAGGTAGTGTAGCAACAACGGCTCAAGGTCAAAGAGTATATGTAAATAAAGGCTTTCAGACCATAGTGATTCCAGGAGAACCACCTTCAGTACCTACGAGATTGCGAAATGATACAAGATTAGATGTGCAAGTACTGGAAGAAAGAAGAAATCAACAAGTCCGAATTGTTGGTAAAGTTGATCCAGTTAACTTGGTGATGCTAAATCAACCACTGATTACTGATCGGAATGGAAAATTTGACATTATCATCCCCATGCCTGCTAATCGGCGTGTTGCGGTGACAGTAACAACACCTTTAAGTAAAAAACAAGATTATGTATTAGTAGTTCCTTAATCAAACCAAAAAAGAGAGATGCGATCGCCTACAGTCTCGCAGTTTAACCCCACAGATCCATTCAAAATCTGCATTTGTCTAGAGTTTTTCAGTAATTCACGTAATTTTACATTTATCAACTATAATATTTAACTGCTTATTGTTTGTCACAATCAGCTAATCGCACACACCAACCAGCTATCCATCGTGCAAGATACCGATTCAATGAATGACCTTGCTGCTGCACTGCAACAGCCAGTAGTAGATTTAGATTTTGAACTACCAGATCCCGAAGATGAACAGATTCTGGAGTCTGATTTTTTACAGCAGCTAGATGTAGCTTGGCAAGTATGCGATCGCTTTGATTTACAAACAGAAATTTGGCGTGGTCGCATTTTACGCTCAGTTCGTGATCGAGAGAAAAAAAACGGTGACGGACGCGGTGCAGGTTTTCTCAAATGGCTCAAAGAACGGGAAATTAGTAAAACTCAAGCCTACAGTTGGATTCAACTGGCAAACAGTGCTGATACCTTAATTGAAGATGGCAAACTTGACCCCAGTAGTGTCAATAACTTTAGTAAACGTGCCTTTGTAGAAACCGCCAAAGCCGCCCCAGAAGTGCAACAAATGGTGAGTGAAGCCGCCCAAAAAGGCGATCGCATCACCCGCAGAGAAGTCCGTCAACTCACCGACGAATGGACAGCCATGTCCTCAGATTTATTACCAGAGGAAGTTAGGGAAAAAGCCGCAGATAACACCCTGCCACCGCGCTACATTGCCCCTCTGGTGAAAGAAATGGAAAAACTGCCAGAATTACACCAAAAGGCATTACAAAGAGACATAGCCGCCAGTCCTGATGTTGATACTCTCAAACAGGCAACCACAGAAGCGCGTCAACTAGGAAAATATCTCAAATCTGCAGCACAAGTCCAAGCGTTGACAGAAGAAAATGTAGATATTGAAACAGCATTAGAAGAAGCGCAAAGAATCGGCTGTTTAAGCATCGCTGCTGACTTGGTAAATCAAGCATCCCAGATGGAACAAGGTATAGCCAAGTTATATATGACTTGGAAAAAAATCAGTAACTTAGCAGATAGATTATATGTTGACACTGGAGCGAGTACACCCAATCTGCGATCGCTCCTCACGTGCATAGAACCCCTCGGTGGTGAAATCATGGAACTACAACTCAGTGGTGCAACCGAACACACCATTAGGTTACAGATTCAAGAGACAAATTAGGCATTGGGCATTGGGGACTGGGGACTGGGGACTGGGGAGAATAACCTTTTAAATCCTGCCCCCTGCCTCCTGCCTCCTAGCCCTAACCAAACTATTCCCTATTACGAATTAAAGATTTCTTCCATTTTTTTCGCCAATTCCACATCTAAATCGCTGATAGCATCACCGATGTCGTGGGTAGCAAGATTCACCCGAACCGTGTTGTAAACATTTAACCATTCAGGGTGATGTCCCATTGTTTCCGCGTGAACACCCACAGTCACCATCCAACCTAACGCAGTCGGGAAAGAGTTAAATTTGTATTCTTTATGCAATTTACCTTCTTTAATTTGCCATCCAGGTAAACTACTCAAGGCTTGTTGTAGTTCTACTTCGTTGAGCTTATGTCCTGCCATTGGTGACTATATTCCTGATTTATGTGGATATTTCACCTTATACTAACAAGTTCCCATAATTGAGGGTTCATCAACAGACATAGATGTACTCATAATATAAGTAATAATTTATATAAGTAATAATTTTCTCCATTATCAACATTGATAAAAAATTTACCAAAAAAATGGGTTTAAAGCCCCGTCCTTCGAGGAAAATTGAAAAAAGCCTTGATTCGTGGGTTGAAGCATGAAACCCAACCTACAGAAAAGTTGCGAAGTTATTGATAAACTCTAAATAAAATTAAACACATATATCTACCTGTTGTTAGATATATATTTAACTCAATTTATGCTAATCTACCTTGTTGATTGAAAATAACAGCTAAAATAGACCTAAACAGGTATTAGACTCTGTTTATCAAACTTCCACTTATTTGTACTAAATCCCCATATTTTCTCCACCATTAGCACAGAGCATAATTAAAAATTAAAAACCTTAGAAACTTTTAGTTAATTTAAAAATTAATTTTTAACCAAGTTTCGTGGTTTGAAATTTAATAGCAACTATGTTACTAGGCACAATCTAAATCCCTGTTGCAAAAATTAATTACGTATCCTTAACGAGATCAAAAGCATTATTATGAATTATTTAAAACAGGAATAACTAATTTTATATGAATGATAAAAAGTCTTCTGAACCAACCCAATCCGATACCAAAGCTGTTGAAATCGGGGAAGAAAAACAGCAGACTCAAAGCAAGGAATTATTTCCAATAGTCGGCATTATAGCATCTGCGGGGGGATTAGAAGCATTCACCGAATTGCTAGAGAATTTAGAAATTGATACTGGAATGGCATTTGTATTGATTCAGCACTTAGAACCAAATCATCAGAGCCTACTGACAGAGATTCTAGCTAAGACAACTCAGATGCCCGTCCATGAATCGCACTCTGGCATGGCTATAGAACCTAACCACGTCTATGTTATTCCCCCGAATAAGAAAATGACCTTGACGCAAGGGATATTGCAACTCGTACCCCGTGAGAAAGTTGAAGGGAGATACAGACCAGGTGATGCCTTTTTAAATTCATTGGCAGCAGAACAGGGAAATAAAGCAATTAGTGTTGTCCTATCTGGAAGTGATGGCGACGGCACAATAGGAACACAGGCAATTAAGGCAGCTGGTGGTATTACCTTTGCTCAGTCGGAAACATCCGCTCAATTTCGGGAAATGCCGAGTATTGCCATTGCCACAGGTGATGTAGACTTCATTTTATCACCACAGGAAATTGCTAAAGAACTGGGAAAAATTGCTCTTCATCCCAAGTTTACCAAGTTGGTTCTTTCACCAACAGTCGAGCCAATTTCTGAAAGTAAGGATGTCTCGCCCACAATCTTGGCTTTACTGAAAACTGCTACTGGAGTTGACTTTAGCCTCTACAAGCAAGCCACTTTAAACCGGCGACTTGATCGACGGATGGTGCTGTACAATTTGCAACCGCTGGAGGATTATGTCAAGTATCTCCAAACCCATCCGGCTGAAGTACAGGCTTTATACCAGGAAATTCTGATCAATGTCACCAGTTTTTTCCGTGACCCTGAAGCCTATCAAGCCTTAAAGGAGAAAGTATTTCCGAGTATTGTTAAGGATAAAGGTAAAGGTAAGTCCCTGCAATCGCCAATTCGGATTTGGGTGACAGGATGTGCCACTGGTCAGGAAGTTTACTCCATTGCTATTTGTTTGATGGAGTTTCTGGAAGATTTTATCTCCAAACCTACCATCCAAATTTTTGCTACAGATATTAATGAAACAGGAATCGAAAAAGCCAGGTCAGGTATTTATAAGCAGAACGAAATGGCTGATGTCTCACCAGAACGGCTAAGACGCTTTTTTATCGAAGTGGAAGGTGGATATCAGATCAATAAATCGATTCGTGAGCAGTGTATTTTCGCCAGACAAAACTTGATTAGTGATCCACCATTTTCCAATCTGGATCTGATTACTTGTCGGAATCTGCTGATTTATTTGGAATCTGGTGTACAGAAGCAGTTGATGTCACTTTTCCATTACAGTCTTAAGTCCACAGGGTTTTTGATGTTAGGTAATTCAGAGAGTGTAGGAGAATTATCAGACTTATTTGCTTTATTAGATAGAAAGAACAAGGTATATTCTAAAAAGTTAGTAGCGACTAAGCCGAATTTTAATTTTTCCAGCGGACACTATCCTGTAGCAAGAGTAAAGCCTGACCCGCAGATGAGTGAAAAGACTTGGGATATTGATGATTTACATAAAGAAGCTGACCAAATCATCTTCAATCGTTATGCCCCATCTGGTGTTTTGATCAGCGACGATATGGACATTCTCCAATTTCGAGGAGATACCAGCTTTTATTTGAGACCTGCTCCAGGTCAACCCAGCTTCAATTTGCTGAAAATGGCTCGAAAAGGCTTACTGGAAGAGTTGCGTACCGCAGTTCATCAAGCCAAAAGGCAGGATATTGCTGTAAGAAAGGACAATTTACAGATTGAAGGGAGTGAACCGCGCAGGATAGTTAATGTTGAGGTGATTCCGCTCAAGACTCCCGTAGCAGTAGAAACTCGCTACTTTCTTGTCTTATTTGAGGATGTACCTTCATCAGCAGAAAAATCTATCCTAGCACCTGAAAATCAGGAACAGACAGATATAGTTACTGAAATATCTCGATTCAAACAGGCGCTGACAGCTACTAAACAGGAGCTGGCGCTGACTCAAGAGTATTTGGAATCGATGATTTTAGAGCAGGAAGCCACAACTCAAGACTTGAAAGTGGCAAATGAAGAAATTCTGTCGAGCAACGAGGAATTACAAAGCACTAATGAAGAGTTGCAAACAGCAAAAGAAGAAGTTCAAGCAACCAACGAAGAATTAAAAACGACCAACGAAGAACTGCAAAGTCGAAATCTGGAATTACATCATGTCAACAACGATCTATTGAATTTGCTCAGTAGTGTTAATATTCCGATTTTAATCTTGGCAAATGATTTGCGGATTCGGCGCTTCACTCCCACGGCACAGCATTTGCTCAATCTGATTCCCACAGATGTGGGGCGACCATTTAGTGATATTCGCTCTAAGATTAATGTTCCTAACTTAGAGTCATTGCTCCTAGAGGTAATTGACACTCTCAATGTCAAAGAGCTAGAAGTGCAAGACCAGCAAGGGCATTGGTATAATCTGCGAATTCGACCTTACAGAACGACAAGTAATCAAATTGATGGTGTGGTGATGGTATTGATGGATATTGATGCCATCAAACGCATCGCCCAGCAGGTAGAACAGTCTCGTAATTATGCTGTAGCCATTGTGCAAACTGTGCCACAGCCTTTAGTAGTGATTAATTCTAGTTTACGAGTTGTTACAGCTAATCAGGCTTTTTATCAAACGTTCCAAATTTCATCAGCACAAACAGAGCAGCAACTAATGTTTGAGATAGGAAATGGTCAGTGGAACATTCCCGATCTAATTACACTCCTAGAAGAAATTTTCCTGAAAAATACTCGGCTTCACGACTTTGAGGTAGAGAGAGTCTTCGAGAAAATTGGGTACAGAATTATGCTGCTCAATGGTTGTAAAATTATTCAAGAAGACAATGAACAAATGATTCTGCTGGCAATTCAGGATATCACGCAGCAGAAGCAGTTCGCGGCAGAACGGGCTCAGTTATTGGCTCAGGAGCGGTCAGCCCGCTTGCAAGCAGAGGTTTCTAACCGCGCCAAAGATGAGTTTTTATCTATTCTCTCTCACGAACTCCGCAATCCGCTGAATGCCATTTTGGGATGGTCTCAGTTACTCCGCACGCAAAATCTGAAGGCAGATCAAATTGCTCAAGGACTTGAAGTTATCGAGCGCTGCACTAGGGTACAAACCCAACTAATTGAGGATCTTCTAGACATCTCCCGCATTACGACTGGTAAACTCCGTCTAAACAATAGCCTCATTGATATCATCTCTGTCATTGGTTCAGCGCTTGAAGTTGTGCGGTTATCCGCAGAGGCTAAAAACATTAATATTTCATCTCATCTGCAACCTGGAATTGGCAAAGTACTGGGTGATATAGACCGCTTGCAACAGATACTCTGGAATTTGCTATCTAATGCTGTGAAATTTACTCCTGAAGGGGGAAGTATTGAAGTCACGCTAGAACGGGTTGATTCCCATGCCGAGATTCGAGTTAGTGATACAGGTATTGGGATAGCTAATGACTTTCTCCCTTATGTTTTTGAGCGTTTCCGTCAGGCTGATAGCACCAAAACTCGCGCCTATAATGGAATTGGGTTGGGATTATCAATTGTCCGTTATTTGATCGAACTTCATGGTGGTACGGTTCGTGCAGAAAGTCCGGGTGAGGGGTTAGGGACAACCATAATCGTTAGGCTACCGCTTTCTGCTGCTATTCAGGAAAACTATTTGTCTGATGATACTGAGCAGTTTCCATTGGCAGAAGGTGTGAATTTATCCGTTGATGGTCTGCCGTCACTAAAAGGTTTGCGTATACTTGTTGTAGATGATGAGGCAGATATACGCGAGTTACTGATGACAATGCTTGAAGGTTATGGGGCTGAGGTGACAATGGCCGCATCTGCTAAGGACGCGCTCTCAATACTCACAATCAACCCTGGGATATATGATGTGCTGCTATCTGATATTGGGATGATGAATGAGGATGGATATAGTTTAATCCGGCAGGTGCGATCGCTTAGTGCTGAAGCAGGAGGACAAATTCCCGCCGCCGCACTGACTGGATACGTTCGCAATGAGGAATCTCAAGAAGCTTACTTGGCAGGTTTCCAAATGCATATGGCTAAACCCATTCAGCTAGATCAACTGGTAATTATGGTTGCAAATCTAGCTGGACGAGGTAAAAATTGAGCAGGGGGCAGGGGGAAAGAGTCTATTTTGCTCTTTTGCTTCTTCTGCGCTTAAGTTTTCTGAGCAGTATTTTTAGATAACGAAAACTCAAATAACGTTTATACCTTTGAGCAACTTCTTTGCCTACCAATAATATACCAAACCAAAATATAATTTCAGCTAAAACCAATAATGCTGGTATTAATAAGGCTTTTTGAGCTACGGAGATTGGTAGAAATGGGATAATTATAGCGATCGCTAACCACGGAAAAAATGAAACAATAATTAAAACCAAACCCAGCTTTTGCATAATTCCTGTTTGTAACAGAATCTGAGTTTAGTGTTTTTATATGGTTGCTTGGAGTGGCTTAACTTACACTCTTTACAATTAGGAATTAGTCTGAATCAGGATATCCAGGATTTAAGGATTAACAGGATAAAATTAAGTAATCAATCAATTTAGAGGATTTAACGATTTTTTGATTTTGAATGATGTTGATATTTGAAAATTTTACTATATATGCGCGAACAGATTTCTACTCTTAACATAAGAGTAATTTATTTTTTGCGTCTTGTCAAGTCTTGACATGAAAAAAACGGAACACCACATCCTGAATATCCTGATTCTGACTAATTCTTAATTCCCGTTGCAGCAATACCGCGAATAAACTGCTTTTGTCCAATTAGAAATAACACCATCACAGGTACAGTAGAAATTGTCACTGCTGCCATCATCAAAGGCCAATTATTGGTAAACTGCTCTTGAAATTCTGCCAATGCTAACTGCACTGTTCTTAATTCTGGTTTTGTTGTGAATACCAAGGGCTTAAATAAATCGTTCCATTCCCCAATAAAGGTGAACAAAAACAGCGTTACTAAAGCTGGACGTGCTAAAGGTAACATGATGCGCCATAAAATTTGCAGTCGGTTCGCGCCGTCAATGGCTGCTGCTTCTTCCAGTTCTATGGGAATTGTCTGGAAATATTGACGTAACAGAAAAATGCCAAAGCCGTTTACCGCAGTTGGTAAAATCAAAGCCCAGTAGGTATTGATCATGTGTCCCCACTTCAAAACTAAAAAGATGGGAATCACTAATAACTGGAAGGGAATCACCAAGGTTGCTAGTATCACTAACAATAGCGCTTGTCTTCCTCGAAATTTCAGCCTGGCGAGGGCGTAACCTGCCAAAGCAGATGTGATAATTTGAAAAGCCGTAACTGCGATCGCTACCAAGGTAGAATTAGCAAATGCTAGTAAAAACTTCCCTCGTTCCCAAGCTTCGCGGTAATTAGCTAAAGTCCAGTTATTTTTTCCCAAAACTCCTGGAGTTGTACCCGCAGGTGAAAAGGAGGTGAGAAAGACTACAATCAAAGGCAGTAAAACAATAAATGCTCCTAGCACTAACACTACCAGGCTCCACAAATTCGCATTGTTCAGATTCCAGTTTGGCTTGGACATCGGTTGTGCCTCTAAAACAGTCATTTTTTAGTATTAGAGCATCACCTCTAATAAAAACTCATCTAATTACCATAATTTCTTGTTAAGTTAAATTAAACCACAGTGATCATCACCCTTAATTACTAGGGTAAATTAGATTTTAGTATCAAATAATTAAGGGCTACGGAGTAAACATACCATGCAGCAGCTTGTTGAGCAAATTGAAAAAATTGATTTCCAAAGTGAAAAATACAAAGATGCATATAGTCGTATTAATGCAATTGTGATTGAAGGGG
Source organism: Anabaena cylindrica UHCC 0172 (assembly GCF_034931625.1). Lineage (GTDB taxonomy): Bacteria > Cyanobacteriota > Cyanobacteriia > Cyanobacteriales > Nostocaceae > Anabaena > Anabaena cylindrica_A. Next base: position 48,783 of record NZ_JAYGGY010000090.1, on the reverse strand, counting down.
AACAAGAAGCCCATGATAATTACATCCAACTGGCTGAACTGCTACCAGAAAGCAAAGCAGATCTGATTCGCTTATCGAAGATGGAAAGCCGCCACAAAAAAGGATTTGAAGCTTGTGGACGCAATTTGCAAGTTACACCAGATATGCAATTTGCGAAGGAGTTTTTCTCAGGACTGCACCAAAATTTTCAAACCGCAGCAGCAGAAGGTAAAGTTGTTACTTGCTTGCTGATTCAAGCTTTAATTATCGAATGTTTTGCGATCGCTGCATATAACATCTACATTCCCGTCGCTGATGATTTTGCCCGCAAAATTACAGAAGGTGTGGTTAAAGAAGAATACAGTCATCTCAATTTTGGCGAAGTTTGGCTCAAAGAAAACTTTGCAGAATCCAAAGCTGAATTAGAAACAGCTAACCGCCAAAATCTGCCCCTGGTCTGGAAAATGCTCAACCAAGTAGCGGATGATGCCCACGTATTGGCAATGGAAAAAGAAGCCCTAGTAGAAGATTTCATGATTCAATACGGTGAAGCATTAAGTAACATCGGCTTCACAACTCGTGATATTATGCGTCTCTCAGCTTACGGACTCATGCCTGTCTAAATATTCCCATAGGGGTGACTAACCTGTTACCCCTGATGAAAAAAATTAAGGTAAGTGATGGGACAGAATTAATTACACAACTGATTTTCCTGTTCCCAGTTCCCTATTCCCTCTCTCAATGAGTGAATTTAATTTTGTCCGACTACTCAGCATCAATTTTCCCAACCCAACCTACACCTCAAGTCAGGAGTGTAATTACGAATTACGAATTATTTGGACACTTTATGTAGTACTTTTAAGGATTAGATATCATATCCCATCCCAACTTGGCATAGTTAGTATTGGTTGCGATTTTTGGAACAGTCTTTTAGTCAAAATTCTGAATCCAAAATCCGTCTTGGAAAGTTTGCTCAAGTTGGCATAGCCGCCCACGCAACTTTCCGCAAAATCTAAAATTGGTATCGCTCACAAATTCCACGCTTTTGACAGCACTCGCCTAATATATCACTACATGTTTGGTCTAATTGGACATCTGACTAGTTTAGAACACGCTCAATCCGTAGCTCAAGAATTGGGATACCCAGAATATGCCGATCAAGGGCTAGACTTTTGGTGTAGCGCCCCGCCGCAAATTGTCGATCACATTACTGTTACTAGTATTACGGGACAAAAAATTGAGGGTCGGTATGTAGAATCTTGCTTTTTGCCGGAAATGCTGGCAAATCGTCGCATTAAAGCCGCAACGCGCAAAATTCTAAATGCTATGGCTCATGCTCAAAAGCATGGCATTGATATCACGGCTTTAGGTGGGTTTTCTTCAATTATTTTTGAGAACTTCAATTTAGAGCAGTTTAGCCAAGTCCGAAACGTCAAATTAGAATTTGAACGCTTCACAACCGGAAATACCCATACAGCCTATATTATTTGTCGGCAGGTGGAAGAAGCTTCTAAGCAATTAGGAATAGAACTGTCGAAAGCAACTGTGGCAGTATGTGGTGCGACTGGGGATATTGGTAGTGCCGTTACCCGCTGGTTAGACAAAAAAACAGATGTCCAAGAATTACTTCTCATAGCCCGTAACCAAGAACGTCTCCAAGAACTACAAGCGGAATTGGGACGGGGTAAAATTATGGGTTTACAGGAAGCACTACCCCAAGCAGATATTGTAGTTTGGGTTGCTAGTATGCCCAAAGGTGTGGAAATTGACCCCAAAGTATTGAAGCAACCATGTTTATTGATTGATGGTGGCTATCCTAAAAACTTAGGGATGAAAGTTCAGCATCCTGGTGTGTATGTTCTAAATGGTGGAATTGTGGAACATTCCTTGGATATTGACTGGAAAATCATGAAAATTGTCAATATGGATGTACCAGCACGCCAGTTATTCGCTTGTTTCGCAGAATCAATGCTGCTGGAATTTGAGAAGTTATACACAAACTTTTCTTGGGGTCGTAATCAGATTACCGTAGACAAAATGGAGCAAATTGGTCAGGTGTCCATTAAACACGGTTTTAGACCATTATTAGTTTAGGTAATGGGTGATGGGTAATAGGTAATAGCAGTTGACGACTTTTTCCATAATCCCTGCCAATTACTAATTCTTGATCCTCATTTACCCATTACCAATTACCAATTACCAATTACCAATCCCTAACTATGGCAATTACTGAGCGCAAACCGCTACTGTTGGATTTTGAAAAGCCGTTAGCAGAACTGGCTACCCGGATTGACCAAATTCGGGAACTTGCAGATGAGAATGGCGTTGATGTTTCTGGTCAAATTCGGCAACTGGAAACCAGGGCTATGCAATTGCGGGAGGAAATTTTTAGCAGTCTCACCCCTTCTCAGAGACTGCAAGTAGCTAGACATCCTCGTCGTCCCAGTACTCTAGATTACATTCAGGCAATAAGTGATGAATGGATGGAGTTACATGGCGATCGCTGTGGAGGTGATGATCCAGCTTTAGTTGGTGGTGTTGGTCGTTTGGGTGGACAACCTGTGGTGATGTTAGGGCATCAAAAAGGCCGGGATACTAAAGATAACGTCGCCCGTAATTTTGGTATGGCTGCACCTGGGGGCTATCGCAAAGCCCTAAGGTTAATGGAACACGCCAACAAGTTTAGTATGCCAATTGTCACATTTATCGACACTCCTGGAGCTTGGGCGGGCATAGAAGCCGAACATCAAGGACAAGGAGAAGCGATCGCTTACAACTTGCGGCAAATGTTCTGTTTTGATGTGCCAATCCTTTGTACAGTCATTGGTGAAGGCGGTTCCGGTGGTGCTTTAGGTATTGGCGTAGGCGATCGCTTATTGATGTTTGAACATTCAGTTTACACCGTTGCTACCCCAGAAGCCTGTGCCGCGATTTTGTGGAAAGATGCCAGCAAAGCCCCACAAGCAGCTGTGGCCTTAAAAATTATTTCCCATGACCTGAAAAACCTGGGAATTATCGACCAAATATTATCTGAACCCATTGGGGGCGCTCATTCTGACCCCTTGAGTGCAGCTACAACTCTCAAGCAAGCCTTGTTGGATAACTTGGATGAACTCAATCGCTTAACTGCGAGCGAACGCCGCCAACTCCGCTATGAGAAATTCCGCAAAATTGGTGTCTTTACCGAACTCGCTCACTAAAAATAATAGCCACAATCCCATAGCACTACAGCAGTGCTATAATTGCCTAGGGCTGCTTAAAGATTTTTAACAATCTTATCAGCTATAGGCATTTGTGTTTGTGTGTTCAGCAAAATAACCCCATTTGATGGGCGAATTTGCCTAGTATTCAATAATCGGCTTTGAGTTTACAACTTGATTTTCCAAGAAGATATTTGTTGTCCTAACTGGGAAAACTAGCTGTAGACAATATAACCATAATGGCAATGCATTGTAGCACCTGTCATAAAAAAACAATCGGATTTTTAGATTTATTTAATTTATGGGAGGCTGGTGTCTCACAGCACTGCCAGAAAATGGGGAGATACCATGAGTTTTGAGCAGAAACGACGCGCTTTGATTACCGGAGCCAGCAGCGGAATAGGGAAAGCAACGGCTTTGGCCTTTGCAAAGTCGGGAATAGATGTCGCCTTAGTCAGCCGTTCAGAGGATAAATTGGCAGCTGTGACGAAAACAGCTATAGAAATGGGGGTGGAAGCAAAAGCCTTCACTATGGATTTAGCTTGTGTTTCCCAAGTAAAAGCCAAAATCCAAGCGATCGCCCATGAGTTTGGCGACATAGATATTCTCGTCAACAATGCGGGTATGGGATACACCGCCAATTTGAGCGAAACGCCCTTAGAAGACTGGCAACAGGTGATTAACTTAAATCTCACCAGCGCCTTTATGTGCATGATGGGCATTTTGCCAGAAATGCGGCAACGGGGTACAGGCACAATCATCAATGTCGCTTCCATTGCTGCCAAACAAGTCTTTGCCGGTTGGGGAGCCTACTGTGTTAGCAAAGCTGGCTTACTAGCCCTTTCTCAAACCCTGGCTCAAGAAGAACGAGTCCACGGTATTCGTGTAACTGCTATTTGTCCAGGTTCTGTCAATACAGAAATTTGGGACACAGCCACAGTTAATGCTGACTTTGACCGTACAAAAATGTTAACCCCGGAAATCGTAGCTCAGACAATTCTCCACACTGTCTTACTCCCACAGCAAGCAGTGATTGAAGAATTGACACTAATGTCTAATGCGGGCGTTCTCTAAGTTAGTATTACCGTTCGGAGTTCGGACGTTCGGCGATCGCTAACGACAAGGCTCAGTACAAGTCAGTCAAGTCACGAAGGCTCACGGCTGAAGCCAATGACCAATGACCAATGACCAATGACCAATGACCAATTACCATAATTCAATCATGACTATCGCTAGTTCCAACGGTTCCAATAGCTCGACATCTCCTTTGATTCCTGACTTAGAAGAAGCCATGAATCCTAGACCTGACCGTAATACTCATGATGGGCGACAACCAGATTTGCGATCGCCTACAGAAGAAAATACAGAGCAAATGATGGAGGCAGTGCGGGCAATATTAGTAGGCGTTGGCGAAGATCCAGAACGGGAAGGACTTCTGAAAACACCCAAGCGCGTAGCTGAGGCGATGCAGTTTCTCACTAGTGGCTACAATCAATCTTTAGAAAAGCTCGTTAATGGTGCCATCTTTGATGAAGGTCATGACGAGATGGTGCTAGTTAGAGATATTAATTTCTTTAGCCTGTGTGAACATCATATGCTGCCCTTTATGGGTAGAGCGCACGTTGCTTATATCCCCAATCAAAAAGTTGTGGGTTTGAGTAAACTAGCCAGGATTGTAGAGATGTATTCACGTCGTTTGCAAGTACAGGAAAGACTAACTAGACAAATCGCTGAAGCAATTCAGACTATTCTCGAACCTAAAGGTGTTGCCGTGGTCATGGAAGCCTCCCATATGTGCATGGTTATGAGGGGTGTACAAAAACCTGGTGCTTGGACAGTCACCAGTTCTATGGTTGGTATATTCCAAGAAGAGCAAAAAACCCGCGAAGAATTCTTTAACTTAATTCGTCACCAAGCATCGTTCTTTTAAGAATTAGGGATTTCTATACCATTTTACGAAAAGCCTGATACAAATCATTGGTGTTTAATTCTTTCCCCTTACTGCCTATTTGTATCAACTTTAAAATGAAACGGTATTACAACAATCGCTCATCCTCAAAATACATTAGGGGGTGAGTGATTTTGCTGCTTTTCTAATATAGAAATCCGGTTTATTTAATCAATACCTTGTCCATTTTTTCGATTTTGATAAGGTATTGTTTAATATCTGACCCATGACTGATAAACAAGAACTGTAGGCGGGTTTCCCATCTTAATTTCATAGGCATTCCGAACCAAAGGTCTGTGAAGCGTCCCCTCACTCCTGAATTCTTACTTAAATTGTCTCTGGGTCAACATTTAACTCTCTCAATTTTGCCGCTAAACGTGCTGCTTTTTCATCTGCTGCTTTTCTTGCTTTTGCTTCTTGTTCTGCGCTTTCTTCTGGTGTAGGAACTAAATTTCCTTCCAGTGTAAAATACCGCAATAAACCATCATGAATACCCAAATATAACTCTAACTGTTGACTCCACAAATGTCCTTTTTCATTTGCTGCTAATGGCTGATATTTTCCATCTAATAAATGAAAACCTGCAAATTCTAAAGTATAAGGATCAAACCAAAAATAATCTGGAGTTCGGAATGTATTTTGATAAAGTTGTTTTTTAAATTCTCTATCTGTTTTAGCTGTACTTGGGGAAAGAATTTCTACAATCATATTGGGATATTTACCATCCTCATTCCACACTACCCAACTTTTCCGGGTTTTGCGTTCAGTTTCTAGAACTACAAAGAAATCTGGACCACGAGAATCTTCTGATTTTTTCTGGTTAGGACTATAGTAAATGCTCATGTTTCCAGTAGCATAAAAATCATTTCTATCTTTCCATAACCATTCTAAACATTTGAATAATAGAATTATTTGTCTGAGATGCAGTTCTGTTTCCACAGGAGGTTCATCACTATATAAATCACCAGGGGGAAAAATTATATCTGTGGAGATGTTTTTTTGAGTTTCTAGTTCTTGTGCAATGATCATAAAGTTTGATATAGCATCAAGTTGTAATTCTTTGATTATATCATTCATTTATCAGCTTACTAAAAGCTGATATAGCAATTCCCATTCAAGTGAGGTAGAGGAAGAAAGAATTAACCGCAGATAAATTTGTACCTCATTAGATTAGGAATTGCTATAAATGATTACTGATAGCTGAATACTTACACTGCAAACGGGTCAAACTTGGACTTATGTCATACTGACCGTAACGTAGTGCAGGGAAGTATCTCGGAGATTCTAGAGCCTACGGCACGCTACGCGTTAGCAAAGCTCCACGACGTGGCACACTTCGTTCAGAATGACACTTTTAACCCGTTTTTAGTATACACAGATTTTAACCTTGCAAACAACAATGCTACTTTGTCTAAATCTTTATTGCCAGGGGAAAGTTCGACACCACTTGATAAATCAATACCATTGGGTTTTACCTGACTTAACGCGTCCATAATATTATCTGGTGTCAGTCCTCCAGCTAAAAACCAAGGACAAGTGGGGCTGAATTCCTGTAGCATCTGCCAATCTAAGGTTTGACCTGTACCCCCTAACTGTTGAGGATGATAGGCATCAAGCAGTAGGGTATCTACATTCTTGGTGTAGTTAGCTGCTGTTTGTAGATGCTCCAGACTGCGAACTCTCATTGCTTTAATGATTTCTACCTGGGGTAGGGATTGACGCAACTGATGGCAAAATTCGGGAGATTCTTCACCGTGTAACTGGATACCAGTCAAACCTGATGCCAAAACTGTTTGGCTGATGTTGGTAATACTGGTGTTGGCGAAAACACCAATTCTGTCAATCTTGCTAGGGAGTTGAGCCACTGCTACCTGAATTTGTTCTATGGTAACGTAGCGAGGTGAAGTAGGTACGCAAATAAAGCCTAGTGCTGTTGCACCCAGAGATGCGATCGCTATAGACTGTTCTGGTTGAGTGATGCCGCAAATTTTAACCCGCATTCAAAGATAAAAGAAATTAAAAATAATCACAAAACTAACCTAAATTAAGCAAAAAAGTTTTGCTTTGTCCTACGGAATTTTATAATCTTGTAGGTTTACATTCATTTTTTCATTGTAGGAGAATACAACTTGATATCATCTATCTTACTAGCAGCAGCAGCTTCAGTTCCCGCCACACCTGTGTGGAGTCCTACAGTGGGTATCATTATTAGTGCCAGCAGTCTAGTAGTACTTTTACTCAGTTTGGCAAGTAAAGCCCCTAAAGTGGGGCCACAAATGCCCTTGCTGCCCATCACTGTCCCAGCTTTCATTGGTGCAATGGCTTTTGGTCATGTGATTGGTATTGGCATTGTTTTAGGACTGACTAACATTGGTCGTTTATAAATTCTGCTTGAGATTCTCTTGTCATCAAGGGTAAAAATTGGGCGGTAGGTAAGAATCAAATTCCCTACCGCTTTTTTTATACCAAGTTTTACTATTTTAAATAATGCAATATTTCTAATTAAATTGTCTATTCTAGAAATTAGAGTAGCTCGCACCTGCGATCGCCAGCTGTAGGAGTGTATTACCATACGCCCCTAATATACAGAAATTTTGTCCATAATTAATTTTAGGAAAAATATAATGCAAACAAGTTGGAAAATTGGCTCTTTATTTGGGATTCCGCTATTTTTAGACCCGTTCTGGTTTGTGATTTTGGGTTTAGCAACCCTGAATTTTGGCGTAGCTTACCAACAATGGGGGACTATCACAGGTTGGAGTGCTGGATTAGTAATGGCACTGCTGTTATTTACTTCTGTGCTATTACATGAGTTGGGTCATAGTTTGGTAGCACAATCGCAAGGGATTAAAGTTAATTCAATTACGCTGTTTTTCTTTGGTGGGATTGCAGCGATAGAAGAGGAATCAAAAACCCCTGGTAAAGCCTTTCAAGTAGCGATCGCTGGGCCTGCGGTCAGTATAGTTCTGTTTTTGCTACTGCGTCTAGGTTCTAATTTCATTCCTGATACCACAGTGTTGAATGTCATGGGGGGAGATTTAGCGAGAATCAACTTAGTTGTCGCTTTATTTAACTTGATTCCCGGTTTACCTCTGGATGGGGGACAGGTGTTAAAAGCCGCACTATGGAAAATAACAGGCGATCGCTTTAAAGCCGTACATTGGGCAGCAAAGGCTGGGCAGATTTTAGGTTATGGTGCGATCGCACTCGGATTTGTGATCGATTTCTTAACCAGGGAATTATTAACAGGTTTGTGGATTGTGCTATTAGGTTGGTTTGCGATTCGCAATGCTAACAACTACGACCGTGTAACTACATTACAAGAAACCCTACTCAAACTAGTAGCAGCTGATGTGATGACCCGTGATTTTCGGGTAATTGATGCCAACCAGACATTAAGAGAGTTTGCTGACTTATACCTTTTAGAAACATCTTCTTCCCAAGTTTACTTTGCTGCTGCTGATGGACGTTACCAGGGTATGGTGACAGTTGGAGATTTACAGACAACTGAAAGAAGTCAATGGGAAAACCAAACTTTAGCAAGTATTGTCCATCCTCTCACAACCATACCCACCGTTACCGAGTCCACTTCCTTAGCCGAAGTAATTAACAAGCTAGAAAATGAACAGTTAACTCGAATTACCGTACTCTCTCCTGCTGGTGCTGTAGCGGGTATCCTCGACCGAGGAGATACGGTCAAATGTTTGGCACAAAAGTTAAATTTGCGAATCACCGAAGCTGAAATTAAGCGCATTAAAGAAGAAAGTAGCTTTCCACCAGGTTTACAGCTAGGAGTAATAGCTAAGTCATTAGAAAGCATTAAGGATGAAGATCCTCAGATTCAATCTGTTACCTGACGCAAAACCATTCCTGTTTTCACAACTCCCACACTAGTTGCTTCTCCGACTAAACCCTTCCGATTGAGTAGCGTTACCTTTCCTGTGCCATTAACCACATTAAACACCGTTCCTTCATCAAGTGCAGCTAAATTTGCACCACCCAACCACAAACTCACCCGATTATCGGCCACAGCTGTGACGACTGCATTACCAGTTGAGGCAGGATTATTGACAAAAAACAGCGGTTGTGATTTGTAATTACTACCGGGTTTGATTTCATAACCAGGAGTTTGATGGAAGTTCTTAGGGATTTGGGGCAGGATAGAAGCGATCGCACTATCAACAGTACTATCCTGCTGCCAAAGATATTGGGTTAATAAGTAAGTAAAAATACCAGCACGAAAACCATTAATATTCACTTCTCGCGCCAATTGTTGAGGATTGGTAGCTGCTAAAACCATACCTTTAGCCACCCCTGCACGATAACCCTTGACAAATGCTTCTGGCGGCATCTTCAACTGTGACAACCACTTTTCCTGGTAAGTTTTTTCATCAGCAGAAACCAACACATTTTTGCCACCAGCACGGGATCTTACTCGTCCATCTCGTGTTGCACCTCCAGAAAAGCAACTATCTAACACCGCCGTCACGTTTTCTGTGGACAATGCAGACATCAATAAATATAGAGTATGTCCCATAATGTCTTTAACTGTCCCCCCAGTATGAGGATATCCAGCAGGGAGGGAACTATCCACAGGCACAAAAGTACCATTAAGACCCTCTTTGTCTTTTGTATCTACCGCAATGGGTTTAGGGTCAAAAATGCGTGAACCATGTCCAGAATAGTGATAAACAACCACATCTCCAGGTTTGGCTTGCTTAATTAAATGTTCTTCAAACGCTTCTAAAATACCTTGGCGATTCGCTTTCTCGTCCGGCAAAATCAAAATATCTTGAGGATTAAAACCGAAGCGATGGATGAGGAGATGGCTTTGTAACTCCACATCATTAAGACACCCTTCTAAAGGTTGGGATGAATATTGGTTGATCCCAACAAGTAAAGCAAGTTTGCGCGGAGTACTTTGAGCAAGGACTTTGCCATAGTTTTGCGCCTCCTCTAGAAATGATAGCTGGTTTAATCCTAGAGTAGCTAAAGCTGAACCAGCGAAATATAAGAAATGGCGACGAGAAATAGAAGACATAAGTAGCTAAAATGGTTGTGCTGGGGACAGTGAGGAGGATGACGGAGAGTATTTATCTTTCTTCTGCCTCCTGTCACCCATTACCAATTAATTAACCTTACATTATGGTCTTTTCTGGTACTCAAGAGTAGCATCGTAGTAAAAGGTACGAATAGTACCTTCTTTAGAGACGAAAAAGTTTGCAAATGTTTCCCCATCTGTCAATTTGCAGGATTTTTTGATCAAGCTGCGGAAATACTAGCGGTAATACGTTAGTCTGTTGAGAAACAGCAGCAACAGATTTTTTCATAACTCTATGACTACCAAAACTCACCGTATCAATCCGCAGAATTGGTTGCAGAGTGTTAGCATCATTAACCGTGCCAATAAGATTTTAATGGGAATAATTGCGGCTGTCCCTATAGCTTTAGCCTTACCTGCACAGGCTTTAGAAGTACAGATCATCCCTAACAAACCACGACTGGGAGATACTTTATCGGTATTAATTGAATTAGAAAGTCAAGATCAGCCTGGTATTCCTACGGTAACGGTGGGAGAGAAAACATATCCAGCCTTTGAAATTTCTCCAAATAAGTATCGTTCTTTTATTCCTACCACTCCACTGGAAAAATCTGGAGTGAGAAAAGTGACAATAGCTGGAGAAGGACAGCGACAAAGAAACTTAGCCGTATACGTAGGCGATCGCAAATTCCCCATCCAACGCATCACCTTACCCCCTGGAAAAGCCGGAATCCAAGCCACAGAACTTGAACTCAATCGTGTTGCAGCTTTCAAAGCCCTACAAACACCTGAAAAATACTGGAATGGTGTTTTCCTAAGACCAAATAAAGGCAGAATGACCACAATTTATGGTGTACGTCGCTACTATAATGGTAAATTTGCAAATGATTACTACCATCGTGGCTTAGACTATGCTGGTGCATCCGGTTCCGCCGTAATTGCCCCAGCTGCTGGACGAGTTGCTTTAGTAGGTACAGTATCCGCAGGTTTCCGAGTTCATGGTAACGTAGTTGGCATTGACCACGGTCAAGGAGTAACCAGCATTTTTATGCACCTAAGTCGCATTAATGTCAAAGAAGGTGATTTAGTAAAAGCTGGACAACTTATTGGCGGTGTAGGTTCAACAGGTGCTTCGACAGGGCCTCACTTACACTGGGGTTTATACGTTAATGGACAATCCATTGATCCACAATCCTGGAAAACTAAGGTGGTTGACTAAATAATTCATAATTCGTAATTAAAATCATAATTATGAATTATGAAGATCGCTTAAATTTAATCGTGATAATTGATAAATATGAGTATTGAAAAAATTGTAGAACAAGCTCTGCTGGATGGTTATCTAACACCAGCAATGGAAGCCGAAGTCGGGCGAATTTGTGACAACGCCTCGGATCTTTCAATTGAAGAGTACATGGCGCTGGATCGACTCATGGGGTCATTGTTGACTGGTGAAGTAGTAGCAGTACCTCGCAAACAATTTATTAACGTCATGGAAGAATTGGTACTGACTGAGGTGATCGCTAAAGTAGCAGAAATTGAAGCCAGTTGTGAAAGTTCTCTAGATGTGGGGGATATCACAGCTTACGCCCTTAACCGTCTTCCACCCCTGTATGCAACGACAGAAGAAGGCGCAAAGTATCAGCGTAAACGCGCTAAAACAGAACTTTATGAATTCATTTCTCAGCAAGTGGGGGAAGCAATAGATCGTTATTTAGATCAACCAAATTTCTTCCCAGAACGTCAAGCCCTGAGCAAAAGCACTGGAAACGAAGTTTTACATCAAGTCAGTACTTTACTCCAAGTTTACGCGCCGAATTTTGAGCAAAAATAACATCTTTAGGCATTGGTGATTAGTCATTAGTTCTTGCAGAAAAAACTAATGACTTTGCTTTGTTGCCGTTTCAGTTACGCACTAATACTGGCGTGCCTATATTTACCTGGCTATATAACATTTTGACATCAGAATTACGCATTCTTAAGCAACCATGAGACACTGCTGCTCCCACCAAATCGGTGTTAGGTGTGCCATGAAAGCCAATTTTGTTGCGTCCATCTGACCAAAAACCAATCCATCTGTCTCCCAAAGGACTATCCGTACCTGGTTCAAATACTTTGCCAGTAATGGGATGCCGCCAAATTGGATGGTGTTCCATGTGCATGACTTGAAAATCACCTGTAGGCGTTTCCCAGCCTTTTTTACCTACAGCAATAGGGTAACTAGCTATTACTTGATCATAGCGATAAACATAGACACGGCGATCGCTTAAATTAACTACCACTTGTGTCTGACTAGATCCTAGTCCCTGAACAGATTTAGCTTGAGCCACACCCGGAAATACAAAGCCTTTAGGACTGTTATTTGTTTTCTGATTTTCTCCTTTGACTGGAACTACCAACTTTGTCTTCTTGGGTGTATCCGCATTAGCTACATATTTATTTCCTTGTCCCAATTTAGCCTTAGGCTTTGCAGGGGATACAGATTCAGCTAAAGCAGGTTCCCCAATGCCAATGCCTTCAGAGCGATTTTGATTAGAGTCGGTGCGGGGGGTAGAATTTTGCCTTAATGTAGTGGATGCAGACTGATTTAACTGTCCTGTCGTTTTCATAATGTGCCAATGGACAGCCAAAGATAAAATTGCTGTGCCAAAACAGAGGAACATCACCATCCGCGCTACAGATTCATTTCTTGCCATTGCCATCGCTTATTGTTGATCCCTGACATATCTGGCTGACCGTGAATGACTAATTGCCTGTTGTGAGCAGCCAACTAGCAAAAAATTTATCAAAAATTTTCATTTTTCTCATGCATTTGCCAATACTTCCATGATTTGTAAATACTGACTTTTGTCAAGCCCTAGTGGCCATTTGTAAATCTGAACACAATTTTCCCTATTATGGCTAATTCTCAAGAGAATTTGAAACCAGCCTTTTTTGCTTCTAGTGACTCTCCCTAGTGCAGTGTGACAGAAATAACTACTCAGTTTTAAAAGCCGCAAAAGCTGATGAAACAAGAAATATGTCTCTTTGCCTCCTGTCAGACTGTTTGCCTCTATAAATAATAAGGTTGGCTCCTACAAGAAAGAGTATCTTTTCTTATATTTCCGTGTTCCGGTCATAAATCCGTCACCTACCTCAGGAACTTCTGACAAATGATCAGGTCTAATAGAAGGGGATGAATTAACGCCAGTACGATCTATGAGTCAATCGATTACTGTATCCTGGTCAACTGTTGATGCAACTTATTCGGAAGCATCGGTGCAAGTTGACAAACTCTCAAATCACGATCTCATTTTGCGCTGTCAAGCAGGATTGCGTCCAGAGCGTGTAGCCTTTGGAGAACTGTTAAGACGCTATCAGACTCAGGTCGATAGGGTGTTATACCATCTAGCTCCTGATTGGTCTGACAGAGCCGATTTAGCCCAAGAAGTTTGGATTCGCGTGTATCGGAATATTAACCGATTACAAGAACCCGCCAAATTTCGAGGCTGGTTAAGCCGTATTGCTACCAACTTGTTCTATGACGAGTTGCGTAAACGGAAACGATTTGCTAGTCCCCTATCACTAGATGCTCCCCGCTCGGTAGAAGACGGTGAGATGGATTGGGACATAGCTGGCGATACACCTGGTCCTGAGGAAGAACTGACAACTAGAGAATTTTACGAACAACTGCGAGAAGCGATCGCTGATCTACCAGAGGTGTTCCGTACTACTATTGTCTTAAGAGAAATTGAAGGGATGGCATATGAAGAAATTGCCGAAATCACCGGAGTTTCCTTAGGAACTGTAAAGTCGAGAATAGCTAGAGCTAGATCCAGATTGCAAACCCAGTTGCAAATTTATCTAGATAACTAAAATTACAATATCTTTCCTCAGTTCAAAGGCAGAATTTAAGAAATATTAAGAATCTCGGAAAAATACACATTTATTCCGTCATTTAGGAGCAAAATTGCTTAAATTCCCAAATTTATTCGCTGTGTTTTCCTGTGTCTGAATTGGTAAGAACGTTAAAATGAACACTGATTCTCAATTTTACGACCGTTCCCACTCACAACTTCCTTCGGATGTCTCAGATGGAATGGCTAATCATACCAATGAATCAACGGGTGCTATGGATAGACAGAAGCGAGATAGCCTACGGCACAGCGAAGCTGACCGCTTCGAGTTATTGAGTGCTTACCTTGATGGCGAAGTCACAGCAGTTGAACGTAGGCAAGTAGAAGAATGGCTGGCAAATGATAACTCAGTCAAATGCTTGTATCAGCGACTATTAAAACTGAGACAAGGCTTAAAGACCATACCATTGCCAGAAGAGCAAAATTCAGCAGAGGAAACATTCCAACAAGTCTGGAAACGCCTACGTTGCCGTTCTCAGTTAACTTGGATGGTAGGTAGTGCAGCAGCTGCTGCTTGTGTTATAGGGACGATATCTGGCTTAATTCCAGGTAGTGGCTCAAAAATGCAATTTGCACAACAGCAAATACAACCAATAGCTGCAACCACACAGCCAGCAGTTCCTACTTCACCGCTGATGGTAGCCTTAAACAACCCAGTCATTGAAATTCCCAAAACAGCAATAGCTTCCCCAAAAAAGCTAATTAATCAGTCCGAAACTCCGGTAAAAGACACAAAATTAGACATCAACTAATCAAGTTGCTTTCAGAGTCCAATTGCCATCAAGTTGGGGTATACCGCCTAGTTGGTAAACTTTTTCTAGTGTCATCAAATAGACCCAAGCCCAACCCAAAGACAAGCTGTTTAACTCAAAAATCTCTATAGATTGACGATTATAGAGATTTTCTGACATTGGCCTTGTGGACTGGTAATCTTCTAAATCATCCAAGGCTGTTAAAAGCCTGGAATCATCAAAATAAAGTAAATAACCGTGAACTTTGCCATCTCCTAGAGTCATGGCTGGATAACCCATTGGCAAAGTAAACAATTTACCTGAACCCTTTTATTTTGGAGAAACAATTTCTACAGATTTAGCAAATTACGATGGTAACTACACTTATAGTGGTGGTGTAAAAGGAGAATATCGAGAAAAGACCACAGAGGTAGGAAAATTTCCTGCAAACCCCTGCGGTTTATATGATATGTGTGGTAATCTCTGGGAATGGTGCGAAGATGAGTGGCACGATCATTATATAAATGCTCCAACTGATGGTAGTGCGTGGTTGGATAATCCCAATAATAGCATAATTCTGCGCGGTAGTTCTTGGTGTAACAATCCTCAAAACTGCCGCTCCGCGTTTCGTAGACCCTTCTATTGGGTTGAGCGCGACTACCTCGATATCCATTTCGGTTTTCGTGTTGTTTGCGCGGTCGGGAAAATTCTTCAGTAGCCCTTTATACTTTTATCCTCTTGCGCTTTGCGCTCTTTATTTTTCACTTCCCTAGCGTAACGAAGTGGAGCGATCAAAAATACTTTTTTAGCTTTTCGGGTGCTTGATGAGTGCTTCACCCATGATACAGAAAACTTAGAATTTAGTCAAGTAAATAGCATAGAATAGATCCCCGAATTCTTAAAGAAGTCGGAGATTTGGTAGCATCTAAGATATCTCTAAAGTAATTGCTGATTGGTGATAAAATCTCTGGTTTTCATCCTGTTCATCCTTTAATCCTGGATATCCTGATTCTGACAATTTACCCAACTAGCAACTTTCAGGATTTAGCGGCACAATAAACCCAGATTCCTTACCCGGAATATACCATTTACCAAAATCATTACACACCGCAATTGTCGTCATTCATCAATTACCACAAACTCAAGAAACACTGTGGTTAAGACTTTTAGGTAGAGGTACAGTCCAAAAACGAGCAATTGACGAATTAGCTGCGTTACCATTAAATCAACCTTACGTTAAAATCACCTTAGAACTACTCTATAATCTCCAGAAAAATTTAAAAATCAATCAAAGTTCACAAACAGAAGATCAGGAGTTGATTATGCGATTAGCACCACTTTACCAACAAGACAGAGAACTAGCTAAACAAGAAGGAGAACAACGTCTAATTATCCGTCAATTAAATCGCCGAGTTGGTGAAATTGATTCATCATTAATTCAAAAAGTCCAAGAATTACCTGTTGAAAAACTTGAAGAATTAGGAGAAGCTTTGTTAGATTTTACTTCAGTTACAGATTTAGAAACTTGGCTAAAATAATTATACCATTACGCACTTTAATAAATTAAATCATAGCCCCCTCCTCGCAAGCGAGGAGGGGGTTGGGGGTGGGGTTCTTATTATTTCACTCAACCAATAATCCCTATATGTCTAATATCTAGAATTATGCCACAATAGCAAAATTAGATAACAGCATTAGGAGTTTTACTTGTGGAGTCCCCCCAAAAAACGTCATACCAACCAGCCACAATTGAGGAAAAATGGCAAAAAACATGGTTAGAACTAGGCTTAGATAAAACGCCTCAAGACAAAAATAAGCCAAAATTCTACGCGCTTTCCATGTTCCCATACCCATCCGGTAGCTTGCACATGGGTCATGTCCGTAACTATACAATTACAGATGTGATTGCTCGCCTCAAACGGATGCAAGGGTATCGGGTATTACATCCAATGGGTTGGGATGCTTTCGGACTACCCGCAGAAAACGCCGCCATTGATAGAGGTGTACCCCCTGCTAAATGGACATATCAAAATATTGCCCAAATGCGGCAGCAATTACAACGTCTGGGTTTATCCTTAGATTGGGAATGCGAAGTTGCTACCTGTTCCCCAGATTATTACAAATGGACTCAATGGATTTTTCTGCAATTTTTACAAGCTGGTTTAGCGTACCAAAGAGAAGCCGCAGTTAATTGGGACCCCATTGACCAAACTGTATTAGCAAACGAACAAGTTGATAATGAAGGACGTTCTTGGCGCAGTGGTGCAATAGTAGAACGTAAATTACTGCGTCAATGGTTTTTTAAGATTACCGACTACGCCGAAGAATTATTAAATGACTTAGATAAACTCACCGGTTGGCCAGAACGAGTTAAATTAATGCAAGCCAACTGGATAGGAAAATCCACAGGTGCATATTTAGAATTTCCTATTGTTGGTTCAGAAGAAAAAATCGGCGTTTATACCACCCGTCCTGATACCATTTATGGTGTTAGTTACGTTGTTTTAGCTCCAGAACACCCCTTAACTCAAGTGGTGACAACTTCCGAACAAAAAGCCGCAGTAGAAGCCTTTATCAAAGAAGTTGGCAACCAAACCGAATTAGAAAGAACCGCAGAAGACAAACCAAAACGGGGTATTCCTACAGGTGGTCAAGCTATTAACCCCTTCACTGGCGAAGAAGTACCCATTTGGATTGCAGATTATGTTCTCTATGAATATGGTACAGGTGCGGTGATGGGTGTACCAGCCCATGATGTCCGAGATTTCAAATTTGCGAAAGAACAAAATTTAGCTATTAAAGTAGTAATTGTCCCGGAAATTGGTGCAGATGAAACTTTAAAAGCAGCTTATACAGAAGCGGGAATTTTAGTTAATTCTGGTGAATTTAATGGCATGAGTTCTGTAGATGCGAAAAAAGCAATTATCGAATTTGCAGAAAAACAAAGTTTTGGTAAATTAAGAATACAATATCGCCTCAGAGATTGGTTGATTTCTCGACAACGTTATTGGGGCGCACCTATCCCTGTTATTCACTGTCCTAATTGTGGAATTGTGCCTGTACCTGACAAAGATTTGCCAGTACAATTACCAGAAGATATCGAATTAAGTGGCCGTGGTGGTTCACCTTTAGCACAATTAGAAAATTGGGTAAATGTTCCTTGTCCAACTTGCGGTACTCCTGCAAAACGGGAAACCGATACGATGGATACTTTTATTGATTCTTCGTGGTATTTCTTACGCTATCCTGATGCGAAAAATGAAGCCAAGATTTTTGATTCTAATAAAGTAAATGATTGGATGCCTGTAGATCAATACGTGGGGGGAATTGAACACGCAATTTTACATTTATTGTATTCGCGTTTCTTCACTAAGGTATTGAGAGATAGAGGTTTATTTAACTTTGATGAACCATTTCAACGCCTATTAACCCAGGGAATGGTACAGGGTTTAACTTACATGAACCCAAATAAAGGTGGCAAGGATAAATGGATTCCTTCTCATTTAGTTGATGCTAATAATCCTGTAGATCCGCAAACAGGAGAACCTTTACAACGTCTCTATGCTACCATGTCCAAATCAAAAGGAAATGGTGTGGCACCTGAAGATGTGATTAATAAATATGGCATTGATACGGCGCGAATGTTTATTTTATTTAAAGCCCCTCCTGAAAAAGATTTGGAATGGGATGAGGCTGATGTTGAGGGACAATTCCGCTTTTTAAATCGCGTTTGGCGGTTGGTAACAGATTATGCTGCTGCGGGAGTTTGTAAGCAAAAACCAGAACTTGATAAGTTAAATAAAGCGGAAAAAGATTTGCGTCGGGCAATTCATATTGCAATTCAAGCAATCACGGAAGATGTGGAAGATGAATATCAATTCAATACCGCTATTTCGGAATTGATGAAGTTAAGTAATGCCATGAATGATGCTGATTGCAATAATTCACCAATTTATGCGGAAGGGATTCTAACTTTGGTGATTATGTTAGCGCCTTTTGCACCCCATATTGCTGACGAATTGTGGCAATTGTTGGGGAATAAAAATTCTGTGCATACCCAAACTTGGCCAAGTTTTGATCCTGCGGCTTTGATAGCTGATGAAATTACTTTGGTAATTCAAATTATGGGTAAAACTCGCGGTTCTATTCAAGTTCCTTCGCAGTTAGATAAAGCCGGTTTGGAGAAGTATGCGCGGGAGTCTGAGGTGGCGAAGCGTTATATTGAAGGGAAGGAAATTAAGAAGGTGATTGTTGTTCCTGGTAAGTTGGTGAATTTCGTTTTGGGTTAATTTTGTTTGCAGGGGAAACGCATCTTATCAATAAGGACGATTAAATCTCAATAATGACCACAATATTCGCATTAATAACCACTTATTGACAATAATTTAATCCATCACTATGACCATAAAAAAATCAATCAAACGATAAATTGGGATTTATTGGTTTATACATTAAAACGGTATTTTGTCAATAAAATTTAGATGCGTTTCCCCTGATTTTGTTTGTAGGTTGGGTTAAATGAAATGCAACCCAACTTATGTATTATTGTCAGTTAATGTTGGGTTTCCTTGGGTCAACCCAACCTACTTAATAGTATAATTGATAAATAACAGATATCCTTAATTAGCATTATGACTACAGTTGCTATTATACCTACATCAAATGCCAATGGAGAAAGGTCTTATCGCGCCATTGCTGGAGATAAACAGTCTGTTGGCAAAACTGCCGGTCAAGCTTTAGATGCTTTGACTACACAATTAGGTGAAGTTGAATTTCGGGCATTATTAATTATTGATAACTTTCAAGCTGATCAATTTTTCACTAACGAGCAAAAACAACGTTTATCTAAACTAATGAGTATGTGGAGAATAGCACGAGATCAAGGACAAACACTTCCCTCAGAAATACAAATTGAGTTAGATAATCTTGTTAATGCTGAACTCAATGCTGCTACAGCCAGAACTGCATATTTAGCACAACAGTTGAGTCAATGAACCCATTTTACCATCTAGTAGCAGATCGCGCTTTTCATCTAATCAAGATGTTGGGGTAAAGTCTCCTGATTTCATAATATTTAGATCAACTAGAGTCGGGTAAGTTGTAGATTTAAAAATTTTTTCAACGTTTTTCTGCAAGTGGATTTTCCTAGCGTGTATAATGTGAGATTAACCTACTTAAGTAAGGAGGAATCAATCATGATTAACAATCTTGATAAAGCAAATATCTTAAATATACTTCGCAAAACAAAGCGGGATGCGGGATATAAATTATACGATCTAGTTAGAATTATTACTCGGCAAAATATCCTTTCCCAAGTAGTTAACGAAAAGGAAATTAGAATTGTTGGACTTAGACGCACTGGTAATCATGCAATTATTAACTGGATTAGAAAGCAGTCCACTGGGAAAGTTATGCATCTTAATAACATTCTCGTAACTGAAAATCCTTATCGTTTTTTATATCACCACTATCCAAAAGATGAGTTGAAACGGGAAGCTATAGGTGATTTTGTCAAAAAGAATTGTTTGCTATACAATTACGAAGATTATAGTCTTGAGGAGGTTAATAACCCAAAGTTTGAAAGAAATCATGATCTTTATTTGGGAAAAAGTGCTGTCAGATATGATATCATTATCTTGAGAGATCCTTTTAATCTTTTGGCTAGTAGATTACAAAAAAACTTTATAACAGTTAAAACTCCTAATGAAACGGTAATGAGTCTTTGGATTGCTTATGCTAAAGAATTTTTAGGAGAAACTAACTATTTAAAAAATAATAAAATTTGTGTTAATTATAATCAGTGGTTTCTGGATCTGAATTATCGCCATCAAATTGCATCTCAGCTAAGACTTGAATTTACTGATGCTGGGATTGAGCAAGTAAAAAATTATGGTGGTGGTAGTTCTTTTGATGGTAAAGGATTGGATGGACAAGCAAATCAAATGGATGTTCTCAATAGATACAAGATGTTTGAGAATCATGCAGACTACCAAAAACTATTAAATAATAAGGAAGTATTGGAATACTCAAGAAGAATATTTGGTGATATTGGTGTGGTGAAGTAAAGTGGGTTAAATAGTCGATCAATTTTTTCAAATATCTGTTTACTATTGCTATAGTCAGCCTAGTTTAGTTAATAGACATCTCCAAATTGGAAAAAGCCTTGATTTGTAGGTTGGCTTGTGGAAAGTGAACGTTTGCGGAGCGTGCGTAAGCCATAATCCAACAAATGCGTTGGGTTGCGCTGTCGCTTAACCCAACCTACCGTTAGTAGCACTAATTTATTCGTAATGACAAATTAGTGCTACTTCATCAAATTCCTACTAAACGATGCTGAAATCAAACTTGATAATTATATCGTTGTAATCGAAATCACCACCATTTGGTAGATCTTCAAAACCAAAGGTGTTATCTGCTAATAAGCGAATGTGGTCTACTCCATCGGAATTTACTCCCAAATAGGGGAAGTAAACTTGAGGATCATTATTGGTGTTGTTATCAGTTAGCTGGGATAGGGTGCCATTGATAATGATCATGGGAGCTAATATTGAACCACCTGCAATCATGGTGCTGTCTGTGACTGGACTTTGGTTATTAACAGCGAATTTGATTATTTCTCCAGTCTCTGCATTTGTAATCAGATTGTTGATTGCTGCTTGTAGGTAATTTGCTCTATTAGCTGAAGTTGCTTGTAAGCCGCTAATTTCTCCTTGAGCATTATCTATTTCATAAAAGTAGACTTCGTTGTTGTATGCGGCTTCCCGGAAGACAGAGAAATCTGCTTTTACCAGACCTGTTATGCCTGTTAAATCAATTAGTTCTGCTTGGTTTTCTAGTTCTGCTTGGTTTTCTGATCCCTTGTAAGTACCTAGAGTTAAGGAATCATCAGTGGATTCAATTTTAACTTTTAGAGAGTTGAATTCTGTAATAGTGGTGCTTTCTTTCCAGGAAATAATGAAACCATCTTCTTCTTGTGTAATGATTTGAGTTGAGGAATCAGCAAATAAAATGTTGGTGGTTTGAGTGAGTCCGGCTCTGAAGGAGTCGATTGTACCGTCTTTTACTAAAAAGAATTTCAAGTAATCACCAGAATCAAATTCTAGTAGGCGTGTTAAATCGACGGTATTAAACCCATCGGGAATGTTGGTAATAGCGGAGAAAATACCTTTACCTTGGCTTTTAGCTCTTTCTAAAGCTGCTTCGTTGTAACCTTGTTCCTCTGGTGCAATACCGTTGATTCTGCCGTCGGCATCGTCAACAATAAATACACCTAGTTCATTAACAAAAATAGAATTGCGTTCTATGAGAGTGGCTTTAAGTCTGACTGTATTACCAGTTCCTTTGATGTTAAAGATGCTGTTGTTGGTGATAATGGCTAGGGAAATATCGTCGTCATTTATAGTTCCTTTGGTTGTGCCATTTGTAGAACTAATAGTTGCACCGTTTGTAGCATTACTCAAGGTGACAGTGAAAGTTTCATCTTCTTCAACTCGGAAATCTTCAGTGGTTGCTACTGTGAAGGTTTTCTGAGTTTCACCAACAGCAAAGGTGAGGGTTTCGGTGTTAGCAGTAAAATCACTAGTACTAGCTGTATCTCCTGTGCCTATAGATGTGGATACAGTTATGTTTTGGGCAGCCTGGGCATCTCCTGTACGAGTGATGGTGAAAGCGATCGCATTTCCTTCTATTGCTGAAGCTGATGCGATCGCAAATACGGCTACTGCATCATCATTGGTAATAGTTCCCTGGGCTGTACCATTTGTAGAACTAATCACCGCACCGTTAGTAGAATTACTCAAGGTGACAGTGAAAGTTTCATCGCTCTCAAACAATTCATCCTCATTGGTTTGAACGGTGAAGGTTTTAGTGGTTTCACCCTGAGCAAAAGTTAGAGTTTGAGTATTAGTGGTGAAGTCAGAAGTACTGGCTGTATCTCCTGTGCCTATAGATGTTGATACAGTCACGCTTTGGGAAGCTTGTGCATCTCCTGTACGAGTGATGGTGAAAGCGATCGCATCTCCTTCTATTGCTGAAGCTGATGCGATCGCAAATACAGGTACTGCATCATCATTGGTAATAGTTCCCTGGGCTGTACCATTTGTAGAACTAATAACAGAACCATTAGTAGGATTACTTAAGGTGACAGTAAAAGTTTCATCACCCTCGAATAGGGCATCTTGAATTGTGTCAACAGTAAAGGTTTTTTGAGTTTCTCCCTGAGTAAAGGTGAACTCCTGGGTTTTAGAAATGAAGTCACTGGAACTAGCTGTACCTATAGATGTGGATACAGTTACTGTTTGGTCAATTAAAATATCACCAGTACGGGTAATGGTGAAAGTTATAGCGTTACCTTCAACTGCGGAAGCGCCAGCAATTGAGAAAACAGGAATGATAAAGTCGAAGTCTTCTGCTGTAAGAGTATCTTTATTGACGTTCTTTAAAATACCAAAAGTTTTTTCAGAACCATCGATCAGAGCTTTGACAATTGTGTCATTCCCATCCTGCTCTAGAATGATGTCTTCAAAATTCTGGACTTGAGGGATGCCAGCAATGACAACTTTATCTACACTTGTTGTAAAATCTAATACTTCTGCTGGTACATCAGGAACTGAACCATTACCAAAATAAAAGCGGTCTAATCCAGCACCGCCAGTCATTTGAGTTCCTTGTTTACCAGCATATAGGGAATCATCGCCAGCATCACCAAATAAGCGATCGCTAGATAAATACCCAATCAGAATATCATGACCTTCACCACCTTCTAAGGTGTTGTTACCCATTGGGCTGGATGTCTTCAGAAAATCATCACCAATCCCGCCTTTGAGGGTATTAAAGCTGCCTTCTATGACATAAAGCTCATCATCTCCAGCATCACCATTAAGTGTGTTATTGTTTCCTTCTACTACAAATAAGCGATCGTTACCATTACCACCATTAAGCGTGTTATTGTTTCCCTCTACTACACTAAGAAAATCGTTATCGTCTCCTCCATTAAGTGTGTTATTGCCCAAAATACCTTCAGCATATAGGGTGTCCTCACCCTCAAAGCCAAAGACTTGATCATCCTGTTGAGCATATAATTCATCGTTATTGGCAGTACCGTTAATGATCATGATTACATTTTTACCTACGTAGGTATTTCAATAAGTACAGTTAATACAATACTCTGGACAGTCATCATGTGGGTTAGTATGTCTTAAATAACACGCTTAATCACAGTGTTGTATATATTTGTTTTAAACTCAGCCCTTACCAAACCCGAACAATACAGTTCAGGGATTTAGTATCTAAGAACCGACTAAATCAACACATTCTCAGTCTGTCCAGAATGTTGATAATATAAATCTCATAAATTAATTAATTAATAATTATTAAAAGTTTATCAACCAATTAAGAATTAACTTTATTAGCAGTCAGTAGCCAGCATTCACCTAAAACCCTGTTTGAGAATGAGTTTAAGGGTTTGGAGTTGGGGAGACTGACACCAAAAACAATAAGTAATCAGCTTAAGATAAGTAGGTGAGTATGAATATTTATCCTTAAGATAAGGCAAGAGGCATAAGGGAAGAGGGTTTGACAAGTATATCTGTTAGCTAAAATCACTAAGCTTCCCGCATAGTCTAATGGTAATACTTATCCATTAAAGGGCAAAAGGTTCGCTGGTTAAAAATAAAATGATTAGGAAAAGACTATGGATAGCAACAACTGGTTAGAACAGCTGATGATGCTGGGTCTTGGGACAACCTCTTTGGTAGCAGATAAACTACGGCAAGTCAGTGATGAACTCGTCAAGGATGGTAAGCTCAATCCTGAACAAGCTAAGGCAGTAATGGACGACATTGTACAGCAGTTAAAGTCAGATCAAGGTAACTGGGAAGTGCAAATGCAAAGACAAATGCGAAATATGATGCAGGATTTGGGGGTTGCACGTCAGTCAGAAGTGGATGAATTGCGCGGCAGAATTGATCGTTTAGAGCGTCAGGTGCGTGATTTAGAAAATAAGCTGTGGCGTTAGGATGTCTATTGTGATTTAAACTGGGTTATGTCCTGTTGGTAAGAAAATTACCGAATTACCTAGATAGGGAGGGCTGATTGTGAAAGGAATTTTACTGAGTGTGGTGTTCATGCTCGTGTGTGTTGCGGCTTTGGTTTTGGCACAAGTTGGTGGTAAACAAGATACTGCTAATGCTGCTAAATTAACCCAAACATCAGCAGCCACTGTTGTAATTGCAGAAAACAATACTTTGATAGCGAACAAGATTATGTCTGATGAGAATGTCGTTACTACTCCCTCTGGACTGAAGTACGTTGAATTAGTACAGGGAAGTGGAGCAACTCCTGCAAAAGGAAAAACCGTTGTAGTTCACTATACTGGTACTTTGGAAGATGGGACTAAATTTGATAGTTCACGCGATCGCGGCCAACCCTTCAGTTTCAAAATTGGTATTGGACAGGTAATTAAAGGTTGGGATGAAGGACTCAGCACTATGAAAGTAGGCGATCGTCGCAAGTTAATCATCCCCTCAGAATTAGGTTATGGTTCTCGTGGTGCTGGTGGCGTAATTCCTCCCAACGCTACTTTGATTTTTGATGTGGAATTGTTAGATATCAAATAAAAATCGGTAATGGGTAATGGGTAATTGTCTGATAGCGTAGCGTGGCGTGGCGTAGCCATATCAGGATTTACAGGATTTAAGGATGAACAGGATTAAGACTGGAATTTTATCACCAATTACCTATTACCAATTACCTATTATTTTAATAATTTGGTCTAGCTAAGTTTTTGAATTTTGTAAATTGTGGATCAAATAAAAGTTTAATAGTCCCAGTCGGTCCATTGCGGTGTTTAGCTACTATAACTTCTGTAATGCCGCGATCTGGAGTATCTGGAGAATAATACTCATCACGATAAAGCATGATCACTAAATCCGCATCTTGTTCAATTGAATTGTGAACAATAATATTATTTGCAATAAAGTTATGTAATTTAGGAACTGTTAAATCAAATACTTCTTCTTCTCCATCAGGTGTAATTGAAACAATTTCATCCCAATACACATCACTGTTGGCTAGGTTAATTAATTGACTTGATTGGACAATATTGGCGATTTTTAATGTTCCTTCTCGACTTAAATTTTCTTTGTTATGGATTAACTCATCAAGTCTTTTCCAACCATGAATTGTTAAAAATTTGTGATTACCTGTAGCTTTAATTTTTTGCCCTAATCGGGTTTTTAAGGTAAATACAGGTTTGATACCTGTGGAAAAGGCGTTACTAACAATTGCCTCTTCTAACTGCATTGTTTTTTCATTTAATGACCAAACTGCAAAACCAGATTTACCTACTAATTCCCTAATTGGTACAAGTAAGCCAGTATCTGCTAATGTTACTAAGGTCTCTCCAGTTAAACAGCCAGATTCACGTAAATCAGATAACATTGGGCGTTTATTGGTGCGGGCTTCTACGCCTCGACTGAGTTGAGATAAGGCTATAACTGGGACAGATAACTCACGAGCTAAACCTTTGAGCGATCGCGTGATTCTTGATAACTCCTGTACCCGATTATCCCCTCCACCTTCCATTAATTGCAAGTAATCTATAACAATTAAACCTAGTTCTGTATTCTGTTCTGCTTGGAGTCGTCGCGCTTGACTCCGCATTTGTGTAACTGTAATATTTGCGGTATCGTCAATAAAAATGGGCATTTCCGAAAGCATCCCAATAGCACGGCTTAACGGTTCCCACTGGGTTTGACTAATGCGTCCACTGCGTAAATAACCACTTTCAATTCCTGCTTCACTGGCTAATAGTCGCTGTACTAGTTGTTCTTTGGACATTTCTAAACTGAAAACAGCCACAGGTAATTTATAACCAGCAGCGATATTATGAGCTAGGTTCAGACAGAAGGCAGTATTATGTACACAAATATCATTAGCTACAAAATTGTGTGTTTCTGGAATAGTTAAATCATAAACTTGCTTGTTACCTACGGCATCAATAGCAACGATTTCATCCCAATAGATATCACTGGTTGCTAATTGTTGGAGTGTTAAATTATCTAAAGCAGTAGCTAAAATCCACAATCTTTCTCTGCTTAAAGATCGTTTACCAACGTGCATATTGCTATAGCCTTTAATTCCCGCACGGTAAGCTAAACTATTCCAAGTTTCATGACCTTTGGCTGCGGCTAATTTTTCCCAAATATCTATAGGTATAAGGTCACGATTAGTTTGATATCGTTTGGTAGATATTGCGGCTGTCACCTTTGCTAATGCTTCTTCTTTACCAAAAATACCAATTTCTGAAATGAAAGTTTTGATAGATAAGGCATCAGTAATATCTAATTGCCAAGCAGGTCTACGAGTATTGTTATATTTTACAGAGCGTTTTTTCAAGGTAGCAATAATGCCAAACCTTAATAATAGATGTTGAATCTGTCTTGCTAGTTTCTCACTAACTGTGCCATAGCCTAACTGTGATTGTCCACTAGCCAGTAATGTCGCCCAACCATCTGTGGCAAATAAACGATTTAAGAATAAAGATATTTGCGATTTTTCTAATTTAAATATAATTTTGGGGATAGTTTTAGTATGAGCATCTTTACCCCACAAACCTAATTTTTCTAACCAAATTGTTAAACTATTTTTACTAGACTTGCTGATGCTATTAAATCCATAAGGTGCAAATTCCTCTAACTCCATGTTTAGAGTTTTACATAATAGCTGAAAAGTGTTGAAATTTGGTACACATTCTCCTTTCGTCCACGTACAAAGTAAAGATGGACTTACGCCTAGTTCATGGCTTAATTGTTTAGCCGATAATGAACGAGAGCGAATGGCCATTTTGAGACTTTCGGCAAACAACTCTCTTTGAGTAGCAATAAATTCTAAATTTCCTTTAACACACAATGATGGTGTCCTTTGCCCTTGGGAATCTTCCCATCTTATTGATAAACCACCAAAGTCAGTAATGGCTTGAGAAAAATCTGCTTGTAGTAATGGGTTGCTATTTGTAAATCTGGGGGTGCTGTTAGTTAAACCACCATCACCGATTAAATAACCTAATAACTTAACTTCACACTCCCGGATGGTTTCTTTACCAAAGACATCAATTTTACGGGGGACGGCAATTTTATCACCGATTTTTAGATTTTCTAGCCTTTGCCAGCCGTTAATAGTTAAATATGGGTGAGTAATGGTAGTTTCAATGAATCTACCCAAGCGAGTTGTGACACGGAAAACGGGTTTGATACCATCATCTACAAATGCAGATGGTTGGGTAAAGGTAAATTTCCAATTGTCGTTTAACGTCAATAAAAAGCCTTGACGTTGGTTATACAATTCTTCAATTGTGGTAATTTGCCCATCAGCTAGAACGATTTCTGAGTCGTAACTAAGGCATTTCCCCATTGACGGCCGACCAGCGATGATAATTAAATCAGAACGCTGAAAACCACTGGTCATGGCATCTAAATCATAAAAACCGCAGGGAATACCGGGTAAGGCGATGCCTTGATGACGAGTTTCAATTTCCTGGAAGGCGTTAATCAGGGTATCAGAAATGTGAACTAAACCTGATTGGGGACGTTCTTGAGTGACACCGAAAACTTTCTGTTCTGCTTGGTCTAAGACAATTGGTAACTCGGTTTCTGTTTCGTAACCAAGATGGACAACTTCATTACCCGCTTTAATTAATTGTCGTCGCAGGTATTTTTCTGTGACTAATCCTGCTAAAGCATCAATGTTGACTGCTGAGACTGTGCGGTCTACTAAAGTGGCTAATTTGTTTCTACCACCAATACGGGTCAGCTTATCGTTATCAGTCAGCCAACTGGTGAGGGAGAGCAGGTCTGTGGGTTTATTTTGGGCATGGAGTGCGATCGCAGCTCGATAGATATCTCTATGGGCGCTGATGTAAAATGCTTCGGGAGCCAAGCGATCGCGAATTCGACCTATTGCTTCTGGATCTAGTAAGATACCCCCCAAAATCGCTTCTTCTGCTTCAATGTTTTGGGGTGGTAAGCGATCGCTCCCATCACCTTGAAAACTCAGTTCTTCAGCCATAAGTGAGCGATTTTGGATTTGCAAACAGGGGTAGGGGCAAGTCAGTACAGAGTAATAAGTAACGAGTAATAAGTAGGAACGATACTCAGCATTCAGTACTCAGCACTCAGCACTCAGCACTCAGCACTCAGCACTCAGCACTCAGCACTCAGCATTCAGCACTCAGAACTCAGCACTCAGCATTCAGCACTCAGCACTCAGCACTCAGCATTCAGCACTCAGAACTCAGAACTCAGCACTCAGCACTCAGCATTCAGCACTCAGAACTCAGCACTCAGAACTCAGCACTCAGAACTCAGCACTCGGTACTCGGTACTCGGTACTCTTAGCTGGCAATAACTTCGATATCAATTTGCGCTGTTACGTCAGAATGCAGCTTAACTTCAGCTTGATAAGTACCAAGGTGGTTAATATCGGGGATGGTAATACCACGACGGTCAATTTCTTGACTAGTAGCAGCCATAATTGCTTCGGCTACATCTTGGGTGGTGACAGTACCGAAAATAGCTTCGTTTTCACCAACTGGCTTGGCAATTTTCAAGCTACCAACTTTTTCTAAAGTTG
Organism: Anabaena cylindrica UHCC 0172; assembly: GCF_034931625.1. Taxonomy (GTDB): domain Bacteria; phylum Cyanobacteriota; class Cyanobacteriia; order Cyanobacteriales; family Nostocaceae; genus Anabaena; species Anabaena cylindrica_A. Next base: position 19,360 of record NZ_JAYGGY010000090.1, on the reverse strand, counting down.
CTTTTTGTTCTAAAGCTTGTTGTTTTAGTTCTAATTGTCTGAGACGTTCTTGCTCACGACGACGTTCTACTTGCTTGAGAAGACCGGGAGTGGCATGATTTGCCTTTTTTTGAGGAATTAGGAAGTTACGAGCATAGCCAGGTGCTACATCCACTAAGTCGCCGGATTTACCGAGCTTATAAATATCCTGATTCAAAATTAACTGCACACGTTTGGCCATTGTCTTTCGTTTTTCCTGTAAAATTTTTATTGACTTGGGTATCAGCAGGAGAGCTTACAAAATGGTAGCTTGATTCCCAGCGACTTTACATAGTTACCCCAAAGCCTACAGATCGTAGCGGAAAATAGGGGGCGATCGCAACTCTAATTTGCCAAAATCTACAATACCTGTTCCTACTATAGAGTTTCAGTAGTTACTAAAATCTTTAAAATTGGTCTTTCATGCCTCTAATTCTGGCAAAGGTTTGCACTGGATCACTACTTTTTGCAGCTAATTGTAATGATGCTTGATCCCATCGCAAAAAGGGATTTGTTAGCTTTTCTATTCCTAGTAGTGAGGGTACGGTTGCTTCTTGGCGATTACGCATAGCGGTAACTTCAGCAAAACGCTTTTGTAAATCTAGGTTCTCGTCATCCACGGTGAGTGCAAATCGCAAATTACTCAATGTGTATTCATGGGCGCACCAAACACGAGTATTATCAGCTAAATTCCGCAGTTTAGTTAATGAATCTACCATTTGTGTTGGTGTCCCTTCAAATAAGCGACCACAACCACCAGTAAATATGGTATCACCACAGAATAATTCTCCTATTTCACCGTCTATCAGTGGTGGGAAGTAATAAGCAATATGAGCGCGGGTATGTCCAGGGACAAAGAAAACTTCTGCGGTGCGATCGCTAAATTGTATGCGATCGCCATCTTGTAAAAATACCTGCTGTCCAGGAATCCTCCCCCGATCTTCCACCCCACCATAAACCACTACCTGGGGGAATTGTTGCATTAACTGTTGATTACCACCTACGTGATCATGATGGTGATGAGTGTTAAATATTGCTACCAACTCCGCTTGAAGTTGCGCTAATTGCTGCAAAACCGGTTGAGAATCTGCCGGATCGACTACTGCGGCAATGTTTTTTTTGCTATCATAGAGCAAAAATACATAATTGTCTGAAAGTGCTGCCAAACGTATGATTTGCATTACATTTGCCTCTATCTTCAATATAATACAAGTATTAAATATTTAAATCGTCTTCAGTAAAATACATAACTTCATAAAAAATTGCAAATAATTACTTATACTTTAAATAAAAATCAAACCATACCTGGTATTATATATGTATAATTTTGCATTATCTGTTCTGCAAAACTATCCACAATAGCTGGAAAATATGTTAACTCTCGAAAAATCTAGGTTAAAAGAAGCGAAGTATTAATTCCAAGTTTTTGTTATTCACTTTTGGTATTATTTCATCATGATTACCACAAACTTTGATTTTACACACATATTTTAGATATAGCGTTCCTTAATCATATTAATTATATCATAGCCACCTCCCCGCTGCTTCGTGAAGGAGGTCGGCGGTAGGGTTCTTGTCTCTCACTCAACCGAGAAACGCTATCTTAATCAAGAATAACCTATTGCAACTACATACATTCTCTAATCATAGAACAAAAACTACACTCCCATTTGTTTACTTTTATTAATGACAAGGAATTTTTTATTAACACGAAGACTGGAATAAAAGTTTTTGCAAAGGGACACACTACATTAGTTTTAAACAAAAAAGGTTTTATGAGATCAGCAACTCAAGGATTTATTACAATTCTCACAGGACTTTACCCTTTTCAAGATTGTGTTCATTTTTTAGCATCTGTAAGAAAGTTTCATCAGGAACCAATAATTATTTTAATTGATCAAGTTCCTAAAATTTTTTATCCCCTATTAACAAGATTTAACAATATAATCTTGAAGCCAGCTCCAGCTAATAAAAATCCTGTTTTAGCATCACGAGAAGCTAAACTGGCTTTGTATGCTGCCTCAGAATTTGATAAAACTATTTACTTAGATTCAGACACCTGTCTATTAACTGATTTAAATGATGTATTTAATTATTTAGATGAATATGATTTATTACTAACAGAAGATGTTCAACCTTCTATTGCCAAAGCTACGAATTTATTGAGGGGAAATCAACAAGAACTTTTACCCCATGTGCTAACAATTTTGCAATCCTTAGACTTACCACTACAGGATGATAGTATCCAGTATAATAGCGGTTTAATTGCTTTTACAAAATCAGAAAAAAATCAAATCTTTTTTAATGAATTTAAACAGTATTTTGAAATAATCAAAAACAATCAAGATAAATTACTACTCAAAGATCAAGGTGCTTTTTCCTCAGCTATAGCCTCAACCAAGCCTAAAATAAAGATATTACCCCCTACCTATAATTATATGAGTAAATGGCAAGATGCGTACCAGATTGATACACCAATCAAAGTTCTACACTGTACCTATCCTTACCGTCCTCAATACGCTAAAAATATCACTCGAAGTCTTTATACTAGAGTATTTGACAAATTAGCTCAAGTATTTTTACCCAACCAAGTAACTAATCCCTGGCGTAAAAAATAAACCATTAATCATGAAAAATAATAACTACTTTATGTAATAAAATAGTTGCGATTAGAGCCTAGCATAATAAAAACATCTGAAAATTTTGTAATCACAGGAGAAAATACCAAAATTGAAAATTTCTATATTAGTGAGTGATTTATCGAGTGCCGGAGCAGGAAGATGGGGTGGTGGATCTGTCCGTTCTTTTTTGTTAGCTCAAGCACTACAAAAACTTAATCATCAAGTAGAAATTTTAGGATTTGTCTTTGGACAAGAAGCCGCAGTGATTCCTCAATCAGAGATTATAGTTAGTCACTTTACTGGCTATAACTACCCAAAATTTCTGATCTCAGCTTCTCAACTTTTGAAAAGACTTGATGGTGATATTATTTATGCTATGAGACCAAAACCTACAACTTTTGGTTTAGCATTACTGCAAAAATTAAAAACCAAACGACCGATAATTTTAGATATAGATGACTGGGAACTCAGTTGGTATGGTGGTGAAAAATGGCAATATAATTTATCATGGAAGCAAATTTATCGGGATGTTTTTAAACCAGATGGAGCCTTGAAAAATCCTGATCATCCGCTTTATTTGCAAAAAATTGAAGGGATGACACACAAAGCTAATGCCATTACAATTCATACTAAGTTTTTACAAGATAAATTTGGTGGCACATATATACCCAATGGAAAAGACACAGAACTGTTTAATCCTAATTATTATGATCCCGAAGCAAGTAGAAGCTACTATGGACTGTCAGGTTATAAAATTTTAATGTTTCCTGGCGCACCTAGACCTTACAAAGGTGTTGAAGATGTATTAATGGCACTGGAAATTCTCAATGACCCAGATTTAAAACTAGTAATTGTAGGTGGTAGTCCTTATGATGATTATGATGCTCAACTCTCAGAAAAATGGGGACGTTGGATTATCAAACTCCCAAAATATCCATCTACAGAAATGCCTAAAATTGTGGCAGCGGCACACGTCATTGTTGTACCACAAAGAGATACTCCCGCAGCTTTAGCTCAATTTCCCCTCAAGTTAACAGATGGTATGGCAATGGCTAAACCTATATTAGCAACCCGTGTGGGAGATATTCCCGAAATTTTAGGCGAAACAGGTTATTTAGTTGATTCTGAAGCGCCTGAACAACTTGCTGACAAAATCAAATTGATATTTGAGGATTTAGATACAGCTAATCAGCGTGCAGTTAAAGCAAGAGAAAGATGTGTAGAAAAATATAGTATCAATTCAATGTCTTCTGTTCTTGAATCAGTCATCGCCAACTTATAAATAGTTCTGAGAAATAATTAATTTTTCATGAATGATCATATATATTGTTGGTGTGAGAAATAACTTAATTTTCATGTTAATTAAACCCAATGTCTACCAGAAAACTACTACTAAAATTTGCTAAACCTTATCCAGTATTGATTTTATCAACGATATTATTAGGATTTTCTGGAGCTTTATTTAATGGCGTTAGCACGGCTCTAATTGTACCAGTTATTTTAAAAATAGTAGGACAAGATATAGACTTTAAAGGCGCTCCTGGTATTCTTAAAATTCTTCTGAATCCATTTGATGGTGTGCCAGAAAATTACCGGATTGCCGTCATGGCAATAGCAGTTATTGGCACAATTGCTTTGAAGAATTTATCTGCATATATTAATTCATTAACATCTAGTTCTCTAACCCGGATGTTAACATCAGATATGCGAGAAGCGGGACTCAATATTTTATTAAAAGTTGATATAGATTACTACACTAAGATGAAGGCTGGCGATTTAATGAACCGTCTAGGCGGAGAAATGAGTCGCGCCTCTAGTGCTATAAGTAATATAGTTAAATTAACTACTCTGTCAATTACAATTTTAGTTTTTATTGGTTTATTATTGTCGATTTCATGGCCATTAACAATTGCGGCAACAGCTTTAATGTCAGTAGTGACATTTCTGAATCAGTACTTTATTAACCGTTCTAAAAAATTTGGTAAACAACTTAGTGAATTATCTAAAGCATATTCAATTGCTGTACTAGAAATTTTGAATGGAATCAGGTTAGTCAAGTCAACAGGCAATGAAACAAGAGAATATCAACGTATTCAAAAACTGATTAGAGATCGTGAAAAAGCAGATTTTGAATCTCAGGCTAATTTTCAAGTGATCGCTCCATTGAGTGAATTTATGGGCATCACTTGTTTACTGATAATTGTTTTTTTGAGTAAAACTTTATTTGCGAACCAAATTACTGCCGTTTCTACCGTACTATTGACATACTTATTAGTGCTATTGCGATTACTACCACTAATTTCTCAATTAAATGGCCTGCGGAGCAATTTTGCCAGTACCTCTACTAGCGTAGAGATGGTAAGTGAATTTTTAAGGCTAGAAGATAAGCCATTTATGGGTAATGGTAAACTTCCTTATAAAAGTTTAGAACGGGGAGTAAATTTTAAATCTATTTCCTTTGCATATACTGAACATAAACAACAGGTATTGAAAGATATCAATTTATATTTACCTTGTGGCACAACTTTAGCATTAGTAGGAGGTTCTGGTGCTGGTAAATCGACATTGGCAGACCTTTTACCAAGATTTTATGATCCAACAAGTGGCTGTATTACCTTTGATGATGTAGATTTACGAGAGTTTGATTTAACTTCTGTGCGACAACACATGGGAATTGTTAGTCAAGATACTTTTTTGTTTAATGATTCAGTACGGAATAACATCGCCTATGCTAGACCAGAAGCAACAGAAGAAGAAATTATCACAGCAGCACAGAAAGCTAATGCCTATGAATTTATTAGCAAATTACCACAGCAATTTGATACCCTGATAGGCGATCGCGGTGTGATGTTATCAGGTGGTCAAAGACAAAGACTAGCGATCGCACGCGCACTAGTTCAAAATCCAGAAATCCTCATCTTAGACGAAGCTACGAGCGCCTTAGATACTGTTTCCGAACGCTTGGTACAATCTGCACTCGATGAACTCAGTCAAAATCGCACCACCCTAGTCATTGCTCACCGTCTTTCCACAGTCCGTAAAGCTGATCAAATAGCCGTCCTAGATCAAGGTCGTGTTGTAGAAGTTGGAACCCATGAAGAACTGCTCAAAAAAGGTGGATACTATTCACAGCTGTATTCCATGCAATTTGCCAATAACTCCGACACTCCCAGTAAACGCAATCAAAGCTTACTCCGGATATCTTATGAAATTCGCACACAACTTAATTCCATGATTGGGTTAATGCGTTTATTACTTGATGATCTAGTAGATGATTTCTCAGAGCGTCAAGAATTACTGGAAGAATCTTACAAATCATCATGGAGAATCCTCAACACCATTGATGTTTTCGATGATGTAATTAACAGACAAATCAAGGGACAGTTAGTCTCTATCGCCGAACAGAATCGCAGTGGTATCACCACATATTATCAAAATTTTAGTTATCTCTTTGATGAATTTCGCTCCTCTCTTAATCCCATATTTGCCTGCCTCCGCACACTAGCTGATAATGTGGAAGAGCCAATGGAATTTCAAAATCAACTACTTAATGAAGCATATGAATCTGCTATTTATCTTCTGGGCAACTTAGAAAAATTTGAGGATAACATTAAAATATAAAACAATGAAAAACAATATTTTAGCTAAAAACTATATATTTTTTATTAACGAAGAATTACCAAAGCCAGAAGCTCACCTAGTTCAGTCTACTAACGCTGCAAATGGGGCAGCTAACTTAGGTTATTCAACCGTACTAGTTTATCCTCAAAAAGGATTATCAGCTATAAATTTCTGGCATCTAGCTCGTCCTTTTCAACCTCAAAAAATACCAGACAAACTTGTTAATTACTACAACTTACAAGATAAATTAAAAGTTGCTCCCTTACCTATGCCTTGGCCAATTGACAATTGGCAAAATAAAATTACTAATTCTAATACTATTGCCACAAAATATTATTTACCTTTTCATATACTACCAAAAACCCAAATTGTTCACAGTCGTAACTGGAATTTTATTAAAGCTGCCATCAAAAATGGCATTCCAGCAATCTACGAACATCACCATCATGATCACAAACAATTTGAACCGGAAATCGTCAAAAATCCCCTATTTCAAATTGCCATCACAGTAGTAGATACCATCCGTGAAACCATGATTGAAAATGGTATGCCCCCAGAAAAAGTGATTACCCTACACAATGGTTTTAATCGCCTATTTATGGAAAGACAACCTGAAAAATCCAGATTGTGGCGTGAAAAATTATTGCAAAATGAACGAACAAAATTAGTAGTCTATGCAGGAGCATTAAAGCAATTTAAAGGTATTGATGTACTCATTGAGGTAGCTAAAGAAATGCCAAATGTGCAGTTTGCCTGTGCAGGTGGTAAACCAGCAGAAGTTGAACACTATCAACAATTAGCAAAAGACAAGCAAGTAGAAAATATTACTTTTTTAGGTTACATCTTGCATAATGAGTTATCATCTTTGCTACAAGCAGCAGATATCTTGGCTCATCCTCATTGTTTAGGAAAAGCCGCAACTTTTACATCCCCCTTAAAGTTATTCGACTACCTAGCCTCTGGGAATCCCGTTGTTGCTACCGAAATTCCCTCCTTAACTGAGTTTAAAAATACTCCGGCCATTACTGCTTGGTGTGAACCAGATAACCCAACTCAATTTGCTATTGCTCTACGACAAGTATTAGCAACACATCCTAAAAAAATAGCTGGTTATCCAGAAATTATTGACTTTGTTAAGCAGTTCTCTTGGGAAAATCGCGCCGCCAAAATTCTCAGCTACATAGATGAATCCTTTCTACCTCCACTCATCCCCTAAACTAATTTTGATTAGCGACTAAATATGAAAACTGTAGGTATGATTAGCAGCTATCGCGCTCTAGAATCAAGAGCAGATTGGCTGTGGCAACAAACACCCCATCCCTTTGGTGTTTGGGAAAATATACAAATGCAAGCACTAGCAGAAAAACCAAATTTCCTGCTCATGTATCAGTTTGATTTTCCTCAACCATCACCTCCTCCGTCATTATTAGACCGTTTACGGAAAAAGCAACCAAAACCAGAATTAAATATTCATAATCTATTACGTAATGTCAGTAAAGAGCAGATTATTTATTTATTGAGAGAACCACCTTTAGATGAAATTTTAGAAATTAATAAGCGTAATTATCAACAAGCTGAAAATTATTGTGGTTACATTTCTGGCCCTGATGATTTTGCCCCTATTCCCAATTATATGCCTGCTATTTGGTATCATTCTAATTCCTTTAAGGATTTAAATGAAATGCCATGTCCACAAAAAGTATCTAACTGTAGTTGGATTACTTCCGGTATTAATCGCACAGCAAATCATCGGCAACGTCTCGATTTTTTGCAATCTTTAAAATCTAGCGGTATGCAAATTGATTTCTATGGACGTGGTTTAGAAAAATGGGTGAAAACTTCCGGAGAACTTGGTAATAAATGGTACGGCATGGCACCATATTATTATAATTTAGCAATTGAAAACTATGCTGATAATAGTTGGTATGTCAGTGAGAAACTTTGGGATAGTTTATTAGCTTGGTGTTTACCAATTTATTATGGTGGACAAGCCGCAGATAAATTATTACCACCAGGAAGCTTTTTAAGATTACCAAGTTTAGATGAAAAAGGAATTGCTTACATTCAAGAAATAACATCTACACCTGATGCTTGGTATGCTGCCAAAGATGCGATTGCTGAAGCCAGACAAATTATTTTACACAAACTAAACTTACTCAATTGGTTATCAGAATTTGTCACTCAATTTTCTTAATTCAAATTGATAAATGTACATTTTAGGATTTATATATGGATGGTATTTGTACACTTGCTAATGACCGAGTTTATGACCAACTCATTGCCCTCATCAACAGTATAGAAGCAATTTATGGTCAGACAATGCCTGTATGTATCTATCCTTATGATCACAATACAGAAAAAATTGCTGCTGAACTTGTCCACCGCCCTCATGTGACACTTTATGATCACCAAGATTCAATTCAAAAGTGGGATAAATTTGTCAAAGAGATTTGGGATACCCATCCTAACGCCCAAACCCATTGGCAAAAAATAGGAACCGAGAAATATCACAGACTAGGAACTCATCGGCGTTACTGCGCTTTTGATGCTCCTTTTGACCGCTTTGTTTATATGGACGCTGATACTATATTAATGAGCCCATTAGATCATATTTTTACTCAGCTAAATCATCATGATTGGGTAGTATATGATTTTCAATTTAAAGATTTAGCTCATGTTTACAGTGTATCATCAAGCAAATTAAAAGAATTGTTTACCCTAAAACGGTTGCAAACGGAAATATTTTGTTCTGGATTTTATGGTTCTAAAAAAGATATATTTCCTGAACAAAATAGAGAAATGATCCTAGAGTTTTTGCGTCAAGGAGAAGCAGAAGTTCTTTATGATATGGCTCCTGACCAAACAATTCTCAACTATATGGTCATGCGATTAGGGCTATCTAACTATAATTTTGCCCTGGAGTTACCTGCTGATAAAACTACTGGTTGCTCTGTAACCTCTTTACATTTTGAAAACCGAGATCAAATTCTCTATGACAAAGGTAACAGATTAACTTATTTGCATTATATTGGGTTATCTTCTAAATTATTCCATCGAGTTTGTACTGGAGAAAATATTGATTTTCCTTATCGAGATATTTTTCTGTACTATCGCTATTTGCATGAACCAGAACAGCGGCCAAAGTTCACAACTAAAGCTAAGGCTTATAATGCTCTTCCCAGTTTAGGCACAAGAATTTTAAACAAGTTGAAATTAGCTAAAAATTAGAGGTTTAATTGAATGAATAGGGGAATTTATATCATTGCTAATGATAAGGTGACAGAGCAAGCGATTGCTCTCCTGAATAGTATTCGTTTATATGATGCTGATACACCAGTAGTCATGATTCCTTATGATGATAATTATCATGCTATTGCTGATATTTTGGGTAAAAATTATGGCGTAAAAATCTATGAAGACCTAGATTTTATTGCTCGTCTTTCTCAAAGATTATATGAAACCTTTGGGGGTCAGTTTTTTGCTCGTCCTAATCAATTTCGTAAACAAGCTTGCTGGTTTGGAGAATTTGATGAATTTTTGTATATTGATACTGATATTGTTGTTTTTGAAAAAATAATTGATAATCTCAATTATTTGAAAAATACTGACTTTATCTGTTGTGATTACCAACATTTAGGAGGGATTAAAAATGTTTTTAATTCCCAAGTAATAGAAAATAAAGTATTTACAAAGGACGAAGTTAAAGAAATTTTTAATGGTGGTTTTTGGGGTTCTAAGAAAAACTTAATTTCCGAAAATGATTTGTATGAAACATTTGCTGAATGTGCATCTCATCCAGAATATTTTGATTTTTCTGAAAAAACTTCTGACCAACCAATTATCAATTATATGCTACTTAAGCGTATTCCCCATCGTTTTAACATCGTTCGTAGAGAAGGAAAAGCGCCAGGAAATTGGGGGGGAACACCACATTTTCAGACCCAAGGTAATATTTTATTTGATCCAACAGTTAATCAACCTCTACAATATCTTCATTGGGCAGGAATTAAAATTCAACCAGGTTGTCCCTATTGGGAAACTTGGGAATATTATCGTAATTTAAATCCTGGTATACCTCCCGCTGCTATTCCTACACCTGCGAAAAAAAGTCAGTGGCAGCAGACTGTTGACAATCTTAAAAACCAAGTTAGACAACTGAGAAATAAGTAACTCTTCACAGTCCAAATATGGATCAAAAAATCTTTAGATATCCTCTAGCTACTTTAGAGGGTGTTTGAAAAGTGGTGACTGATATAGCGGTTATCGGTTGAGTGAGGTACAAGAACCCCACCCCTAACCCCCTCCCCGCAAGCGAGGAGAGGGCTATGATATACCTCATGTGATTAGGAAACGCTATATATTAAAAACTTTAGATCCTCCTAAATCCTCCTTTTTAAGGAGGACTGTGAGCAGGTTATTCCCTGTTTAAGGAGGTTAGGAGGGATCTCGATACAAGCATAAACTTCTCTTGTTAAGACCAAGAATCTAAATCTAAAGATTGCATTCCTTGACTTTTAACATAATCTAGCATACCTCCCAACTGCCACCAAACAAATAAGCAAGTTAGCAGACTAATTGGTAAACCCACACCTAAAGCTAGTCCAAAGGGAAAACCAAATATCTCTAAACCGGAAGACAGAAATAAACAAATACCACCCGTAATACCAATAAATGGCACTAACAATTGTTTATAAAAGAAACGGGCATTAGTATTTTGTTCAGATGACTTATCTTTAGACTTATCCTTTGGCCATTCTTGGACAATTACTTTTAATGTGCCAGATAGGGCTAAACCTGAAGTTAAAGCGATGAGAAAACCAATTAATAGTGAAATGTAAGGTGGTTGTAGAGGGTAATAGTACATTAAAACTCCTGATTGTTATTAAAATTCGTTTTTATTTACTGAGGGATTATTTGGGCAGAATAGCAGCTACACCTTCTCTAGATAACTCTGTTAACAAGCCAACTGCTACATTTAATAACCGATTTGGTGGTAAGTCATCTTTGACTAAATTCCATAGCCGTTGTACTTCTTCAGTATGTAAGCGGTCATCTTCGGTAATGGCAAGAACTAACTCACGACGGAGGAATTTACCTTCTTCAGATAGTAAAAATTGTAAGCCCATTTTCGCTGTAGGTAAAACATCAAATTCCTCATCGGTACGAGCAATAGAAATTAAGTTTTCTAACCGCTGCCACTGGAATTTACCATTTTTAAATAATACATTCAGCAACCTCCGTCTTAATGCGGGAGATTCCCCTGTCAGCAACCGCCTTGCTATGTAGGGATAACCTATTTCCACGATTTTAAAGTTGGGGTTAAGGCTGAGAGCAATGCCTTCTTGTGTCACCAGCGAACGAATAATTAAAGCAAATTTGGCTGGTACTCGGAAAGGATATTCATACATCAATTCCGAAAATTCATCAGTGATGGTTTTGAAGTTAAAGTCTTTGACATTTTTGCCAATAGCATTTCCCAATACGGCTTCTAATGCTGGTACAATGGGGCAAATATTTGTATCTGGGGCTAAAAAGCCTAGTTTGACAAAGTCTTCAGCTAAGTCGGTGTAATCTTTATTTACCAGATGTACTAAGGCATCTACAAGTGATTCTTTAGTAGTTTCCTCTAATTGATCCATCATGCCAAAGTCGATGTAAGCCATCCGACCATCGGGGACAGCAAACAAATTACCTGGATGGGGATCTGCATGGAAAAAACCATGTTCTAATAGCTGTTGTAATCCGGTCGTAACACCTATTTGGATAATTGTTTCTGGATCTAAACCTGCTTGGCGGATGCTTTGTGTATCGGTGAGTTTAAATCCGTTAATCCATTCTAGAGTTAAAACATGATTACTGGTATAACGCCAATAAATAGACGGAACTTTGACGTGAGGATCATCATGGAAGTTATTGGCAAATTGTTCGGCGTTGCGACCTTCGTTGATGTAATCTATTTCTTCAAATAGTTTTGTGCCAAACTCGTCCACAATTAATGTCAGGTCGTGACCCAGATTGAGAGGCAACCAAGGTGTTAGCCAACCTGCTGCCCAGCGCATTAAATACAAGTCTTTTGTAATGACTGGACGTAGGTGCGGACGCTGAACTTTTACGGCTACTTCTTCACCACTGAGTAAACGACCCCGATAGACTTGACCTAAACTGGCTGCTGCTACTGGCTTGGGTGAGAGTTCTCTAAATATTTCCTGAATTGGTCGGTCGAGTTCAGTTTCAATAATGTGGTAAGCCAGGGCATTATCGAAGGGTGGTAACTGGTCTTGTAACTTTATCAGTTCTACTAAAAAGTCTTTGCGGATTAGGTCAGGTCTGGTGGAGAGTGCTTGACCTACTTTAATAAATGTAGGGCCAAGGTGAGTGAGCAGTTCTCGCAACTGGGTAGCTCGTTTCCCCTTGTTCTGCTCAACTTGATTTTGCCATTCATCCCACTTGAGACCGAGTATAAATCCTGCAAAAGAGAGGATGATTCTTAGCAGTCTGCCCCAAGCTAACCAGGGACGGTAACGATAGTAACGAGCGATCGCGTCTGGATTATACTGCTTTAGTTGAGCAGGTTGATACTGACCCACGCCTTTATTTGCCTCTTCAACTGGGAATTTTACGATAGATAATTGGTTGACAAAGTATTGAGCTTTGCCTATTGACAGACACTATGTCAGGCTAAAGAAGCCTACTTCAACTGTCTAGAGTTGTTTATCTTTTTCTTAATTATACTTTATAAAAGTACAAACATTTGTTCTCCAGCTGGAGTATTTTATATTTTATGTAATTTGTTGAGTTAAAAAGGTTGAGATCCCCGAATCTCCAAGAAGTCGGGAATCTGGTTGTTATTCAGGAATAATTGAGGATATTGAGTTTACTTTGATTTGGCCTCTAAAGTTTCTAAGCGGCTTTTTAGTTCCTGATTTTGTTGTTTGAGTTGGTCGAGTTCTTCACGCATTTGACGCAAGCTTTTTTCTGGGCCAATATTCTTTTGGACTTTGGAAACTTCTTCTTCAGCATAACGACGAACACGCCCATCGGCTGTTTGATTAGCTAAAGATTGTAAAATAGCGATCGCTTTGGGAGTTTCCATTTGTCCTAATGCTGACACCACTGCCACCTGTGTCAAAAAGAACGTTTCTCTAGCTATTTCTGCCAATCGGGCTAAAATTCGTTCTAAATTAGCAGGAGTTTGACCAACAGAAATTTTTCCTAAAGCACGAATTGTCGCTAGTCGTAACGGTTGGGGGATGCCCAGTTTGGTGTATTCAATCAGCAAATTCAAAGCCGTTTCAGAAGTTTTCAATTCAGCCAGTCCAGCAACTGCGCCACTCCGTACCACTTCGTTCCAACCGGCCTTTTCTTCCAAAACAGATTTTAGCAGCTTGATAACCTTATCTTCATGGGGTTTATCTTCCAAATTAGCAGCTGCAATTGTGCCAATGGTACGACAAGCAGCAGCTTCCACATAGTAGCTGGCATCACCATCCTGCACAAAACTTTTCACAGCTTTATAACTAGTATGAGTTTTGATTTGAGATAGAGACTCTACCACCGCACGACGTACATAAGGACTTTGGTCTTGCAAACCAGAAACTAAAGCATCAAAAGCTTGATCTAACTTAATTTCTGCTAACTGTTTAGCCACTTCTACACGCACACCCCAAAAGGAATCATTTTCTAAAGCTGCTGATAGTGCTTTTGTCGATTCTAATGCGCCTTTTTTAGCTAAAGCTTCAGCCGCATAGATGCGAGAAATGGGATTTGGGTCAAATTCTAACTGTGCTTTCAACTCTGGGACTGGATATTCTAAAGCCACAGTTTTCAGGTAATTATTACCCACATCAAAGCTGATAAAATCAGGTTTTGATGTCAATGGGAAGTAGAAACTTTGTTCTCGTTCATTCACACGCACAGTGAAACTTTTGAGTTCTAATTTTGGCTGAGTATAACCAAAACCGATGGGAATTTTCAGATCAAATAAATCCTTCTGCCCATTATTATCTGTACTGGCTTGGGTTTGAGTCACCGTCACCTTAGCTAAATTCGCATCTCCATCCCAAGAGTAAGCAACTTTAAAATCGGGATAACCACCGCGATAAACATACTGGTCAAACAGAAACGTGAGATTTCGTCCAGTTGCTTTTTCAATTGACCTTAATAAATCTACTGTTTCTACAGTTTGATGAGCATAATCATTAACAAAGGTTTGAATGGCTTGCCAAAATAATTCATCTCCTAATTCTGTACGAATCATGTGATAAACACAAGATCCTTTTTCGTAAATATGGCGGTCATAAAGCTCAATTGCTTCCCGGTAAACATGAGTTACCATTGGCCGACGATAGCGACTACTATCTTCGCTCAAGTAACTTCGAGCTTCCAATAAGCGATAATAGGCTGCGTCCTGGATACCATATTCATGTTCTGTCCACATGACTTCAGAATAGGAAGCCATTCCTTCCTTAATCCAAGCGTGAGACCAATGTTTAATTACCAGCAAATCACCAAACCACTGGTGTGCGAGTTCATGGACAACTAAGCTTTCTGTATTGCGGTTATCTAATGTTGCCCTTTCATCTAGTAAACAGCGGTCGGTTAAGAGAGTTGTGGAGGTGTTTTCCATACCTCCAAAAATAAAGTCATCGACGCAAACTTGGGCATATTTGGGAAAAGGGTATGGATAACCATACTTTTCACTCAAAAATTCGATCATGCGGGGGGTTTTTTCCATGCTACGTTTAGCATCTGCTTCCCTGCCCTTTTCTACGTAGTAGGTGACGGGTTTACCTTGCCACTCGTCTCGAATTTCGGCAAAGTCACCTACCGCTAATGTCATCAAGTAAGTAGGATGAACTTGCTGCTGTAACCAATGGTAAATTTTATCATTGCCATTTTCTTGGGTGTGGATCAATTCACCATTAGAAATAGCAATCAGATATTTGGGAACACGAACTCGAATTTCCGAAGTTGATAACTGTCCTGGGTAGTCAAAACAGGGAAACCAAAAACGAGAGTCTTCGTCTTCTCCTTGAGTCCAGACTTGGGTGGGTTTGTCTGGATAGTGTTTATCTGGTTGAATAAAGTAAATTCCCCGCTGGGGTTTTTCCACTGAGTAAGCGATCGCAATCAACAATCTCTTACCTGTCTGAGTTGGTTGAGACAGTTGAATTGCCAGCTTTTCTCCATCATATTCAAACTTTTGCGGTACTTCGTCTACCTGTACAGATTGGATATTCAGGTTTACAGCATCCAAGGTCAAACGCTCAATATTATTACGGATAGGCAATAATCTAATACTACAATTGCCATAGTAACTTTGGTTCGGAATATCCAAACTCAGGTCGAGAAAAATATGCTCTACCTGTCCGGGTTTGTCAGGGTTGTAGTGTGGTTTAGCCCCTGGCAACTCAAACGATTTGTGTCCGTTATTCTCTGTATCAAAATAAGAATGCAACATTGATAATTACTGACCTTGTAATCCTGAAACTTTCATAAAAATACCGATAGCTACGCTTGCCGTCGGCATCGTAGATGCGTATCCCCAATCAATATGATTATTTGATGAGGATTTTTCTCTGGGATGGGATGATTGGTATTAACCTTTTCATTTTGCTCCCAAGTCTCGATGTTTTGATGTCATCTGATATTTTGCACTTTTACATCTTCGGGACAAGAGTGTCTTGCACCGCGCTGTGTTCACGTAGCGTGCCGTTAGGCAATAGATTTCTGTTAAGCACAAATACTATCGATCATTCTTCTAGCTTAGAATAGCTTGTGGCTAAGAGTCCGACTATTTTTTGGATATCAACTAAGATACCATTTGCGGATTGACTCCTGACTCTAGTGAAGTCTTTTTTAGAGCCACTACAAATTCTGCGTGTGTATAAACACTAATTTTATCAGTAAAAACCGCTAAATTAGTGGAAATCGGTGATAAAAATCCTAAATATAGCAATCCTAAATGATTTATGAACGCTTTCTTTTCCCTATTCCCTGCCCCCACCAATCAATCAACTCAAATAGGATTGCTATATTGACTATCACTGTTTTAACTGCCTGATAATAATTTATTTGCTCAAAAGAGGACAATAACAATGCCTGAAAGTAAATCAAAGTTTTTAGTTCCTGCTATTAGTACTGCTATAGTCGTGGCTGGAGGTATTGCAGTTTATATGTATTTAAAATCTCCTACGGGAGATAGTTCCAGTCCTCTGGGCAGTGCTAAAGTAGTACCGGCTAATGCCTTAATCGCAACTTATATCAATACAGATGATCAATCTTGGAATAAGTTACGGCAATTTGGTAATCCACAAGCCCAACAGCTAATAACAAAAAGTCTAGAAGATGTCAATAAAGAACTATTAAGTGGTAGTAATATTTCTTACGAAACAGACATTAAGCCTTGGGTAGGTGGTGTGATGATTGCTGTGTTACCACCAACTCCGCCTACACCAACTCCGCCTACACCAACTCCGCCGAATGCACCTATTAAGCCAAAACAAGAGCCAAATATCCTGTTAGTAGTAGGTATTAAGGATAAACTCAGTGCTTTGAATTTTTCTAAGAAATTGAAAGAGCAAAAAAACCTGCAAACTGAGGAATCAGACTATAAAGGTCAGAAAATTATTGCTAGTAAAAGTAAGGGTAAATCGACATACACAACGGTTTTGAATAATAGCCAGTTGCTGTTAGCACCAGAAAAACAAGCTTTAGAAAAAGCTATTGACACTTATAAAGGTGAACCTTCTTTTGCGACTAAAGAAGGTGCAAGCAGCATTCTCTCCAAAGGTGTGGATGTAAAAAACAGCCTTGCTCAAATTTATGTTCCTGATTACGCCAATATGGCACAGCAATTAACAGCATTAAATCCTCAAGCTAGGCCATTACCTCCCCAAACCTTGGCACAACTTAAACAAGTAAAGTCGATGGTAGCAGGTATTGGTGTTGATGATGCAGGATTGCGGTTAAAAGCTGTAGTGAATTTAGATCCGCAACTGAGCAAATTTCAGTATCAAACGACTCCTGCCAAGATAGTGGGACAATTTCCTAGCGATACCTTTGCTTTAGTCACTGGACAGAATATTAATCGTAGTTGGCAAACTTTGGTAGAACAGTCAAAAGATTATCCTGAACTGAAGCAAGTAATTGAACAGACTCGCGGACAACTACAACAATTTGCCAATCTTGATTTAGATAAAGATATTTTTGGTTGGATGAATCAAGAATTTGCTTTGGGTGCTGTGAAATCAAGTCAAGGATGGTTAGCTAATGTAGGATTTGGGGGAGCGATAGTATTTGATACGAGCGATCGCAAAACAGCCGAAGCCACCTTCACTAAATTAGATGATTTAGCCAAAAAACAATCTCTCAACGTTGCTCAAAAAAGCATTGGTGGTAAAAATATCACAGAATGGCAAATACCCCAGCAAGGCGCTTTAGTAGCACATGGTTGGCTAGATCAGGACACCGTATTTCTCGCTATTGGCGGACCCGTTGGCGAAACCCTAGCAGATAAAAAAGGTCAATCTCTCGATAACACGGACACCTTTAAATCCGTAACAGGTTCTTTGCAAAAACCCAACGCAGGCTATTTTTACTTAGATATGGACAACACCACATCCCTGATTACTCGTTTTGCCACAGCAGGTCAACCTCTTCCTCCCGAAGCTAGTGCTATCCTGAGTTCCATTCGTGGTATTGGTGTGACTGTGAATAGCCCTGATAAATCTACCAGTCAAATGGAAATGTTGTTGTCTCTGAAACCTGCTACTGCAAAGTAAATTAAATTACTTGTAATCGGGCAGTATACATCTCCAAACAAGACGTAGGGATAATTCATTAATTATCCCTACAAAGGGTTTTTACCTATCAATACCTTTTCCTCCTTGCACCTGATTACATTTCTCTGGTCTAATTAGCAATTTGGGTTAATCACTTACTTCTCTGTGTGGGTTTTTAGCCATTGTTCCAGGTCAGAAATGTCCACAAAATCAAATAATGCTTCTCCCAGGTCTTCTAGTTGTTCTATGGTGAGTTTGTTGATATTTTCGATGTAATTACTGCTCAATTTTCCGAATCGCTTGGATAACTGACGTACCAGTAAGTTTGTTGCTTCTTCCTGCTTTGCTTCTTGATATACTCTTGTTTGCTTGATACCATTCACTAAAAATATCAGGTCTGTGTGCATTTTCTATAATTCTATGTGGGATTTGAGCCATTGTTCTAGGTCGTTAATGTCCACAAAATCTAACAATGCTTCTCCCAGGTCTTCTAGTTGCTCTATTGTTAGATTTTTGATATTTTGTAGGTTATTATCGCTCAATTTCCCAAATCTCTTGGATAATATTCGCAGTAGTAAGCTTGTCGCTTCATCTTGTTTACCTTCTTGCCTTGCTTCTTGATATACCCTTGTTTGCTTGATATCACTGACTAAAAACATCGCTTCAATCTCCTGACGGCTTAATTGTGAGAATTTTGACACCAAAACACTTTCTAATAAATCTATAATACCTTGTCTTTCTGTGTTGTTGCTAATCTCTGTTTTGGTTCTTTGCATTAAGTTTTTAACTAATTCTGGTGTTTGGGTTTCTTTACTCAGAATTAACTCAATCAATCCCATACCGATTGAACCTGTTGGGATTTCATCTAAATAAATTCTTTGAATGCGACCACTATTAACTAATTCTTGCTGGAAGGGAGTTAATATTTCTACATCCAAACTACGTTTACCAAATAAAGCTACTGCTTGCCAATCTTGTGCGGGTTTGTATTGATTGAGATAAATGTTGATTTCTGTAATTAATTCCCAGTAGAATTCTGGTTTGTTTTGGAATTGAACTTCTACAAAATAAATGGGCTTTTCTAAACTATCTGGCATGAAAATCCCATCAAATCGAAAAGCTTTTTCTTTGACTTCGACAGATGTGAAGTTATAGCTTTTGGCATTTTCTGTGGGTTGTCCAAGTAGTTCAAATAATAGGGTGTGGAAGGTGAGAAAGATTTGATAGAATATCGTATCTGTGTGCATATTTTTATTAATAATGTAAGTTGCTAGTTAGGGAAAATGTCTGAATCAGGATATCCAGGATTTAAGGATT
>NZ_JAYGGY010000089.1:0-78678 GCF_034931625.1 Anabaena cylindrica UHCC 0172 | reverse complement strand
TGATTGCAGCAGAATAATCATAATTTTGAGCAAGATATATTCTGCCAGATTCAATTGACTTTTTAGGTGTGTTTTGTAAAATTCAGGTAACATTATCAATAGATACTCCTTATTGAGAAAAGTATATCTATCTTTTTTACCATAAATCGGTACAATCTGCATCTGATAAGCTTTTTAGACTATTTCGTCATCCCGTCAGGTAAAATTCAGGAGTGCAAATATAAGCTTCTAAATTTAAACCTTCGTAGTTTTTCTCTAAGTTTTGATCAAACAAATAAATAGTATTTTTTAATTGCCCAATAGCATCTATCCTATTTTTATTTACTTTTCTGACACTTGTTGCATTCAATTTAAATTCTACAAAACAAAAATCTGTTTCATCAAAAAATACAAAATCGCAATGAGAAGTACCAAATCCTAAAAGTCCTTTTTTTCCATCAATAGGAATAAAGCCAACTATTTTAGCATTGCTTACATTAAATAATTTAGTGCTATCAAAGCTTTTTATCACAGTCTCAACACCATTTAGTTTAATCATAAATGTATTATCATCAAACTGAATATTGATAATGATAAAAGATTGTCCCTGATAATCTATTACTGAAAACTCTGCTTTCAATTCAATTTCTAGAAAATCAGAAAAATTAGTGAAATTATTTGATAAATGTTCTTTGATGTCTTCAAACTTGCTCATCTTCTTGCAAAAGTTCTAGCGTGAATACTGTACAAAGTCTGAAAATCACCACCTAAAATTTCGGAAACAGTATCCAAATAATTTTGTTGAATAGTACCTTTTTCCATATTAAAAATGGACTCACAATAATTTTTATCCTCAACAAAAGATTGATTACCTAATGAATAAGCTGAAAAATCATGAGCATCAAGCCAACAATCTTTAGGAATTATTTGCGTTACTTCAGATTCTGCTGATGGATTTTTTTCAACTACTCTGTTTGCAAAAAGGAGATTATTAAAAACTGTTAATATATAAGGACTATGAGTAGTAATAATGAGTTGGTTATCATCATTATGATTAACCATTAAAGCTAATAACTCAATCAGTTGCTTTTGTGCAACAGGGAATAAATGTGCTTCTGGTTCTTCTATTATTCTTAATATTTTTACATTTTCAAGGATATTAAGAAAAATATCTTGTAATATCCTTATACACTCTTTCTGTCCTGATGAAGCATGAGAAAGATAGATATAATCGTTTTTCTCATTATTAAAGACAATTTTTTCTCCCATCTGATCAATTTGATATTCTCCTTTCAAAATTTCATTCATTTTGTTTTTAATGAAATGTATTTTATTTGTTATTTTATTTTGGTAAATTTCCATTAATCCTTGAAAATTACCAAAATGCTTAAAATGTTCTTTAATTGTTTCAACTCTTTCGATAAAATTTAACATTAAATTTTCATCTATTGAGTATTCCTTGTTAAGAAAAACTTCTTTTCTGTTTTCCTTTGCACTTCTCTGAACAATTGCAAATAAATATTTCTCAAAAAGATTAGAATAACTAACTGTAGCATTTCTGCCGGAAATTATAAATAATGAATTGGCTTGTTTAATTTCAAAAATTTCATCTAATAATTCATGAAGCCTGTTGATATATGTAATATAAATTATATTTCGTAATTTATCAAATTGGTCTTTATCTATATTTAACAATTGTTGAAAGCTCTTTTTTGTCTGAATTAAAGAATCTTTAAAATTTTCTGTCAATAGATTATCACTTAATAGACAGAGCAATCTTTTTTCATTATTAAGAGTTAAGGTTAAGTATTTATCTTGTTCCAGATTATAATAAAATGTTATTTCAAAGTTAGGTAACTGAAATGTAAAATCAAAGAAGTTATAAAATTTTTCTTTTATAGGAGATATGAGATCGGAATCAATATCAAAATAATCTTTCTGTGTATCCTGATAAATGTGACTAAATATATCTTCTTTTAATGATTTAAAAAAGTAAATTAATTTAGCAATCGTGCTTTTACCGCTGGCTTGTTCACCAATCAAAACTAATATTTTCTTGACTTCTATTTCTGCATTTTGAATTGCACCGAAGTTTTTGATAATAATTTTTTGCATAGGTCAAGGTTATTTTTTCATATTTGACAATAATTTAATTATATTGCATAGGTATAGGCCGTCGTAGAGATATCCCCAGCTATCAAAACTGTTTGCAAAATTATTTATCTCGTTTATCTTGTTCCCAATCAGAGACTGGGAATGCCCATTGGGAGGTTCTACCTCCCGGATACTACAATTATTTAAGGAATGGGGAGCGATCGCAATAAACGATCTACTATAGTCCTGGCATTCCTGCCACCTCTAGGAATCAGGCGATGAGACATAACGTGAGGTGCGAGAAACTTCACATCATCGGGAATAGTATAATCTCGTCCTAACATAAAAGCTCGTGCTTGACTGGCTTTTTGTAATGCCACAGTCCCACGAGGACTAACACCAAGAGTGATTTCTTCATCCTCTCTAGTTGCTCGCACCAATTCTAAAATGTATTGTTGCAATGATGTTTCTACTTTTACCTGCGAACAAAGTTGGCGTAACTGAGCTATTTCTGCCAAGGTGATACAAGGCTGCAAATCAGCCACCTGAATTCCATTTTGCAGATTTTGCAACATTCCCAATTCGTCTGACTCGGAAGGATAGCCCAAGCTTAAAGACAGCATAAACCTATCCATTTGTGCTTCGGGCAGTGGAAAAGTACCTTGGTACTCAATGGGGTTCTGGGTAGCAATGACAAAAAATGGTTGAGGAACTGCACGGGAGACACCATCAACTGTTACCTGATTTTCTTCCATTACTTCCAGCAAAGCTGACTGGGTGCGGGGGGTAGCACGGTTAATTTCGTCAGCTAAAAGCACATTGGCAAATATTGGCCCAGGGAGAAAACTAAATTCGCCGCTTTTAGGATTCCAAATATTAGTACCAGTGATGTCAGTTGGCAATAAATCGGGGGTACACTGTAACCGTTGAAACTTACCATCTACAGACCGGGCTAAAGATTTGGCGAGCAGGGTTTTACCCACCCCAGGAACATCTTCTAGCAAGGCATGACCACCACTCAATAAAGCAATTATCACTAAATGTATTGCTTCATTTTTACCAACGATGGTACGAGCCAGATTTTGTGTTAAAGCGTCAATTTTGTCTCTCATGCACTGGGGGTTGGGGAATTGGTACTAGGGACTGGGAATTGGGGAAAGATGAGGGGAATATTTATTTTTTTCATACCTCCAATCACCAATCACCTATTACCAATCACCCTATACCATACATTGTTCCCAATTAACATTCCAAATTCAGCATTGTGGATTTAAAATTTCTCTGGCTACTGTGCAGTCAAGTTGGATTTGGGTTTTTAGGGCTTCTAGGGAAGGAAATTTTTGTTCGGGGCGCAGAAATTTTACTAACTGCACTACCAAGTTTTTTCCATATAAATCACCAAACCAATCCAACAAGTGTACTTCTACTGAGGAATGAGTACCGTTGACAGTGGGGCGATTGCCGATATTCATTACACCTAAATTCTGAGTAGGAAGATTGTCTGGCGTTTCGCTGAGGATGACTACTCGTACTGCGTAAACTCCTTGACGTGGTAAAAATTTATCTGTTGGTAGTTGCAGGTTGGCGGTGGGAAAGCCAATGGTTCTCCCCAAATGTTGACCTTGTATGACTAATCCGGTTAGGGTATAAGGTCTTCCTAGTAAGCGGTTGGCTCGTTGAATATCGCCTGATTCTAAGGTTTGGCGGATTAATGAGGTGCTAATGCGACCATCCTCAATTGGTTCGGTGTTGATACAATTGCTATTTTTGGGTAATTCGCCTGTATCAGTTTGTAGCGGAACAATGGTTACAGGTATATCGTACTTGGCAGCAAGTATTTGCAAATCTTGGGCAGTACCCATGCGTTTTTTCCCAAAACAGAAATCCTGCCCAACGCTGATTTTTTGACATTTGAGTTGTTGGACAAGTATTTTGGCTACGAAGTCTTGGGGAGATAGGGCCGATAGTTCTTTGTCGAAGGGTAATAATACGAGTTGTTCTACCCCAAGCGATCGCAATTGTTGAACTTTTTCATCCAGTGGTGTCAACAAAGCACGTGGTTGACCTGTAAAAAACTCCTGGGGATGAGGATCAAAGGTGACAACTGTTGAGTATGTATGTTCTGGGGATGATGCCAATGTTGAGGGGTGAACAGGTGAATTTTCTAGTAATTTCTCCCTATCTCCTCGCCCACTTTCACCCCTTGCTGACTGCAAAACTGGTTGAATTACCTTTTGATGACCAATATGAACACCATCAAATTTACCAAGAGCGATCGCAGTCGGTGTTCGAGCCAATTTGGTCGAAGAAGCAACCCACACAGAACACCCATTTTGAGACAAATTTAGCACGTGGATTCTGGGATTTTAGGTTTATTTTTAGCTATCAGCGCTTGGCGACCTCTCAATTGCTTATATTTTTGCGGTAGGATGTTTCCTACTCTCAGCAGCTTGAGAGGCTTCTAGAGGCTTGTTTGACCTGCTGGTGAAGCCAAAAAGCTGATCTACCAGTAATTGCCACTTCACCAATAGGCAGGCTGTGGCGCTGTTAGCTCTCTGATCACCAATCTAATCTAAAATCTACAAATGACGGAAGAAAGGCAGAGGACAGAGGAATAGGAGGCAGAAATATTAAGAATAAATTTTTGCTGAATCGTTTTTACAGAAAGACCTAATTTTTTGATTAATTTATTA
Source organism: Anabaena cylindrica UHCC 0172 (assembly GCF_034931625.1). Taxonomy (GTDB): domain Bacteria; phylum Cyanobacteriota; class Cyanobacteriia; order Cyanobacteriales; family Nostocaceae; genus Anabaena; species Anabaena cylindrica_A. The sequence continues at coordinate 73,912 of NZ_JAYGGY010000089.1, read as the reverse complement.
GGCTTATACATAATACACCTATAGATATTTGTCAATAAGTGTACGGACTTATTTAATTATCAATGAGAGATTTACTTACTTTCTCAGAGGAAAGGATTTTGATACAGGATCTAAGACAGGAATTGGCAGTACTAATCCTTCTTTTGCCATGATTGCGCCAGGAAATTTATCAAATGCTTGTTTGCCTACATCATCTAAAAAATCGTCATTATGGGCTGGATCATGGTGGTAAATGACTAGGGTTTTGACGTTTGCTGCTTGTGCTATTTTGACAGCTTCTTGCCAAGTAGAATGTCCCCAGCCAATTCTTGGTGATTGTGGAGAGTTGTATTCTTCGTCAGTGTAGGTGGAATCATAAATTAAAATATCGGCATCCCGTGATAGCCAGAGGATATTTTCATCTAATTTGTCAGGAAAATGTTCTGTATCTGTGATGTAAACAGCGGCTCCACCTCGCCAGTTCACTCTATATCCTACGGCTTCACCGGGATGGTTTAACGGTGCAGTTTCTATGATAATGTCGTCAATGTAGATTGGTTTGCCGGCTTTAATGTTGTGAAATTCCAAATTAGCCTGCATAATCTGCAATGGAACGGGGAAGTTGGGATGAAGCATTTGGTCATTGAGCCGTTGCTCAATTGTTGATCCATCGGGTGCGATCGCTCCATAGATATGAAACTTATTACCTTTGATAAAGGCTGGGGTAAAGAAAGGAAACCCCTGCATATGATCCCAATGGGAGTGAGTGAAGAATATATGACCTTCTACTGGCATTTGGGGCAATAAAGATTGTCCCAAAACGTGTACTCCCGTACCACAATCAAAAACTAAGTTTTTACCACCCGCTTGCATTGCAACGCAAGGAGTGTTACCGCCATAGCGGACGGTATTTGAACCTGGACAGGGGATGCTGCCCCTAACGCCCCAAAATTCGACTGTAAATTGATTCTCTATCCTAGACATGGGTGTTGGTTGCTGGACTGAGCTAGCTATCAATCAAAAAATGCTTTTTATTTTTTCAGTTTATGCTGTCTGACTAACCTTGGGTATAACAATTCTAATAGTAAAAATGTATACCTTGATAAATTTTTATTGTAACTATATTGTAATAATATATATTACAAATTTCGATCTAACAGAATTTATGTGTATTTAGTTATCCCAGTATATCTCCTAAATTCGCAACTTTCAGTTGTAGGGCGGTAAATTTAATGAATGCTAAATGTTGAGCAGACTCTGCAAAATTTACGGAAATTTAAATTCCCTTGTAGATAGTTTATCTAGCCCATTAGCATACGTAAGATTGTATTGCAATGGAGTAATACTGATGTAGTTATTACGGACAACATTGACATCAATGGGAATGTCAGGAGATAAATTTAACCCAGATGGTGGTTCAACATCCTCTAAAACCTCACCAGTTAACCAGTAATAGGTTTTGCCACGAGGATCAACTCGTTTGTCGAAAACATCAACATAGCGACGCACTCCCTGACGGGTGAGAGTGACACCAGCAATTTCTTCCCAGGCTATGGGAGGAATATTGACATTAAGTAACATTAAGTCTGGTAGAGGTGCTGCTGCTATCTGTGCAACTAAGAGTTTGGCAAAGTTGGCAGCTGGGTGAAAGTCTCTATGAGTATGACTGGTAAGACTCAGCGCAATACTAGGAATGCCTTCTATCATACCTTCCATAGCCGCTGAAACAGTTCCTGAATACAGAATTTCGGTTCCTAAATTGGCACCTTGGTTAATTCCAGATAATACCAAGTCAGGAGGGGAATCTAGCAAAGCCCACAATGCTAGTTTTACACAATCGGAAGGTGTCCCATCACAAGCCCAAGCTTTGACGGCGGGATGAAAAACAGATTCAACTATTTCGGCACGAATTGGTTGGTGTAAGGTTAATCCGTGTCCGGTGGCCGATCGCTCTCTATCTGGACAAACTACGGTAACGTTATGACCAGCTTCTGCTAAACAGTTGGTTAAGGTGCGTATACCCAAAGCGGAAACACCGTCATCATTGCTAATTAGTAATTTCATGTGTGATTGGTCATTGGTTTTTGGGTAATTGGTGATTAGTCATTAATAATGAGTTAAATGTCTATTGTCAGTGTTTTTGGTCACAAGAGAGAATATAAAATTTCTATGATCGGATATCTAGATTAGGTTCTATTGTCTTATATCCATGCTAGTACAAAGAGGCAGGAAGCAGGAGATATAGTTGCTAAAAACTAGGGCAGTGGGAATAATGCCATATAATCATGGTCGTTTACACCCTCTGTCGGCTGCTGGGGACTATAAACTATAGACTAATCACAAATGACTAATAACTAATGACTAGCAATTTAGAGGAACAACTTTTAGCATTGCGACAAGAGGGAGAAAGTGCGATCGCATCTGCTGATACCCTGGAACGCCTAGAGGAACTTAGAGTTAACTATTTGGGCAAAAAAGGTCAATTAGGGGCGCTGTTACGCAGTATGGGACAGATGAGTGCGGAGGAACGTCCCAAAATTGGTGCGATCGCTAATACAGTTAAAGAAGCCATCCAAAACAGCCTTGACCAACAACGCACCACTTTAGAATCTGCTCAAATTGAAGCACAGCTAGAGGCGGAAACTTTAGATGTGACAATGCCCGGTATTTATCGTCCCCAAGGTCGCATACATCCCCTCAACGGCATCATTGACCAGGCATTGGATATCTTCGTCGGCATGGGTTACACCGTCGCCCAAGGGTCGGAGATGGAAACAGATTACTACAATTTTGAAGCCCTGAATACCCCACCAGACCATCCAGCCCGTGATATGCAAGATACCTTCTACCTCCCAGATGGTAATTTGCTGCGGACTCATACCTCATCGGTGCAAATTCGCTACATGGAAAAAGAAGAACCACCAGTTAGAATTGTTGCCCCAGGACGGGTTTACCGAAGAGATGATGTCGATGCAACCCACTCCGCCGTTTTCCATCAAATTGAACTTTTAGCGATCGATCAAGGAATGACTTTCACAGACCTCAAAGGCACAGTTAAAGTATTTTTACAAGCAATGTTTGGCGATTTACCAATTCGTTTCCGTGCCAGTTATTTCCCCTTTACCGAACCTTCTGCTGAGGTAGATTTGCAGTGGAATGGACGTTGGTTAGAAGTCATGGGTTGCGGAATGGTTGACCCCAATGTACTGAAATCCGTCGGTTATGATCCAGAAGTTTATAGTGGTTTTGCTGCCGGTTTTGGTGTAGAACGCTTTGCAATGGTTTTACATCAAATTGATGATATTCGCCGTTTGTATAATAGCGATTTGCGCTTTTTACAGCAATTTTAACGCAGGGGCGGGGTTTCCCCGTCCTTTACAATATCAAACAAAGCCGTGTGCCAACAGTGCAAAGCGTCCAGCAACTATAAGAAAATGACAATTCCATACCAAATTGTATTAGATACAAATGTGCTATTATCAGGACTAATATCAAGTCGTGGCGCATCCTATAGGCTGTTAACAATACTTAACGATACCCGTTGGCAATTAAATATTTCTACTACCTTAATCTTCGAGTATGAAGCAATTCTCAAACGAGAAAAAGACCTATTAACTTTAAATGATGAAGATATTAATAACATTATAGAAGCTATTTGTGCCATTGCCAATAAACGTACCATTTTTTATTTATGGCGACCAATAGCCATCGATCCAAATGATGACTTTATCATAGATTTAGCCGTAGAATCACAAGCTGATTTTATTATTACTTACAATCAAAAAGATTTAAAGCCAGCAGATAAATTTGGCATTAAAGTTGTATTACCCAAAGAATTTTTACAAATCGTAGGAGAAATATCATGAGTAACTTAAACGTGCAAATTCCTGATTCTTTATATAAACAAGTTGAAGCCTTAGCAAATAAAGAAAATATGTCTCTTGAACAACTTGTTTCCATTGCACTATCAGCACAAGTTTCAGCATGGATGACAAAAGATTATATTGATGAAAAAGCCAAACATGGTAGTTGGGATAAATTTCAGCAAGTTTTAAATAAAGTTCCTGATATAGAACCAGATGAATATGATCAATTGTGATTGATCATATTTATTAAGTAAACATATTTGATATGTGCTAAAAATTCCATATATCCAACAATACAATGGGGGAATGCGTCCTTTTTTAGAATCTCTAGTCTAAAATTATTGATGCTTACAATTATCACAATGTCCACAACGCCAATTTTCTGCTTCTTTCCCAAAACCAAAAGCATTTAACAAAAATTGCCAACGACACTTTTTAGTATTCAGATATTCACTCATTTGTTTAGCAGCTTGTAATTGCATTTGTGGCTGACTTCCTGACTTTGTAGAAATCGCATAATGAAAAGGATCAAGCCATTGCAATTGTCCGCTACTATGAAGTAAAGAAAGTGCCGTTGCAGCATCAGGAAATTGTTTGATAACAGATGCAACTTCTCCTTGTTGCGGTAACTTTTTCACTAATTGTTGCGCTTTTTGTTGTTGCTTTAACATTTGTTCTTGAAAAAATTGCTGTCTTTGTTTATCTTCAGGATCTAAAAATCCCGTTGGTTCACTGATTAAAGTTAATGCTTCTGCTGGTTTTCCATCTCTTCCCCCACGTCCTATTTCTTGCACATATTCAGATAATAAATGTGGTGTATGAAAATGAATCACCCACCGCACATCACTTTTATTAATCCCCATTCCAAAAGCACAAGTACAAACCACAAAGGGTATTTTTCCACCTAACCAACTTGCTTCCACCGCACGTCTTTCTGTTGCACCTAATCCTGCATGATAACTAGCGGTTTTATACCCCATTTCTGTTAACCACTGGGCTAAATTCTCGCTATCTCTCCGAGTGCGGACATAAATTAAACCAGCCTGATTTGGTCGATTTTGAATAAACTTTAATAATTGTTGTTTTCTTCCCTTTGGTGTCCAAGCAATTTTAACACTAAGATGTAAATTATGACGATAAGGATTAAGTTTATAACTATCAGGTTGTTGTAATTGTAAAACTGTAGAAATAATCTTTTGTGCTGAAGGATCAGCGGTTGCAGTAAAAGCTGCTAAACTAATTTTAGTTCCCGGTGGTTTTGATTTTAATAACGCTGGACGAACTGCACCTAAACGCCGATAAGCTGGACGAAAAGTATCACCCCATTGTACTAAACAATGAGCTTCATCAAGGATAATTCCATTAATTTGTAATTGGGGATGAGATAATTTTTCCCAAACCGGGGGACTGAGTAAAGTTTCTGGTGATAAATATAATAATCTTAATTGTTGTTTTTCCAAAGCTTGCAATGTTGCACGACGTTGGGATGTAGATAATTCACTATGTAAAAGTGCTGCTTTTTGATTTTGCCGTTTGAGTTCTTCTACTTGGTTTTCCATTAGTGCTACCAAGGGAGAAACTACTAAAGTTAATCCAGTTTTTAGCAATGCAGGAAGTTGAAAGCAAATCGACTTTCCACCTCCTGTCGGCATAATTATTAAAGCATCTTTTTGTGATAATAAACTATTGACAATTTCTCCCTGTGGTGGACGAAAATCATCATAACCCCAGATTTGTTTTAATGCCGTTTTGACTTCATTTAATGATGTAGTAGGGTTATTCATATTCTTCCTTTCGGACGCGGAATAGTTTTTCCTTGCACATCAAAGCAATCTCCACAAGTACCAGGAAATGCTGAAATAAAGCGTTGTAGCATATCAGGATCATCTTTGAAGATAGTCATCCAAATAGACCAAAATCCCTGACCTTGAGCAGTACGAACGATTTGTTTTCTCATTTCAGGAGTATCATTATTTTGTAAGTCAGATAATGCTTCTTGAGCTATTCCTACAGTGACAAACCGTTCTTTCCAACGCTCATCTGCTGGAGTAATTTTAGGATGTCCAGGTTTTCTATCTAAGCCAACTAAATCTAATGTGTTTTTTGCTATTACTTTTTCTGGATCAGAAAGCAAGGAATTTACCTTTACCTCTGCGCTTACAGGATGATATTCAAAGATGCGGAATGTATTATCTACATCAGCCCAATAAAAGTTTTTTCTTCTGATTAAAGAATGTCCTTTAATATCATTACAAACTCTACATGAAATCAAAAAGTTATGCCAAATAATTTGTAGTCTTGGATAATGCTGTTTTGGTAAAATATGCTCAACATCACGAACATTTGTTACGGGTTTTTCGCAATAGCAACAATAATGACCTATTCTTTCGACAATACGTGGTTTAGCATCCTGAAATTTCCTGAAAATAATTTTTTGACCTGTTTTTGGATCACTTGGTATACTTCCACGTTTGACTGGACGCACTGTGATTATTCTCCTAATTTTGCTAAACGCTTCATTTTCAAAAAAGCATAATAGGCAACATCATCACTATATGGTTCTATTAATTCATCCAGTTTTGTTTTTAATTTTTCCAATTCTTCTGGTGATGTATTGTTAGCATTTTCTAATATCTGATAGTATCTTTCTGCAACGTTCATCATCTGTTGATGTCGTTCATTTCTATTTGTATTAGGAACGTGCATAACATTTTCCATAATATATTCCGTATATTTGTTTTCATATTCTGCTGCTGGTATTAAATCGGAGTTATTGAGATCAATCAGTTCTCCATCTCTTAAAGACTGAATAATAAATGGTGAATGTGTAGTTGCAAAAAATTGAATTTTGGGAAACGTTCTTTTTAAATCTTCTACTACTCGACGTTGCCATTTGGGATGTAGGTGTAAATCAATTTCATCAATAAGTACAATACCAGGAGTTTGCTTGGAAACATCAGCCCCTAAATGTGGATTGAGTTTTGCCGCACGATAGGTAATATCAGCAACCATGCCAAGCATATTTTTTACACCATCACTCAATTTTGTAAAATGTTGCGAGTTTCCACTCCGGGATTTAACAACTAAAGTATCTTCATTAGAATCATAGTTCATCTCAATCCAATTATCTATTTGACAAGTATATAAAGCATTTGAAATTGCTTGATGAATTGTGATAGATTGTTGTCCTAGAAGAATCTCCGGTTCTTCAAAACGAAACCAATCAATAACCAAATTGGATCTAGGATCGAGACTTTCTGTGTATCCCCAAAAACGGGAATGACCTATTGGTGAATATTTTAGGTCTATATATTCCTGGTATTCTTTTTTTATTGTCCAGAGCCTACCCGTTCCATAATATGATATTAGAGGAAGGTTTATTTTTTGAGAATTGTTCACTTTCTCTCTCAGAGAATCTACAATCTGGATAAGATTTGGAGATAGGTGTGGTGTTCTACCATAAGCACCATTATCTTCTATAAGAGTGGTTGACCACTGAATTGAAATATCGTTAATTATAGACTTACAAAATAATCCAACAGGTAATTTACATTCAATTTTCTGATTTCTAACTTGTCTAATATCTGAATCTTGTATTCGACTTTTATCTTGAAATGTATTTTCTCTAATCTCAGCCAGTCTATATATAAATACTCCAATTATCAATCTTAGTGCGTCGGAAAATGCAGTTTTACCAGTACCATTATCACCGATAATAACGTTAAATTGATCGGAAAAATCAAATATTTTATGCTCAAAGCATCGAAAATTCTGAAGTTCAAGCTGTTGGATTTTCATAATTAATTACACAAGTTATTTTTCTGTTCCCTATTCTCTAACTTCATGATTTAATTTTGTCTCACTACTTACAAATATTCTACTCTACCCTTCATTTCATTTCTTCAAAAGTAGCAACTTCGTAAAGCAAGATTAGCATCCGAATAATATAACCGATTGATTTTGTATCTTTACGACAATAAACAATGCCACTATGATCAATTCCTTGATGATTGAGAATTAGAAAATCATCATCGTGTGTAACTAGTACCCGAAACTGTTCTTTAGCAAAATTTAACTGCACTATATCACTCTCTGCTAAAAGATTTGACCCCTGTGTAGTTGTCACGTCAATACCAGCTTGTCTCAAAGCTAAAGCAATATCAGGATCAACATTTTCATCCAGGTGAAATTGAATGCGTTTAGGCATACTTTTTCATTGCATTCAGTTTTTCCTGTAACAGTGAAGGACTGTTGAGACGTTCGGTTTCTGCATAAGTTTCCGCGTCAGTAATTTGCTGATCAATTTCTTGGCGATGCTCATAGTAAAATGCTATAGCTACATGAACTGATGCTAGTGAAAGCTGATATTTCCCGGCAATTTCTTCTAAGGAATGCCCCATGCGGAGATACATAATGGCCACATCTGCGACTGTAATTCTTGTTCCAGTAATACGTGGTTTACCACTACGAATCCCTGGAGTAACTTCAATATACTTGTCCAACTTGTTTTCCATAAATATTTTTTTATTTAGCAACTAGCTTTAGTTTAACCAATTAATTTATGAAATTATCGGCAAAATTATCTTTGATATAGCTTTATAAGGTAAGTTATTTCACAAATTATTTTATCCACTTATAAGTAATCATAACATATAATAGATATTAATTTTTATTACAAGTTAAACAAATAATTATGGAAGAAATACTAGAACTGAGACAACTTCTAGAACAAGGTAAGATTCCTGAAGCCTTACTATTGCTGGATGAATTAGAAGAAATGAGCCTCAGTGATAAAATCAATAAAATTGATAGTTATGGCGTAATTCTACTCATTCATTTAATCAAACAAAAAGCTGAAAAACGTTCTACTCGTTCTTGGGAAATATCTATAGAAAATGCAGTGCGGGAAATTAATAAAATTAATAAGCGCCGCAAATCTGGAGGTGTTTACTTGAATCAAATAGAATTAATGGAAATTCTCCGAGAAGGATATCAAGTAGCACTAAAAAGAGCGGCGCTAGAAGCGTTGGAAGGACGTTATGAAACTGAAGAATTAGCAGCTATGGTTGACGAACAAGAAATTTTAACTCAGGCGCTGGAATTGATAAAGGTGGGTTACGACGCAAATTAAGGCTATCTGTTAACACTATATTAACCGTTGCGTCTAACCCACCCTACTATGATGCTGTGACTTCTTCCTTCGCTTGTTGTTGCAATGATGAATATAGTCTGTTTAGTGCATTCACATAAGCTTGAGCCGATGCCACAATGATATCGGTGTTGGCTGCATGACCTGAAAATACACGCGATTCATATTTTAAGCGGATGGTTACTTCCCCTAGAGCATCTATTCCGCCTGTGACAGATTGTACAGAGAATTCAATTAATTCATTAGGTACATTTACTACCCGATTGATGGCTTTATAAACTGCATCTACTGGGCCTGTACCTATGGCGGCATCTGTTAATTCTTCACCGTCGGGGGTGCGGAGTGTGACTGTTGCGGTAGGTTTGGCGTTGCTACCGCAGGAAACCTGGACTAACTCGACTCTGAATAATTCGGGTGCTTGTTGGATTTCATCGTTAACGATCGCTTCCAAATCCCAATCTGATATCTCTTTCTTCTTATCCCCTAATTCTTTGAATCTCACGAAGGCTTTATTTAACTCGGTTTCAGAGAGTTCAAAACCCAATTCTTTCAAGCGAGTCCCAAAGGCATTTCTACCGGAATGTTTACCTAAAACGATTTGATTGTCTGTTAAACCAATCAATTGGGCATCCATAATCTCATAGGTGAGTTTATTTTTCAACACTCCATCTTGGTGAATACCAGACTCGTGTGCAAAGGCATTTGCACCAACTATGGCTTTGTTTGGTTGCACTAACATTCCTGTCAAGTTGGAAACAAGACGTGAAGTTTTGTAAATTTGTTTGGTGTCAATATTAGTTAATGATTCTTGAGAATCAGCAGGTCTACCAAAGAAGGGGTTAAAATATTGCCGACGGACGTGCAGTGCCATTACCAATTCTTCTAAAGCGGCATTGCCAGCCCGTTCACCTATCCCATTGATGGTGCATTCTAGTTGTCTGGCACCATTTTTCACAGCTTCTAAAAAATTAGCAACTGCTAAACCTAAGTCGTTATGTCCATGAACGGAAATAACTGCTTTGTCGATGTTGGGGACGTTTTCTATAATGCCTTTGATGATGTTGCCAAATTCGCTGGGTGTGGTGTAACCAACGGTATCAGGAATGTTAACTGTTGTTGCACCTGCTGCGATCGCTCTTTCTAAAACTTGATACAAGAATTCTGGGTCAGAGCGTCCTGCATCTTCAGGAGAAAATTCTACATCATCGGTGAAGGTTTTGGCATAAGCTACCATTTCTTCAGCTATAGCTATCACTTCCGGCCTAGTCTTTTTCAGCTTGTATTGCAGATGGATATCAGAAGTGGCAATAAAGGTATGAATCCTACCTTTAGCGGCTGGTTTTATCGCTGCTGCTGCGGCTTTGATATCATCATGTCTAGCTCTGGCTAAACTACAAATTACAGGCCCATTTTCTATGCCCACAGTTTGGGCAATTTTGCTGATTGCTTCAAAATCACCAGGACTAGCAAAGGCAAATCCTGCTTCAATAATATCCACACCTAGACGCGCTAATTGCTTGGCAATAATCAGCTTTTCATCAATGTTTAAGGTTGCTCCTGGACACTGTTCCCCATCTCGCAGTGTCGTATCAAAGATGATAATTCTGTCTGCTTGATTGCTCATTGGTTTTGGGTTGTTTAGTTGTAACTGTGGGCTTAAAATACCTGGAACTTTATTTTTTAACAGTTATTTTCAGTTTATGAACCTTATTTACTGTTTTCTGTTAAGAGTTTCCTGATTTAATTCTGGCTTTGTAAATAATTATTAATTTTACTAAGCTTCAGTTTTTTCTATCTGGTCTCTAATATCATTCAAGTCTATATATCTATCAGTGGCATTACGTAACTCTCTAGCTATCATCCCTTCTGTTGATACAACTGTTATATGAGTATTTTTAGAACGTAATAGTTCTATAGCTCTCTCAAAATCGCCATCACCGCTAAATAAAACAACTCTGTCATACTGATCAACTGTATTAAACATATCTACAACAATTTCAATATCTAAATTCGCTTTTTGCGAGTAACGACCAGAAACATCATCATAGTATTCTTTAAGAATTTTGGTGCGGACTGTATATCCCAAACTAATCAGTGCATCTCGAAAACCGCGTTGATCTTGTGGATCTTTTAAGCCTGTGTACCAAAAAGCATTAATTAATGTTGTGTCTGACTGCTCATTTTTGAAATATTCTAATACCCGTCGCGGGTCAAAAAACCAGCCATTTTTTTGTTGAGCATAGAACATATTGTTTCCGTCTACAAAAATAGACAGACGATTCATTGGAGAACCCATAGAAATTTACACCTAATAATAGATAAGAATGTAAGATGGAACAATAGATTATAGCAATTCTTAATTGGCAAGGTCGCTAATATCTATAAAGGTAGTTTTCATGTATAGCTTTTATCTTACCTCTGTCAAAGCAGAAAATTGGCTAAAACATTAAATTTGATATACTCGCTAACTGAACCTGTTTAACCTCCAACTCTTTCCAAGATACCCCGTGATCAAAATCTACCAATAAAATTGACTGAGTAACAGGATTGTGATCTGTATATCGATCAAGTTTACTCCTAAAGAGGTATGGCATGGACTTAGAATAATATCTGGCCTGATGCCCATCAATAGATTTTGTCCTCAATAACAGAAATGAATTTCTGGTAAGTATCAAGATTTGACCACAGTGAGAAGACTTCCTGGGAAGGTTGCCTAGTATACCATTATTCAGAAACTGCCTTTTGCCTGGACTTTGCTAAACCAATATGGATTTGGTTAGTGATAGAAGGATAAAAATTTAGCCTTCTCCTGCTGTCCTTTTGCTTAAGTCGAGTCTAAAGCTAGGATAGAATCTCACTATAACCAATTGCAAAGATGAAGCATATCTAGTAGATATCTGTGCAACAATCACAGATAGAAATTTAATGACAAGGAAAATAGGGCAGTATCTGGATGGGGGATTCTTTAGCAGTACTGTAAAAATGCGAGTTTGATTGGAATTAAAGCATACTTGAGTAATGTATAAGAGTTTGATTTCAAAATGTTAATACTGAATTATTCTGTGTATTAATAACAGTGTTGTACTTAAATTAATGAGTAACACGATATGACAGAAGAACCTAGATCGACCTTAATTAAAAAATCACTATCTGCGGTCCAGAGCCAGTTAAGTAAATTCACAAAAGGAAATTTAACTGCCTCGTTACACCAGTCTAAACTAATGGTGCGTTTTGGTCATCTGCTCACTGGTGCTTCGGCAATGCTGGCAGCAGTGCTGAGTGCTTCTGGTGGAGATTGGGTGAAATTGATAGAAACTCAAGCTTTAACTACCTTTTTTCAAATACGTGGGCCAATGATGGCACCACAAGATATTGTGATTTTGGCAGTTGATGATCAGTCGATATCAATTCCTGAACAGTATTATAGGACTGATCCTCAACAGTATGCCTACTTAGAACCACTAAAATCTTTTCCTTTCCAACGTGCAGCCTATGCTCAAGTGATTAGCAAGTTGATAAAAGCCGGTGCGCGTGCGGTAGCTTTAGATATAGTTTTTGATAGGCCAAGTAGTTATGGTGAGGCTGATGATCGGCAATTACAGGCAGTTTTGCAACAATATGGCAGTAAAGTTACTTTAGCGGCAGTCTATGAGAATTTTACGACACATCAAGGCTCATTCCAGCAATTGACCCTACCGCAAGAAATGTTTCGCATAGGTTCTGTCTCCATTGGTTCGGTAAATTTTCCCTTGGAGGTGGATGGTAAGGTTCACCGCTTGGCTAGTGAATTTTCCAAGTTTTTAGCTCAAGACAATGTGATGACAACTAAAATACCCTCTTTTGAGGAAGCTGTGTTAGGAGCAGCACAAGAGAATTATCCTCAACCTAAGGGCGATCGCATTTATTTTTGGGGAAATGGGGATAGATTTAAGATAGTTCCGTTTTGGTATGTATTTGATTCAGAAAATTGGAACAATTATTTACAACAGGGAAGGGTTTTCCAAAATAAGATCGTGCTAATTGGTGCAACATCGCAACTAAGCAGTGATTATCATCGAGTAGCTGTTTCAGCAAATAATAGTATGGCTGGGGTAGAAATTCATGCTCATGCGATCGCTACCTTGATGGAAAATAAAACTATTGGTACAGCAATTACAAGTCCCATATTACGTGGTCTATTTGTGCTGTTACTCGTAGGGGGTGCGACTGTGATCGTCACCATCAAAAAAAAGGGTATTAGTAGATTTTTGTTAAGTTTAGTTTTGGCTAGTATTTGGGGAGTAATCAGTTACAGCAGCTTTATCTATGGTCAACTGATGTTCCCAACTATAGTACCCATGATAGCGATCGCTCTGACAGGACTTTCTTATTTAGTTACAGAAGTAGCTAGAGAAAAAATCAACAAACAAAAATTATTACTTATTTTTCAGAAATACAAATCTTCTCCCATTATTCAAGAAATTATTAGCCAACAAGACGACCTACAAGACCTAATTCAGCAAAGGGATTTAGCATTGAATGGTAAAATACTCGCCGCACGCTACAAAATTATTAAAGTTTTAGGTGCAGGTGGATTTAGTGAAACTTATGTAGCTGAAGATATACAGCGTCCTGGAAACCCCCAATGTGTAGTCAAGCAGCTAAAACCAGCCACAACTAAAGCAGAAAGTTTAGCACTAGCTAGGCGTTTATTTAGTGCAGAAGCTAAAACCCTAGAAAGACTAGGAACACACAATCAAATTCCTCAGCTTTTAGCATATTTTGAAGAAGACAAAGAATTTTATTTAGTACAAGAATACATACTTGGACATCCTTTAAATCAGGAATTATTTTCAGGCAAATGTATCACGGAAAGTTTAGTAATTATGCTTTTAAAGGATCTATTACAAATATTAAGATTTGTCCATGAGAATGGTGTAATTCACAGAGACATCAAACCTAACAATATTATCCGCCGTCACTCAGATTGGAAACTCGTACTCATTGACTTCGGTGCAGTCAAAGAAGTCAGCACTCAAATAACCGAAAATCTTAATTCAACCGCATTCACAATCGGTATTGGAACTAAGGGTTATGCACCTAGCGAACAATGTTTTGGTCGTCCTAAATATAATAGTGACATTTACGCCATTGGTATGATCGGAATTAAAGCTTTAACTGGTATTTCTCCCCATGAATTAGCAAGAGATATGGATGGAGAAGTCAAATGGATTGACAAAGCTATAGTGAGTCAGCCTTTAACAGAAATTATTAATAAAATGATTTTGGATGATTATAAAGAACGATATCAATCTGCATTAGAAGTGTTAGATGAACTAAATAAGTTACCAATTTGTGAAGATAGCAAAATTGGCTGCCATACAAAGTATTCCACAGATCATTTATCTTTAGTTGATACTGACTCTCCTACCACACCCTGGACGGGATTATCATGAAGGAATGTATTTTAGATAAACATAAAACTACCCCACAGCAAAATCTGTAAACTCACGCATATAATAATGTTCATGCACTATATAAAAAATGGCTTGCATTTCTAATTCATCATTTTTAGTTTTAGATATGCGTCTTTCTGCGTATTCTGTTAATACACGTTGAATGTATTCTTGATATTTGTCAATTTTTGCAATTTGACAATCTCTTACTAGGAATTTTATATATGTCTAGACTATTAGTGACGCAATACCAAGCTGAAGTTGAAAAAATTATTCAATATGGTGGTTCACGCAAAGAAACATCTATTCGGGTCGCTTTTCAAAACTTACTCAATGAATATTGCAAACCTAGAGATTTTTTACTCATTCCCGAATTAGATTATAAATTACCAAATGGTAAAATTGTTTATCCCGATGGGACAATTAAAGACGCTTTACGATTAGATTGGGGTTACTGGGAAAGCAAAGATCAATATGATAAATTAGACGAAGAAATAGAAAAGAAATTAAACAAAGGTTATCCAGATAGTAATATTTTATTTGAAGATTCCCAAACAGCAGTTTTAATTCAATCTGGACAGGAAACCCAGCGGGTATCAATGCGAGATGCTGACGCGGTAGATGGGATTATTACCAGTTTTATTAATTATGTTCGTCCTGAAGTTAGAGATTTTCGGGAAGCGATAGAAATCTTTAAACAAGATTTACCTACTATTTTAAATTCTCTCAGAGATTTGATTGATAGTCAAGGAATAAATAACAAATCTTTTCAAACTGCGCGAGATAAGTTTTGGGGAATTTGCAAAGAATCAATTAACCCAGAAATCACATTATTTGATATTCGGGAAATGATGATTCAGCACATTTTGACAGAAGATATTTTTATCAATATTTTTAGTGAGTCACAATTTCATCAAGAAAATAATGTAGCGAGAGAATTACAAGGAATAATTTCTACCTTTTTTACTGGAAGTGTCAAACGCAATACTCTGGGAAGCATTGAAAGATATTATGCAGTGATTAGACGAACTGCGGCTAATATTGTTAATCATCAAGAAAAACAGAAGTTTCTCAAAGCATTATACGAGAATTTTTATAAAGCATATAATCCTAAAGCTGCGGATAGATTAGGAATTGTTTATACTCCTAATGAAATTGTTAGATTTATGATTGAAAGTGTGGATTTTCTCACACATAAACATTTTGGGAAGTTGTTAGCAGATAAAGATGTAGAAATTTTAGATCCTGCGACGGGTACGGGTACTTTTATTACTGAATTAATTGATTATTTACCGACCCATAGTTTACAGCACAAATATAAACATGAAATCCATTGTAATGAGGTAGCAATTTTGCCTTATTACATTGCAAATTTGAATATTGAATTTACCTATAAACAGAAAATGGGTGTGTATGAGGAGTTTGAAAATATTTGTTTTGTGGATACTTTGGATAATACTTCTTTTGCGGGTAAGCAAATGGATTTGTTTGCTATGAGTGTGGAGAATACCGCAAGAATCAAAAGACAGAATGATAGAACTATTTCTGTGATTATTGGTAATCCTCCTTATAATGCTAAACAGGAAAACTTTAATGATAATAATGCAAATCGTTATTATAAAGCCATAGATAAATTAATTAAGGAATCTTATATTAAATATAGCAAAGCTCAAAATAATATTGTTGTTTATGATATGTATACTCGGTTTATTAGATGGGCTTCTGATAGACTAGGTAAAAATGGTATTATTGCGTTTATCACTAATTCATCTTTTATTGATGGTAGAACCTTCGACGGTTTTAGAAAAGCGGTAAGTGATGATTTTAATTATATCTATATCATAGATTTACATGGTGATGTCAGGAAAAATCCCAAACTTTCAGGAACAACTCATAATGTTTTTGGGATTCAAACTGGTGTCGCTATTATGTTTATGGTGAAAAAACAGAACAGTGATTTTAATAGTTGTCAAATATTTCATATTCGTCGTCCAGATTTTGATACAGCAAGTGAGAAATTAAAGTTCTTATCTCAAACTAAATTTAATCAAATTCCTTTTGAACATATTATACCAGATGAAAAACATAATTGGATAAATCAATCTGATAATGATTTTGACAGTCTTTTACCTTTAGTTGATAAAGATGTGAAAGCAGGTAAAGGAGAAGAAGCTGTATTTAAGTTATTTTCTTCAGGTTTGAAAACACAGAGAGATGAATGGGTTTATGATTTATCTGAAATTGCGTTAAAAGAGAAGGTAAGATTCTTAATAACAGTTTATCAAGAAACATTGAAAGATTCAAAGTATCAAGATAAGGATAAAATCAAATGGGATAGAGAATTAGCTAAATATTTAGATAGAAAAATTAATAAAAATTTTGAATCTGAGAAAATAATCAAAAGTTTATACCGTCCTTATAATCAACAATATTTTTATTTTGATGAGCATTTTAACGGAATGACTTACCAATGGTTTGATATTTTAAATGAAACCGACACAGAAAATCAATATATAGCTTTTGCAGCTTTAGGAAATACTAAACCTTTTCATTGTTTAGGTAGTAATACAATAATTGATTTACATTTAACAGGTGATTCTCAATGTCTCCCCCTTTACCGCTACAACAAAGAAGGAAAACACATTGATAATATAACCGACTGGGGACTAAAACAAATTCAAACGCATTATCAAAATCCAACAATTACCAAAATAGACATCTTTCATTATACCTACGCAGTCTTACACAACCCAGCATATCGCAGCAAATATGAACTCAACCTCAAACGCGAATTTCCCCGTTTACCATATTATGAAAACTTCCAACAATGGGTTAACTGGGGTAAGCAACTCATGGAAATTCATATTAATTATGAAACAGTCACACCTTATAACTTAACCCGTGTTGATATTCCCTTAAAAGACAACCAAAAAACACCAAAACCCAAACTAAAAGCCGATAAAACCAAAAATAGCATTATCTTAGATGATGTCACTACATTAGAAGGTATTCCTAACATGGCTTGGGAATATATGCTAGGTAATCGTTGTGCTTTAGAATGGATATTAGATCAATATAAAGAAAAGAAACCAAAAGATCCCACAATTGCAGAAAAATTCAATACCTATCGTTTTGCAGATTATAAAGAACAGGTAATAGACTTATTAATGAGAGTGTGTACCGTAAGTGTAGACACGATGAAAATAATTAAAGAAATGGAATAATGTCAGAATCAGGATAACCAGGATTAAAGGATGTACAGGATAAAAGATTAATGTCTGAATCAGGATAACCAGGATGATAGGATGTACAGGATTCAATATTTTTAATAAAAGTCACAATATAACATTGTTTTAATCCTTAAATCGTCTAAATCCTGATTCAAACAGAAAGATTTTTAATAAAGACAATATCCTGTTAATCCCTAAATCCTGGACATCCTGATTCAGACAAAAAGACTTTCAATAAAAAACATCCTGTTAATCCTTATATGGCTTGCGCCACGCTACGCTATCAGACAATTAATGCTAAAATACACAAATAACTACTTGGTATCATATCATGATGATTACTCAAGAAATAACAGCAGAAAAAAGTATCTCTGAAGATGAAGAGATCATTTTTCCTCCCAGTGACTTATATAGTGATGAACCACCAGTGGAAACAGAACTCCATTTACGACAAATTATCTTGCTGTTCAAATGTTTAGAATGGTTATGGAAAGATAGAACAGATTTTTATGCTGCGGGAAATCTGAGTATTTATTATAGTCCTAATCAGAAAAAATCAGAAGATTATCGAGGACCTGATTTTTTTGTAGTTTTAGGAACTGACAGAAAAACCCGTAAAAGTTGGGTAGTCTGGGACGAAGACGGACAATATCCTCATGTAATAGTAGAAATTCTTTCACCAACAACAGCGAAAAGTGATAGAGGATTAAAAAAAGAACTTTATCAAAATAAATTCCGTACACCCGACTATTTTTGGTTTGATCCCTATACTTTAGAATTTGCAGGTTTTCATTTATTAGATGGTAAATATCAACCCCTAGAAGTAAATGAAAAAGGACATTTATGGAGTGAACAACTGGGTTTATATTTAGGAATTCATGAAGGTTTTTTACGCTATTTCACAGCACAAGGAGAACTAGTACCTACACCAGAAGAAAGTGCAGAACGTGAAGCAGAAAGAGCAGAACGTGAAGCACAAAGAGCAGAAAAAGCAGAACGTGAAGCACAAAGAGCAGAACGGTTAGCAGCAAAATTGCGGGAATTAAATATTGATCCCGATACAATTTAACCCAAAACTAACTGAAAACGTAGGTTGGGTTGACGCAAGGAAACCCAACATCCCAATATCAAATAAAAAATGGCGGGTGCGGGGTTTGAACCCGCTAACCTCTTTCGAGATATCAACCAATAACCCTACATTCATCGGCCTACAAGACAAGTTGTGAACGAGGGAAACCCGCCAGGAAAGATAAAGGATAAAAAATAATTTTATCCTTCATCAGACAATTTACAGCAACACTTACAATTCATCATTAGCTAACATCTGGATGATGCGTGGAATACCAGGATCAAATCCTCCCAAATCCCAAGATAAAGAATCTTGAGGATCTACTAAAGAAATCCGGTAAGGTGTCAAAGTCACATAAACCGCTTTGACATGAGGATTTACCTTTTTGCGGTATTCCTGCAAAGCTTGACTAGGATGTTTATTACCCGCCCAGCTTTCTGAATCAGTCCAAAAGCAGACAACATCAGCCTTAAACTTATTCTTAATCATCCAGTCATAAGCTACAGAAGCATCAGTTCCGCCAAAGTTTTGGTTACTAGCTTTGCGAACCGCAGAACTAAAACTATCTTTTGCAGTAATATTTAAGTCTTTAAACTGAGTTGAAAAACCGCGAATTTCATAGTTTTTTTCAGCTTTTGCTGTCACCAAAGCCATTGTTGTGGCAATTTCACAGCAACTTAAACCCATATCTGCAACTAAGCTACCCATAGAACCAGAAATGTCTACGGCGTGCATGAATACTTTCCCAGTGGGTTCTACCACTTCAAAAGATAGTTCCACCGCCTTTTCCAAAATGTCCACAATGCGGGAAACTGGTTTCCAAGTCTTCTTACTGCGTCCTAAACTACCTCCAGACTGATAGGTTTTGAGGGCTTTTAAAACATCAATAGGATGAATTCGACCTTTTCGCAGATGTTCTTGGTTATTGAGAACTGCTTCCACACGCTGCAAATTCGCGGTTTCATCAGCCCGTAAAACCTCCAATTGAGTTAAAGAACCTAAATTCCGCAACATTGCCCCAATCGGCATTTCTTGAAAGAGCAAATTCCAAGCTTGCTTGTCCATTTTGCCCACAGGTGCAGCCATTTCATGGGTTAAGCGTCCTTGAGAAATAGCTGTATGAGTTTCGCTAGGATTGCGCTTTAGCCATTCATACCACCAAATCTGCGCTAAAGCATCCGAGGGTATATCTGCTGGTAAATCTTCCCAACCTTTGACAACCCACTCAAATAATCGACGGTGATTTTCTGTGGGTGGGTTAACGTGAAATAACCGCAAAGCATCACGGTGAGTAAAACCTTGACGTTGTTGATATTTCAAAAGTTGATAAGCCAAACCTTTGACATCTTCCCGTGATAACCAATTTTTACCCGCTTCTCGGATAACTTTACCGAAACCCCGCAGAGATTTGGTGTAGTTCAACCATTCATAAAAATGGCTACCAGTGCGAACAACTTGGGGGAAAATTTCAGCAAATGCTTTTTTAGCTTCTGGTGTTTCCCCCATTGATAGCAATACTAAAGCGAGAATAGGCGCACTGTTATTAATCGCCCGTCCATCACTTGCATAGAGAATGTCTTCGGCTACTCGTCCAGGATTTTCGGCAACGGCTTGGGTGACAACATTAGCAAAATCTTCTGTTAATTCTTGTTTACCAGCGTAGTACGTGCTTTTTGCTGTGCCTATCAATAAACACCGACGCAGCATTTTCCAAATACCAGCATCGAACATATAGCCGCCACTACGCCCTTTGATCATCTCTGCTTCCCGTCCAGGAATAGGCTGATTTTGGGGTGTAGTATTTTTGTTTTTAGTAAAGAAGTTGTAATTCATGCTTCTTCTCCCGGCCTTTTCAGGCAATTTTAAGATTCCACAAAGTGGAAGGTGGCAGGGCAGGATTTGAACCCGCAACTTCCCGCTTAAAAGGCGATAACCCTCGTTCGTCGGCCTTTGCAGGCAAGTTGTGAATAAGGATGTTCTAGGCGTTCTACCATTTGAACTACCTGCCACATGATGAATTTTGGATTAAATTGAAGTTTGGCGCGGGAAACAGGATTTGAACCTGCGACCGATGAATTAACGATAACCCTCAGTTAATCGGCCTTTTCAGGCAAGTTTGTCAACCAAGGAATATGGGTTTTACCCCGTTCACTGCTCTATCCAAACTGAGCTATTCCCGCACGTAAATAAGTCAAAAATCAAAATTAATTGGGTGGTGGAGCGGGATTTGAACCCGCGAATGCTCGTTCTGAAAACGATAACCCTCAATTCGTCGGCCTTTGCAGGCAAGGTATGAATAAGGATGTTAAGCGCCTTGAACCTCTTGGCTACCCACCACATGATGAATTTTAGATTTTAGATTGAATAGAGGTTTGGTGTAGCGGGACAGGAGTTGAACCTGCAAGATTTTCATCGCCAGAACCCGATAACCCTCAACTTTTCGGCCTGTTTAGGCAAGTTGATAAATTAAGGATTTACTCTGGTGCGTTTACCAATTTCGCCACCCACTACAGAAAAATTCAAAATCTAGGATTTGTTCGCGTAGAGTGCCGAAGGCATACCCGCGACCGGTGAATTAACGATAATCCTCAGTAAGTCAGCCTAAAAAGGCAAGGTGGACGCTCTAGCATTTGAGCTATCCGCTACAGTTAAAAGCTCAACTTCCTTGGGAATGTCGCTTGTAGTATTAATGTAGTATGTAAATTTCTGACTGTCAAGTGGTTGGTTAATTTTTAAAGATTTACGCAAAAACTCGCTTTGATCGAAAAAATACTGATTTTGCGACAAAGTAGCCGCAGTGAAATCTTGATGATTCTCAGACTAAGGGTAGATATTTTGCCGAATGTGAAGTCTATAACACCTGCAAATGTTAACTTTTGCCGAATATTTTGCCATAAGTTTGCCAAACGATACAAAAAAATGTCACAATTTTTGCCAAGATGATATATTATTTCGCAACAATTCACTTGGCGTGAATCAGCATGAGTGAAAAAACAATAGAAAACAACGGGAAAACCTTTCTCGTTCTACTTTTGCCAATCTCGTTTTTGATTATTTTCCTGGTTTCTACTTGGAGAATTTTGTTGATTGTTTTGCTGCTGCTGATGGCCTTAAACCTTTGGCAGCAATATAAATGGGAAAAGTGGTGTGAACAAGTTAACCCACTTTTTTATCAGTTAATTCGGGAAAACCAGGGCAAAATTACATCGATTGATTTGGCGATTCGAGGTAATTTTTCTGGAAATGAAGCAAAACGCTACTTAGATGGAAAGGCTAAGGAATTTGGTTCTAGTGTACTAGATTCTGAAAATGAGAACCAATCTTACTACTTTATAAATGCAAGTATTCTGGGAAATATACTTGATAGTAGTGAGGCTGAGGAAAAACGTCCTGCTCAACCTGTGACTAAAGAGGCGCGATCGCTCTTAGCACCACCAGAAACTATTCCCCAGCAGGAAGAACCAGAATCGGAATCATTACCTCAAGTCAACCATGAGGAAGTTAAAAAACCTTTGGAAGAACAGTTAGTTTTTGGCTCTCTCATCCAATCTGAACTAGCAAAACGTCTAAGTGTATATTCCAGTACTGTTTACAAACGTCGCAATGACCCAGATTTCCCAGAATGGAGTCGTAGCCGTGATCCAGATGGGATTGCTTGGTCTTATTCTCGTAAGTCTAAGGAGTTTTTTCCTGTGGAAGAATAAGAGGCAGGGGGCAGGGGGCAGGGGGCAGAGGGCAGAGGGCAGAGGGCAGAGGGCAGAGGGCAGAGGGCAGAGGGCAGGGGGCAGGGTGTAAGGGAGAAGATGTTTACCAATTACCAATTACCCATTACCCATTACCCATTACCCATTACCTATTACCAATCCCTACAGCTTCACTGATGGAGGTTAAGCCGTTTTCTTCTAGTTTGGCTAATAAACCGGACAGAATGCGGCGTACCATCATTGGCCCTTCATAAATCCAGCCTGTATAAACTTGGATAAGGCTGGCTCCGGCTGTGATTTTTTCCCAAGCATCTTCTGAGGTGAAAATGCCACCTACGCCAATGATGGGGATTTCGCCTTGGGTTTGCTGGTAAATAAAGCGAATTACGGCTGTGGAGCGATCGCACAATGGCTTGCCACTAATTCCCCCGGCTTCTTCTTGGGGGGATTTTCCAGTTTGTTTTATTAACTGGGTTTTCAGTCCTTCACGGCTGATGGTGGTGTTGGTGGCAATGATTCCTGCTAGTTTGTAGGTTTTAGCCAGAGTAATAATGTCAGCGATCGCTTCCCATTCTAAATCTGGTGCTATCTTCACAAAAATTGGCTTTTGTGATTTGTTTTCTGTTTGTAATACATCCAATATCTGACTGAGCATGGAGGCATCTTGGAGCGATCGCAATCCTGGTGTATTGGGAGAAGAAACATTAACAACAAAATAATCCCCCAAATCTTGAAGTAAGCGAAAGCTCTCCAAATAATCCTGTGCTGCTACTTCTAAAGGTGTTATTTTAGATTTACCCAAATTTATCCCTATGGGTATTTGCCAAGATTCTTCTTGCTTAAGTATAATCAATCGTGTCCCCATTGCCTCCGCACCAGAGTTATTAAAGCCCATGCGGTTAAGTGCAGCTTTATCTAAAGGTAAACGAAACAATCGGGGACGAGGATTACCTGGTTGTCCATGATAAGTAACAGTACCCAGTTCGGCAAAGCCAAAACCAAAACTAGGCCAGATACTAGCAGCAACTCCATCTTTATCAAATCCAGCAGCCAACCCTACAGGGTTAGGGAATTTTAGCCCAAACAAATTTTGTTCTAGACGTGTATCATATAAGCATAAAGACTGTTCTACACGAGAAATTAACCAGTTACCAAGCGTATAATTGCTTGCTTGTGACAGCCAAATAAAACTATGAATTGTGTTTTGGTGTAACCACTCTGGATCGGTTTTCACCAGAGTGAATAAAAAAGGACTAATTACTGCTTTATAAATATCCAAACTAGGGTAACATCTACCAATTATTACTATTATTATCAGATACCAAATCCAGGATTAATCCGAATTATTTTCAGGGCATCCTCAACATATTACTACAACCTATGTCCACGGATAATCAGATGGGGCATTCAAAAAAGCCTATACCCGCCGAACCACAAATTCTATCTGTGGGGAGAATTCTCCAAAATCTCAGAGATGAAGATCATGTTGATGTTCTGATCACAATGACTATTGCTTATCTCAGAGAACAGTTTGACTACCAATTTATTTGGCTTGCCCTTTACGATCAGGTGAGTAAAAAATTACATGGTCAAGGGGGTACAACCCCAGATGGAGAGACAAATATTTTAACAAGATCGATTTTAGTAAATCCTGGCAACTTATTAGCGCAAGTAGTGACTGAACTGTGTCCTGTGGGCGTAGCTAATTTACAGGGAGAAGTCCGCGCTCCAGAATGGCAAGAAATTGCGGCTAAATATAATATTCAAGGAACAATAATTTTACCAATTCGCTATAAAGATAATTGTTTGGGTGTGGTATTACTAGCTTCACAACGTTGGGGTTATTTACTGGGCGGAGAAGCAAGAGCCAAACTAATGATAGTGATAGGTGAATTAGGAGTAGTACTTGATCACCATCAAAAAGAAGGAAATTGGCAAAATAACCCGAATAATTCTCCGACTGAATCATTATTAAAACTCCTGGAAAATGTACGCTCCACCAGTAACCTGAATAAAAGGCTAGAAGCTGTAGTTAATGAAACCCATGAATTTGTTGCTCCTTCGCGGACAAATATCTACTGGTTTGAACGAGAAGGACACTACTTTTGGTGTCGAATGAGTAGTCAGCTAGTAAGTATGGGTAGGGATTGGAGCGAGCAGCCCGCATCAGCAGGTATAAAAGTACAAGAATTGGGGGATGTTTATTATTCTTTAGCGGTTAACCAACTTGTTTGGCTTGGTGAGTCAAATAGTTCCCTGAAAAGCCATGTTCAAGATAAGTTGTTAAAACGCCTGGGAGTGCGATCGCTTTTAGCATCTCCTATTATCTGGCAAAAAGACTTACTAGGCTTTCTGGCAGTAGAAAGTACTGAACCACGAATTTGGACTCAAGCAGATAAAACATTCATTCAAGGTGCATCTGGCCTACTCTCCTTAGCGGCTCCCAATGACAGCATCGACAGCACAGTCAAACAAGTTCAACAAAACTACCAACTGTCTGTCAAATTTTCCCAAGCAGTCCATCAAGAACAAGACTTAGAACAAATTTTACAACGGTATGCCACGGAACTTTTAGAGCGACTAGGAGCTACGCGCTTTTTACTTTTAGAGTACAATCCTCAGCAAAATATTTATCAAATTATTTACCAAAATGTGCTGAGTAGTCGCCGATTGTGGAAATTTATTCCCACCCCTCTGGCGGAAATGGATTCTCAGCTTTTGCAAAATACCAAGCAAGCGATAGAAATTGAAACCTTAGACCAAGATTTGCGTTTATATAGCTGGCATCCCCAGTTGTTAGAAAGCGGAGTGCGATCGCTCTTAATTTGCAACTGCATTCAAGGACATCAACCAGAAATACTGCTAATGCTGACCAATGACAGCCATCGTGCTTGGACAATTTTAGAAAAAGAATTGTCATGGGTGGTTAGTCAGTCTCTTGGTGTCATCGTCCGTAATCGCAAATTAAATGTCATCAGTCAAGAACAACAAAAAATTGCCAAAATATTCAAACAATACCCAAACATACTCATCCAAACAGAAAGTGAAACTACCCAATCAACAGCCCTAAAATATATAGCAAGTGTTTTGGAATGTCGTCTAGCTCTAATCCTAGCCTGGACTCCTGGCCAAAATCGGGCAGAAATTATTCAAGGCATAATTAGCAATCATATATTTGGGATTGTTGCAGATGTACCTATTTTAATTAAGAGAGATGTTCTCATCGAATTGGCCTTAGCACATAATAGTTACTTGATTTTTAAAGCTGATGATTTACCACCAGAAACCAGACAATGGTTAACTATTCCTGATCAGGGTCGAGTCTTAGTAATGGCATTGCGTACCACAGATGATACTCAACCTAGAGGTATAGTGTTGCTGGCAGATTATGGAGAACAACCTTGGTCAGAACTCAACCTGAATGCAACTGCTACCCTCATTACTCAATTAGCTTGGTGGCATAATCAACAGCAAATCACCCAAAAGCTCAAGTCCAAAACTGATGAATTACAAGAACTTAACTGGTACAAACATCGTCGTCTAGAAGAAATCCATCGAATGTCAGCCATAGTACTGGCTCAAATTCGTGATTTGGGTATTCCGAGTAATGAACTGACTCAAATGCGTTACAAGCTCCTGCTGCGGCAATTAAATTACATTGCTAACTCCATGACAGGAATCATTAAACAAGAGCAATGGCAGTTGCACCTGAGTTGGGAAACGATGTCAATTTCTAGTTTATTAAAGCGATCTGTTGAAAGAGTAGACAGTTTAGTTAAACAGCAACAGTTATGGATCGGTTTGCATGGTTTGGGAAAACCAATTGAAGATGGGGAATCACCCAAAAGCGGTTCATTATTATCTGGAGAGCTGATTACTGCTAGTAATCCACCTCCATTGGCTACATCTGGCGATATTGTCAAGATTGAATTAGTTATCTACGAATTATTAGTTGCTGCCTGTAAACGTTCTCCGATTGGTGACAGAATTGATATCTGGTGTCGTCGATTAGATGAGCGCTTACTAGAAGTATCTATTACAGATAATGGCATCATTGATCCACATTTATTAGCAGAATTACATCACAATAAATCCCAGGATCTACTCGTTTCCTCAAACCTCAACCAACCACCAGGTTTACATCTGCTAATTTGTCAAAACCTGATGCAGCAATTGGGAGGAGAATTGCATATATATCAATTACCAGATAATCGAGTAGCCAGTCGTTTAGTCTTACCTGTGGCTTCTCAGCATTCTGAAGGATATACTTTAGCGGAAAACCAGACAAGCCCCATCTCTCACTCTTAGAAGGATGGGATAAATTTTGATCGATGAGGAATTACCAAGCTTTGTTTTTGGTAGTGAATTCATTAATGTTGACATCACTTGAGTTATTGGTTGTAACGGTTGTGGTTACGTATAATTGAGGTTTATTTAATCTACGGTCAGATATTGTTATTTGTAATCCTTTATTTTCGATTTGTGCCTTTTTCAAGTCGTTCTATTTAATACGCCAGTAGTCGAGGGATTTTTAAATGGGACGTGTTCGTTCTAAATCTGATTTACCGGAAAAAATCTGTGCAGTCTGTCAACGTCCCTTTACTTGGCGCAAAAAATGGGAAGATTGTTGGGATGAAGTTAAATATTGCTCGGAACGTTGTCGTCGTCGCCGTTCTGAGGCTAAAGGAGATAGGTAAATGGTGGGAAGATAATTGACAATTGATAACTGATAACTGTTAATTGTTAATTATTAAAGCTATTCAAATGCAAATAAATGATATTACAAGTACAACCTAAATTAATTATTCATGGTGGGGCTGGTAGTTCTCTCCAAGGTAAGGGAGGATTGGAGGCTGTACGCAACTCACTCTCCACAATCATCGCCGAAGTCTACTCTCTATTGGTTCAGGGTGCAAATGCTTCAGAAGCTGTAGTCCGTGGTTGCCAAATGTTAGAGGATAATCCTCGATTTAATGCTGGTACAGGTTCGGTATTACAATCTGATGGTCAAATCCGCATGAGTGCTTCGTTGATGGATGGTACATCAGGGCATTTTAGTGGTGTGATTAATGTCTCACGGGTGAAAAACCCCATTGAAATGGCACTATTTCTGCAAAATTCACCAGATCGGGTATTGTCTGATTATGGTTCAGCGGAGTTGGCGCGAGAGCTACAAGTTCCCAGTTACAACGCGTTAACTGATTTGCGGCTGAAAGAATGGATGGAAGAACGTCAAGATAATTTTAAAAGGACTATGGCTGGGGTGGTTGCAGAACCGGAAATAGCGGAAAGTAGTAATGCGGGAAGGGGTACGATTGGTGTAGTGGCTTTAGATAGTTATGGTAGGTTAGCGGCTGGGACTTCCACAGGTGGTAAGGGCTTTGAACGCATTGGCAGAGTCAGTGATTCTGCTATGCCTGCGGGGAATTATGCGACTAAATATGCTGGGGTTAGCTGTACTGGAATTGGCGAAGACATTATTGATGAGTGTTTAGCTGCCAAGATTGTGATTCGGGTTAGTGATGGTATGTCTTTGCCAGAGGCGATGTTGCGCTCATTTACTGAAGCTAGTAAGAATGATAGAGATTTGGGTGCGATCGCTCTTGATGCGACTGGAATGATATCCTATGGTAAAACCAGCGAAATATTACTGGCTGCCTACCACAATGGCGAAACAATTGGCGATACTTTGGAATGGAATGATGGCCAATTGATTGGTTATTGTTGATTTTTCTACAACCATTAGACATGGGAGAGACGTTTAGACATGAGAGAGACGTTCCGGTGGAACGTCTCTACAAGGGTTTTAATCCTATGTATATGTTATTGAACGCGAGTCAGTTGTAACAACTCTTGGGGAGATGCCAGCATATCGATCGCTACAAAGAAGATTTTTCCTTCGGGATTGATGAGGAAGCGCCACGCAATATTCATACCCACGGTGACACCAAACCAAGGTGTTTGCACTACACCTGTGATTTTTAGCTGTTTAGAGCCATCTCCTCGAACTTCACAAATACCTTGTTGTGGCATCATGTTTAGTCCTTGGGCTTCTTCACGCATATATTTAGCGATCGCCTGAGTACCAACAATTGGCTTTTGGAATGGTGGT
This sequence comes from Anabaena cylindrica UHCC 0172, assembly GCF_034931625.1. Lineage (GTDB taxonomy): Bacteria > Cyanobacteriota > Cyanobacteriia > Cyanobacteriales > Nostocaceae > Anabaena > Anabaena cylindrica_A. The sequence goes on along the minus strand of NZ_JAYGGY010000089.1, from coordinate 45,368 downwards.
TGTAGCGCACCATCAGGAGTGAATAAAGCGATCGCAGCATCAAAGTTATCTGAATTCATCGCTTCAATGTAGCCCAATACTGCTGGCTCTGTAATACCCTCAATCTTGACTGAAGAAATAGCAGGAGCAGTACGTTGGAAAGCAGGTTCTGCATCTGCTTTTGGATAACTACTAGGAGCTAGTTCAGAAGTATCAAATCCCATATTGACTACGGTATTACGCAGTACTGTGATTTGTTGACCTTGATCAAGTTTCTGGGTTGCTTCTAGGACTACTTTCACACCAGGAGACATTTGATAACCAACTGGAATAGGAGTGACAAGACCCTTTTTCATCAATTCTCCTAACTCATACCAGAAAGCCAGTTTGGTATTAACACTGAAGAATCCGTAAGAACGACTGATAGGAGTGTCAGCACGACTAGCAAGATCGCGCATCACTTTTGTTTGCTCTTCAGGAGACATCAGCTTAATCTGGGTGAGCAAACTTTCTGCTAGTTGCAGACGTGCGGCTCCAGGTGCTGCGGGGGTAATTGTTTTACCCATTTCGGTGTACGCATACCAGAGATATGCCAGTTGATCATCTACATTGAGTTGATCGAATAAGGCGATCGTTGCTGGAATCAAGCTAGGAACTTGAGTGTTAGAAAAGATACTTTGAGCAGATTGGATAGTCAAGGTCATAATCAAAATCTCCAATAATGTTTGTTAATTTGTTTCTAGCTTTCAAAATTCCCACACAGAATCTTTAAGCTGATACCGTTCTGATCAAAACTGCTGACGCGCACTAAGTTTATTTACATAGAAGCAGCAGCTACACTAGGGACTGTTATGCACATCAATATTTAGTTTAACCCTAAGGTATTAGGTTTACCTTTGCCGGGTCATAATTAAACTGCACTTAATTTATGCAGTTCTTTGATTAGCGATTTATCTTTATCTGTAAAGAACTGTAACAATACCACGAATTTTTGTAAAGTTACTGATATTACGAGTTGACAAAAATACCTAAATGTGAATTTAGATATTTGTATAAAAATTTTATGTTAGCAGTGGTGAATTTTTTTGAACGCAGAGGGGCGCAAAGGACAACGCAGAGGAAACAGGAGGTTTGATGAAAGCGTTGGTTCTGATGTAGAGGTAAAAAGGTGCGTTAGGAACGCACCCTACGAAACTTCAACTTTCAGTTTTTTTCCGCCAACCTGGTTTCACGACTTGGCGACTCCGCGCAATTACCAAAGAATCGTTAGCAACATCTTCAGTCACCGTTGAACCTGCGGCTATGTAGACATCATTGCCCACAGTAATAGGTGCAACTAAAACACTATTAGAACCGGTTTTGGTGCGATCGCCTATTCTTGTCCGATGTTTCTTCACACCGTCGTAGTTTGCAGTAATTGTCCCCGCACCGATATTGACTTGAGTTCCGGCTGTAGTATCGCCTAAATAGGATAAATGAGCTACATTAGTGCGATCGCCCAATTGCGTATTTTTCAACTCCACAAAATTACCAATTCGGCAATTAGCACCCACTTCTGCATGACCCCGCAAATGAGCATAAGGACCAATCTTAGTTCCCCCCTGGACAAAGCTATCCGTGACTACAGAATACTGAACAGTCACATTTTGACCCAAATCGCTATTTTCAATTAAACTCCCAGGGCCAATGCGACTACCGGACTGAATCACCGTCTTACCTCGCAGGTGGGTTTGAGGTTCAATAATCACATCTGGCTGTAATTCCACCGTTTCATCAATGGTAATACTTGCAGGATCAATCAGCGTCACACCTGCTAACAACCATTTTTCCTTAATACGTCTTTGCAGAATATCGTTAGCTGTGGCTAACTGCAATCTATCATTAATCCCTAAAATTTCTTGATTATCTTTCACATCTACAGCCATCACTTTACCAACTTGGGTAACAGCATCTGTGAGATAATATTCTTTCTGGGCATTATTGGCTTCTAATTTAGGTAGAAACTTTGCTAAATCTGGCCAACGAAAACAATAAATTCCAGCATTAACGCGGCTATTTTCTTTTTGGATAGGACTGCAATCTTTATCTTCAACCATTTGTTGTACAACACCATCGCTATCACAAAAAACCCTGCCATAGCCTTGAGGATTTGATAACTGTGCAGTCAGAATAGTACAGGAATTTTTGTTTTCTTGGTGAGTTTGTAAAAGATTTTTTAAAGTCTCTGTCCGTAACAAAGGTACATCACCATTCAAAATCAACAAATCGCCAGTATAACCTTCTAAATGGGGAAGTAATTGCTGAATAGCGTGACCTGTTCCTAATTGTACAGTCTGTTCCACAAACTCCAATTCAGAAATTGAAATCACAGCAGTTTTCACTTCCTGGGACTGATATCCAACAATTACTAGCTTGCGTTCAGGTGAAAGAGGTTCGACGCTTTCAATAACACGCTCGACTAGTGATTTTCCACCCAAAGAATGTAAAACTTTAGGCAGATTTGATTTCATTCTTGTTCCTTTTCCTGCTGCGAGAATTGCTACAACAACCATAATTAACTATCGCTAAATTACAAGAATTAATGTTTTTAGTATCTTCCGAATTCAAACTCAAATCATATCTGAGTGCTGAGTGCTGAGTATTGAGTGCTGAGTTCTGAGTTCTGAGTGCTGAGTTCTGAGTGCTGAGTTCTGAGTGCTGAGTGCTGAGTGCTGAGTTCTGAGTTCTGAGTATTGATTAATTCTCCCTGCCCCCTGCCCCCTGCCTTCTGCCTTCTGCCCCCTGCCCCCTGCCTTCTGCCCCCTGCCCCCTGCCTTCTGCCCCCTACCTCCTACCTCCTACCTCCTTTCCATACCCACCTTTTTTTCCACCGAGAAGTAGTTTCTAAAACAGAAGCTTTTTGCTCTTGTTGTCGTCGCATGATGATAACTTCAGCAGAATCTCGCAATTGAGGATCACGATAAGGAATAGCCGCACGAGTTTGTAAATGTTCTTTTTCCTCTTCCGAAAGAGGGGGAATTGGGATAATTTTTTCCTCCTCATCTCCCCAACTATCCACCGACTCATCTCTGGGATATGCTGCTATAGTACCAGGTGTATGCCTTCCTATGGGTATCGTAGAACCTATCACCAAGCCAGCTGCTAAAAGTGCCGTGCGTACAGCCGCAGCACAGGAATAAGTCGCTAGTAAGCCATTTTGATTTAAACACAAAGCGAGTTTTTGTATAAATTCCACAGTCCATAACTGTGGACATTGCGGTGGTGAAAAGGGGTCAAGAAAAATAGCATCAGCTTGGAAACCTGACTGATGTAATAGCTGAATTGATTCTCTAGCATCACCTATGAGTAACTTTGCTTTCAAGCGTTCTGTATAAGATTGATGCCCAAAAGCTAATTCGGTTAAAATTTGTCTAAACTCGTAGTCCCAATCATAAAATATACGCTGATTAATGGCTGCTTTTGGGACTGCTGGATTTAGTTCTAAACCAATGACTTCAACATAACAAATAGGATTTGCTTCCCAAATTACTTGTAAAGCGGCGGCTGTGTTGTATCCTAGACCATAACAAACATCTAAGATCCTGACCATGCCATTTCCGGCTGCTTTCTTCACTTGACTAGGAAGTACAAACTTCAAATAAGTCTCTTGTCTAGCTCCATAATGGCTATGAAAAGCCTCGTCAAACTCTTCCGAAAAGAAGGTAAAAGAACCATCTTGTGTTTGTTGGGGTGTAAAATTATCTCTATCTGACATTTTGTTTATAATACTAAACTAACTAATAACTCATGAATCCTCAAACAGTTGTTGTCTCTCCTAAATGGTTATTTGAACATCTTAACGATTCCCAAGTTGTAATTGTCGATTGTCGCTTTTCTCTCGCTGATTCGCAACTGGGACAAAAGCAATATCAAACAAGCCATATAACAGGATCTTACTATTTAGATTTAAATCAAGATTTATCGAGTCCGGTGGGAGAACATGGGGGAAGACATCCTTTACCTAATATCAGTGATTTAGCTGATAAATTAGCAAAAATTGGGGTTAATTACCAAAAGACTTTGGTAGTTGCCTATGATGATTCTCGCTTGGCGTTTGCGTCTCGTTTATGGTGGTTATTACGGTATTTGGGACATGAGCAAGTAGCCGTTTTAGATGGGGGTTTCGCTGGTTGGCAAAAAGCTGGCTATCCTGTCTCAGATGTGATTCCAGCATCTCAAACAGGTAAATTTGTACCGCAACCACAAGCATACAAAGTTGTAGATTATACTTATCTTAAAAATCGCAAAGATCGTCCAGATGTAGTTTTGGTAGATGCAAGAGAGAGCGATCGCTATCGCGGAGAACGAGAACCCATTGATAAAATTGCCGGTCATATTCCCGGTGCAGTAAACTATCCCTGGCAAGAAGTCACCGACGCAAATGGCTGTTTACTTCCCCAGTCAGAACAGCGTCAAAGGTGGAAACAGCTAGAAACGGCTAAAGAAATTTTAGTCTATTGTGGTTCTGGTGTAACAGCTTGTGTGAATTTACTTTCTTTGGAAATAGCTGGAATTCCCACAGGTAAACTCTACGCGGGGAGTTGGAGTGATTGGATTAGTCATTAGTCATTAGTCATTGGTGATAAATTTTAAGCTCAAAAATTACGTTGACTTAGTTAGCCTATCGGAGGGACTATTACAAATTACAAATTACAAATTATTTAGAATCTTCCTAATTCAAAACCGTAATTGATACTAAAAAACCAACTGGAAAAATCAATATTGGGGGTTGTAGAACCACCAAAGTTAACACCACCTTGCAAATTCAAACTACTTGCGTCAGATACGCGATAATTTAAATGTCCAAATAAACGATGAAATTGGTCTTCTCTCTCTCGCTGAGTAAAGTTTGATAAGCTATATTGGTAGTTCAGACCAACTTGTAAAGGTTTTTTCAAGTAATAGCTTAAAGAAAGCCATAAAGAATTTACTAAACGACTTCGCCTGTCTGGATCAGAAAAGTTTACACTCAATTCATAAAGGCCATCTAATGTCAACTTATCTGTGAGTGTCTCCCGTCTTCCCAAAGATAGCTGTACAGAGTTTTCATTTAAAAACCTATCTCCAGATGTGAAGAAATCACTATTATTAGAATAGAATAACTGTTGATTACTCAAATTAAATTCCGCATACATTTCCCGCGATATTTCTTGATAAAGACCCAGATTGAATCTTACCTGATGATAGTTGAATTGTGATTGATCTAGATAACGAATTAAACTGCCACTAATTGAGCCGTTTAAATAAGTATTAGCTCCTATGGGAAAATACGCTGAAGCTAGTGTCAGTCCGGAAAAAATTAAACCATCCTTTATTTGATCTTCATTAGTAGAAAAAATATTACTTGTCTGGAAATATCCAACATTACCTCTTAAATAACCTATGGGTTGAAATTGATCTGCGGGTTTATCTGGCTGTGGAGGTGGTATTTCTTCTAGAGGTCTTGGCCTCACCCTTAATATTAATTCCTGTTCTTCATTTGCTTCCCCAGAAGACGGTTGTTGCTCTTCTAGAGACTGGGAAAGTGTCTGTGTATTCCCCATATCATCTATTAGAGGTGGATCTAACAGTTGCGTTGCTAATTCAGGAGATAATTGAGGAACATTATCAGTTTGATTGTTTGGTTGGACTGAGTTAAGTGACTGTTGAGTATTCTCTGATTCTTCCCTTTGCGCTTGCTTGATTTCAGCCGTTAGTGATTCTATATATGAATGTTTATCTAAGTAAATAATTGGTAACTCACTTGTTTGCTGAAATCTTGTCTCTGTTTGGGCAGATAAAGCTCTATTTATACCCATGTAACACCATTGTCCAGCACTAGAAGCTAACAAAATTGCCAAAAACAAATTTTTTTCTAATTTGGGTTGCATCTTAATATGGTATTAATCGTATTTAGCAAATATTTAGATATTCGGTTGATCCAAATTATCTACTTAACAAGCTCTTGGTGCAGGATATAAATCGTCAGATTCTTAATTTTTTGGTGGCTTCAATTTTGTATATAGCCATGCTGTTTTTTTGGTACTTGACTTAAATTTAACTAATTTTTAAGTAAATTTAGCTAACTGGGTTTATCTTAAGTAATCTTGCTATAAATATTATCAGATGTTTAGACATATTATATAAAAATTAACCAAGTTATTACTAGTTAAGTCTGGAAAGATTCCCAATTATGTTTACTAAATTTTTACCGCAGTTGGTGCTGGGGTTATGGGTAGTTACAGTCTTACCTTTTGCACATCTAGCTAAAGCTATCACTCCTCTGACACAAGCAGAGATTCAGCAACTCCGTAATTTGGTGCAGCTGATCCCTAAAAATAATTCTCCGACCCGTCCTGCACGGAAATTAGATACCATAACTCCTGGTGATGGTATATCTACGGGTCGAGCGTCTCTAGCTGATTTACGCTTTAATGATGGTTCTGTAGCTAGGGTTGGGGAACAAGCGGTATTTCAATTTTTACCCCAAACACGAGACTTTACACTAACTAACGGCACTGTCTTACTACTCATTCCACCTGGAAGAGGACAAACACGTATTAAGACACCAAATGCAGCAGCAGCAATTCGCGGTTCAGCATTATTTGTTCGCTATAACAAGGAATCCGATACGACGATTATTGGTGCGTTAACAAATAGCGGTATTGAAGTTGCGAACAAGGAAGCTTCGCAAAATATTGTTCTGCAAGCAGGACAATTAATGGTTGTATTCCAAGGTGAATTTCAAGGATTATACGATTTTGACCTCAGAGATTTTTATGAAAAGAGTGATTTAGTGCGCGGATTCGATTTGAATAGGCAAAATTCTACACCTATACCAGATCCCGCATTAGCTAGTGTTCAAGCTGAAACTACGGCAGCTTTAGCGGCACAAAAACCAATTACAGGTCAGGGATTAATTGATAATCCATCTTTTTTACATAAAAATTTTAATGCTCGTAATTCATCTGGTAATAATGGTGTTGGGCGTGATCAACGGTTAAATAACAATAATGGTGTTGGGCGTGATCAACGAAATAACCGTCCTTCGAGAAGCAATGTAGAAAGAGACTCTATTAGAAACAATCCTGGTGGTTTCAAAGATACTTTTATCCAAACAGGAGAGGTTCTCAAGGAGAATGGTCAGGGCAATGGTCAGGGCAATGGTCAAGGCAATGGTCAAGGCAATGGTCAAGGCAATGGTCAAGGCAATGGTCAAGGTAATGGTCAGGGCAATGGTCAAGGCAATGGTCAAGGCAATGGCAATGGCAATGGTCAAGGCAATGGTCAGGGCAATGGCAATGGTGAAGGTCAGGGCAATGGCAATGGTGAAGGTCAGGGTAATGGTCAGGGCAATGGTCAGGGCAATGGTCAAGGCAATGGCAATGGTCAAGGTCAAGGCAATGGTCAGGGCAATGGCAATAATTAGTAATGTAATATTAGGTCGGGGAAATCAATTTGAATTCATTCATCTATCTTCACGGCTTTGCTTCTAGTCCTAAATCAACAAAAGCCCAAGATATAAGCGATCGCTTTTCCCAAATTCACATCAAGCTGAAAATTCCCGATTTAAATGCCGGCGATTTTTCTCATCTGACAATTACCCGTCAGATAAATCAAGTCGCTGCTGAATTTCCTGAAGATGATTCCGTACCTGTAACTCTGATTGGTTCTAGTTTGGGTGGTTTGACATCTGCTCATTTAGGGGAAAATTTCCCACAGGTAAAACGCCTGGTTTTATTAGCACCAGCTTTTGGGTTTTTATCCCATTGGTTGCCCAAGTTAGGAGATGAAGCGCTGCAACGTTGGCAACAAGAACAATATCTCTTAGTACATCACTATGGAGAGGAGCGATCGCTACCCCTAAGTTATAATTTCCTCACCGATGCTGCCCAATACCAAGAAAAAAATTTCCAACGTCCCATTCCCACCTTAATCCTGCATGGTAAACAAGATGATGTGATTCCGATTACCTCTAGTCGTGAATTTGCCAGTTCCCGTCCTTGGGTAGAATTAATAGAACTTGATAGCGATCATGCTTTGGGCAATGTTCCAGACGAAATTTGGCAAGCCATTTGCTCATTCTGTCGCTGGGAAATTAAGAATTAGGTACTGGGAATTTTGGGAGATGGGATAATTACCAATTACCCATTACCCATTACCAATTACCCATCACCAATTACCATTACCAATTATGCTGCCATTTATTCGTTCAGATTTAGCCCAATTTACCGCTTATAAACCCCACCCTAGCAGTACTACAGCCGAACCCGTTGCGACTCTCTTTGATCGGCTGGATACTAATGAAAGTCCCTATGATTTGCCAGTGGAAATAAAAGAAAAGTTGGCGTGGCATTTTGGGCAAGTCATTGAAAGCAATCGTTATCCTGATGGTGGACATGAAACGCTCAAAGATGCGATCGCACAATATGTGAATGAGTCAGCTAATCTTTCATCCTCTTTTGTGACTGCTGCTAATATTTCCGTCGGTAATGGTTCAGATGAACTCATCCGTTCTTTACTGATTGCCACCTGTTTAGGCGGTGAAGGTTCTATTTTAGTGGCTAACCCCACTTTTTCCATGTACGCGATTTTGGCGCAAACCTTGGGCATTCCTGTGGTAACGGTGGGTAGAGATGAAACTAATTTTGCAATGGACTTAAAAGCGGCAAAATCTGCCCTGGAAGCCACACAAAAACCTCCTATTCGGGTAGTTTTTGTTGTTCATCCCAATTCCCCAACCGCCAATTGCTTAACTGCGGCAGAGTTAAACTGGTTAAGAAGTTTACCAGAAGAAATTTTGGTAGTTATTGATGAAGCTTATTTTGAATTTAGCCAAACTACTTTAGTTAGGGAATTAGCACAGCGTCCTAATTGGGTAGTGCTGCGAACATTTTCCAAAGCTTTCCGATTAGCAGCAATGCGGGTAGGCTATTGTGTAGGTAATCCAGATGCGATCGCTATTTTAGAAAAAGTTCGTCTCCCCTACAATCTCCCCAGTTTTTCCATCGCTTCCGCCCTAGTAGCTTTACAAAATCGCCAACTGTTACTCGCATCAATTTCCCAAACCCTAAATGAACGCAGCAAACTCATCACAGCTTTATCCTCACACCCAGCATTAGCAATTACAGCCAGCGATACCAACTTTATTTACCTGCGTCTCCAACCAAATTCTTCTCCCCCAGCAGACACCACTTTAAAAAATCTCAACCAAACACTTAGGAACCAAGGAACTCTTGTGCGCCTACTTCCTGGTGGCTTGCGAATCACTGTAGGCACACCCGCCGAAAATACCCGTACCCTCAACCGACTACAAACTGCTTTGGCCAATCTGGAATATTACTAACTAGGGTTTACTGATAGAGCGTGCCGTTAGGCATATAAATCTAAAACTTAGATATACTCAAAACGGCTAAAACCTGGACTTTTTTATAATATAAAGAACAAGTTCAAAGCCTCTCCCCGCTTGCGGGGAGAGGTTTGGAGAGGGGTTCCATATTTGGTTAAAGTATGAACCGTTTGCAGTATATATCCAGAATTTGAAGGTTAAAAAGGTGAATTAGATGCAAGGAATAAGCGTTGAAACTACCAAAAACCCAGATTCAAGACTATTCTTCTCTTCTTCTAATTCTTCCTCCTGACTCCTGACTCCTGACTCCTGACTCCTGACTCCTAGCCCTAACTATTCGTGATGATTAACATAGTCATCTAAATCACCGCCCAAACGTCTCACGATTGCTACCGTTTGCGGCAGCACACCCACTAACCGAGCAAAAGCCAAATCCGGCAGATCAGCAACTACTTCAGCAGGGAAATACTGTTCAAATTGATCGAGAATTTTCTGTACTCTCTGACTAGAAACAGAGTTTTCTGTAATTTGTTTGATCAAACGAATCCATTGTCGCCTAATCAAGTAAGCTTTCTGTCGATCTTCATGAGATTCGGCATCTAATAACGATAGATTGCCTATAGGTAGTACAAATTGACAATCACTATCATAATCGCCCCCTACCACTGCTCCTGGCCCAGCAAACTCTGCATGATAGCGTTTAAATATTATTAACCCATTCCGCTTACGACTATTAACAATAAATACTTTTCCACTATGCAGAGACGCAAGAATATTAGATCCATGCGATGCTTGCTGCGAACATCGCCATCTCTCAGTTCCATCTCGCATAACAAACTTGTCCAGGAAACTAGTTTCAGGGCAATATGTTGATAGCATCACAGTTTGATAGCGTCGGCGTTGTTCGCTATCCATGTTTTCTCAAACTTTTGATAAAGGTAGTAGGATTCTGCACTTCTAGACTTCCATGAACTAGCTGTTTAATTAAATTAAGATTCTGATTCTGTGTGTATGTTCAAAAATTTTTTGGTAATGCCTAAGTGGATTATTTAATGAATAAATTGGTATTGTTCAAAATTATATACCCATATAATGGAATCTAACTGAATTTGTCTCTAACAGCAGGAGACTTTTTTAAAGTTTTTATAAAGATTAAATTGGCAATGCAAAGTTAGTATGAGGATTTCCAGAAATATTAATCTATGAGACCACTGTTTTGTGAGCCTTTCCTTGTTATCAATTTTCTGCCATAAATCTCTGACACTATGATCATCATGATCATGTTGATTTACGTATCTATTAAATTTATACAAAAATTAGTCGAATATACTTAGCTTGCGAAACCAAGCTAATTTGGATTTATACAGATAGAATGCGGATAACGTAAAAAACAAGTTCTATTCCGCTCCTGCTTATATTCGTGTAGCGTTTTGTTGAGAAGTATTGCTGATAAGGCGTTTATGCAAAAAAATCTGCCGCGAGGAGTTGAGGAAAAAGGTATTCCAATGAGATTCAACCTTATGTACCCGATATCCCAGCTTAAAATAAAGTTGCCTGGCTTGATAGTTATTTTCCAAAACATGGAGATATAAATCTTGAAATCCCCAATCTTGGCAGACTTGTTCACAGCTAATCAGTAAACTGGAAGCCAAACCATATCTACGGTATTTGGGATCAACAGCTAAATTAGATAAGTAGGGAAAAGATTTGTGAACATTTGCCCAGGAATCGCTGAAGCGTATACCCAGTTCTACCGTTCCCAGTATTTGATTAGTGCCACTAATACTACTGTCAACAGCCACCAAACAAACGTGATGAGGTGTCATTGAAGCTAAACGATATCTTAAGTCTTCATAAATTCCCAACCGAAATAATGGAAAAGCCCATCCCCATAAACCTTTTTGGGAGTGGAAACTTTCAGAAATTATTTGGGCAATACCAGGCAAATCAGCGGATGTAGCCGCACGAATTTGGAGTTGCCAGGAATTGGCAATGGGAGCATCTGTAACTGACTTTTGGTAGTGTGGGTGAAAAAACCAGGATTTCAAAACGAGTTTAGGATTAATTTGATTAAACGATAATTATCTTAATTATGCTCTTTTGTTTTGCTCAATCGGGTTCAAGACCCTCGTTAAATATATGATGATTTAACGGTTTACAATGACTGGGGGATCTGAATGCCTCTGTAATTGAATCACCTGCCACCTGCCGTCTTTCAGCTATGGGTGGTAGAAAAACAAAGTGTCACTGGAGAAACTAATGTCTCTAAGGATGCTTACTCTATGGGAAGCTTACATCTCTAGACTAAACCTACAGGGTTTTCAGCCTGCATTTTTATAAGAGATGAGTGGTATCTTTAGTAAACAACTAGTTGACAGTGATTAGGCTAGTGTGAATACTTACTCTCATAGTTGAGAAACTACTATTAGCGTAAAATCAGGTTCTCGGCATCTTCGGTTCTCAATTTACCTAACTCTAGCAGCTGTCTGAGTGCTAAGTTGGAAACAAGTACTTGTTTAATAGTATACTTTAACTTTAAATATGACTATTGTAATATTTATGGCTATATGATGACTATCATAAATAAAATTGACTGCCAAGTGTTAGTGCAACTGCTGGAATGGGAAGACTTAATATACCGGGCTTTATGGTGGTTTTTTATCCAGATGGAAGCGCCTTATGCAGTCCAAGGAGGTTATAAAAGGAGATGAGGAAAGATTCTCTCAGAGAAGACTAACATGATGAATCAAAAATGACGCTGGAATCAACTGTATTTTACCTTTTTAACCAGTTAATACCAGCTATTTACAATTATTGTGAATAAACACTCTTATACTTAGTAGTCATGTGGCCTAACAGTTTTTTGGTCGAAATGCTCGAACCTTACCTGACTCAGAAATATCTTGACCTGATCAGACTATTCTTTATCCGACTGCCGTTGCAGCAGGAAAGCGGTGCATGACATCACAAGCAAACAGTAAGCCGAAAATTTTAGTTGTCGATGATGAACCAGACAACCTTGACTTGCTTTACCGCAGTTTCTATCGCGAGTATCAGGTACTGAGGGCTAACTCTGGGCCTGCAGCGCTGGAACTGCTGGCACAAGAAGGTGACGTATCCGTGATCATCTCAGATCAACGGATGCCAATGATGAGCGGTACAGAATTTTTAAGTCTGACAGCAACTCAATACCCAGATATTATCCGAATTATTTTAACTGGCTACACTGATGTCGAAGATTTGGTGGAAGCCATTAACTCTGGCAAAGTATTTAAATATGTTACTAAACCTTGGGAAGCTGAAGAACTTAAAGCAGTTGTACGCCAAGCTTTGGACACACATAATGTCCTGAAAGCCAGAACCCGTGAACTCACTCGCACACTTCGTAGAGAATCGCTACTTAATACTGTTACTAATACAATTCGTAGCGCTCTAGACTATCGGCAAATTTTACAAACCATTGTTGATACGGTGGGACATATGTTAGAGGTGGATGTTTGCCTCTTACGTCCCTTCCAAGATCAGCAGTTGGCAGATGAAGGATTTACTTACCAAAAATCTGCTCAACCGCCAGCCCAAGATCATGGAGAGAGTGATTCTTCTTTACTTCAACACCAACCTGACAGAAAGTTACCAAATGAGCATCTAAACCCTATTATCCCCTTACCTCTATTAGTTCAGACAGTATGGGAAACTAGTGAAGTACAGGTAATTTACGATGTGCTTAATGATGAGCGCATCCAAGGAAATGCAGAACGCGCTGCGGCTTTTAGAGATGCTAATATTTGTTCTAGCTTAGTTGTGCCGCTGATTTGTCAACAAGAAGTTAGAGCCATATTAGCTCTACATCAGTGTTCCCAATCCCGGAATTGGGGAGATGAAGAGGTGCAACTGGTGTCAATTGTGGCTGATCAAGCTGCCTTGGCTTTATCTCAGGCTTATGCTTATGAGGAAGTAGAAGCTTTAGCAAAGAGAGAAGCTTTGATTAATACAATTACTAGAGAGATTCGTTCTAGTTTAGACCCACAAGATATCTTTTCAGCAATAACCCAACGATTGGGACAAGCTTTACAAGTGGATGGGTGTGTTCTGTCTTTATGGACAGAGGAAGATGAATTTGTGCAATGTGTGGGTTTGTATGACAGTTCTCAAAATTTAGAAAATCATCAGGAGAATCATCTCAATAGTAAGCATCGCTCTTTAACTCCACAATTACCGATTTCCCAAGCCCCTATTCGCAAGAATCCGATTCTGCAAGAGATATTACAGACACAAGAACCAGTGGTAATTACTGACATTACCCATTCTTCATCAGATGTCCAGGCTTTTGATTTACCTTTAAAAATGCGACCGCGATCGCTAATGGTTGTGCCTCTATTGATTGAGGGTAAATGCATTGGTAGTATTACTCTGAGGGAAGGAAATAAAGTTCGTAAATGGTTGACATCAGAAATTGAACTATCTAAATCAGTAGCAGCCCAAGCTGCGATCGCAGTACAGCAATCACGGTTGTACCAAAAAACTCGTGACCAAGCTGAACGCTTAATAGAACTAGATAGACAAAAAACCGAATTTTTCCAAAATATCTCCCATGAATTTCGGACTCCTATCACCTTGATTCAAGGTCCGCTAGAGTCGGCAGTGGAAAATAATGAAGGTTTATCCTATGCTCAAAGTGCGATCGCACTCCGCAATTCTCGCCGTCTCCTGCGCTTGGTAAATCAACTACTAGATTTACAACGTCTAGATGCTGGCAGAATGCAGCCTACTTTCCGCCCTTGCAATATGGTCGAATTCATCACCCAAATTGTGGAATCATTTCGACTCTACTGCGAGAAAAAAGGGCTGCAAGTCCTCACCGATTTACTAGAATGTCCGACAGTCTACTTAGATATGGAAAAATTTGACAAAGTAGTTTACAACCTGCTGTCAAATGCCATGAAATTTACACCTGATGGAGGTATCATCACCGTCAGATTATACAATGAGGGCGATAGCTGCATACTCCAAATCCAAGACACAGGAATTGGTATTCTTTCCGAACAAATTCCCCACCTATTCGAGCGATTCCGTCAAGCTGAAGGCTCTGAAAACCGCACCTATGAAGGAAGTGGATTAGGTTTATCCTTAGTTAAAGAACTAGTGGAACTACACGGTGGCCAAGTCACAGTACAATCAGTTTATGGGCAAGGTACTCAATTTAGCTTAAGACTGTTGACTGGTTCAGAACACTTACCCCCAGAACAAGTAATAGAAGCACCAGCTGAACTAAATAATAACCGTGCCAGTGTAGAATTGGCAGACTTAGAACAGGTAGAGTCAGTCAGAGATAACCCAGAACTGATTACCAAAAATCTATCACCCAGGTTAGAAACTCCAGACTCTAACAGACAAATTCAAGCCCACAATAATGAGCAATCAATCTTAGTCGTAGATGACAACCGAGATATGCGGTTCTATGTAGCCGACATCCTCAGTCACAGTGGCTATCAAGTACTTACCGCTCGCAACGGCTACGAAGGGTTTAGTTCAGCACAAGAGAATCAGCCTAACTTAATCATCACTGACTTAATGATGCCCTTAGTGACTGGACTAGAAATGATTCAAATGATCCGCAATGAAGAGCAGATGCGAGGTACACCCATAGTTTTGCTGACAGCAAAGGTTAATGAAGAAACTCGCATTGAAGGCACAGAATATGGTGCGGATGCCTATTTAGCTAAACCATTCAATGACCGGGAACTTCTGGCATCAGTGAAGAATCTTTTAGCCCTGAAGGAAAATGAAAAACGGGTGTTGGAATTAAACACCTACCTCACAGAATCTGTTCTCAAACGCTTTTTGCCATCTGCACTAGTAAAAAAAGCTGCCGCTGGAACTTTATCTCTAGATTTGCGACCCGAACCCCGCTTGGTTACAGTATTGTTTAGTGACATTGTTGGTTTCACTCAACTCTCCAATACCCTCAGATCCCGAAAAGTAGCAGAGGTGCTGAATGAATATTTAGAAATCATGACCAAAGTTGTTTTTAAGAATGGTGGCACTGTAGATAAATTTATGGGAGATGCTATCTTAGCCTTGTATGGAGCGCCAGAAGACCTAACACCTAATGAACAGGTACGTCGGGCTATAAACACAGCCAGAGAAATGCAACAAGCTCTGATTCATTTAAATAATCGTTGGCTAGAACAAGGTATCTTCGAGACTGACGGTAGGAATGGAGTACAATTTCGCTGTGGCATCCACCAAGGTACAGCAGTTGTGGGAATGTTTGGAAGCGCTGAACGTGCAGACTATACAGCAATTGGACCAAGTGTGAATATTGCTGCTAGATTGCAAGCTGCCGCTGTTCCTGGGAACATCCTTGTTTCTGCCGCCGTCGCAGATTATTTACAGGAAGAAGAAATCACTAAAGGTAGTCCATTGGAACTTAAAGGTATAGATGAAACAGTTCTCACATTTGTAGTGACACCAGAACCATAGATTTTCATCTGGATTATGTTAGAGACTTCCAACTAAAAAAATATTCCGTCGTTGTGACAGCAGGGGGCAGGGGGCAGGGGGAAGAAAAGTCGCTTTGATTTGGTGAAATTGGATAGCGAGGCGCTGCTGCAAGCAGTACATCTTTTTTGTGGATTTCTCTTATCAACCATTGCATGAAAAAAAGTAAGCGCAATGCTGAAAGCAATGTGTCTAGCAGCTGTTTGACACACACGTATCTGAAGAATAAATTGCTCTTGGGAATCGCCGTCTTTTTAGAATGGAAACGTCAAATCCAGTTTTAAGTTAACTATGATACCATCAGTTACAGATAAATCTCCAATTTCTACGACAAGCTGGAGGAGACATACTGATCCACCTTTGTTGTGGATTGTTTTATTTATAAGTTCAGTTTCGCTACACCTGTTAATTTTTTGGTTGTTACGTTCATCTAATGAATTTAAACCTTGGAGTCCCCAATCTAGTCAAGCTGAAATTCCGGTTGATTTGATAGATATTTCGCCTCAAGTACAATCAACCACTAAACCTGATTCAACACCTAAAACAGTTACATCAAAATTTTCTTCCTTACCTCAAAAGTCTGTCACAGCATCTTTACCAAAAATCGCGCCAACTACCCCTAATAATCCCGATGATGGTGTTATAAATCCTGATTTTAATCTCCCGCAGCAAGGTGAGAGCAAAAATACTGAAGTTAATAATCAATCAGTTCCGCAACCAGTAAATCCTACAGTTACGCCTACACCGAATCCCACAGCACAAGTCACCCCTACAGCTACACCCACTGAGACAATTCCATCACCGAGTCCTACAACACAAGCCATACCTACACCTACACCTAGCGAGACAATTCCATTAAATGACCTTCCCTGGAATCGCCGTCAAGAAGTTAAACTCGGTCAGGGAACTCTATTACCAAACGATTTTCCCTCAGATTCACCAACTCCAACTCCAGAAGATTCCTCAACTCCCACTCCAGAAGATTCACCAATTCCAACTCCAGAAACTTCACCAACTCCCACTCCAGAAGATTCACCAACTCCAACTCCAGAAACTTCACCAACTCCAACTCCAGAAACTTCACCAATTCCGACTCCAGAAACTTCACCAATTCCAAAAGCAGGAATCGCTATCGCTTACTTTGTTCCTATAATGAAAGATGAAGTTATTCAATTAAGACAACAACAACGAATAAGTCGTGATGTTTTACCTGATGTTCTGGCAGCATACCAAGGTAGTCGCAACAAAGAATTGGAAATCAGTCTTTCACCTGGTGATTCTGGACTGAAGCCAGCAAATATACTAGCTAGTTTAATCATTGATGATAATGGCAACTTTCAGGGAGCGAGAGTCATCGAAATTGAACCAACGACACTCAACAGTGAAAAAAGCACCTATGAGCAAGCACTTAACGATCTCTTTCAGCAAGAAAGCTTTCTCTCCGCACATAACCTAGATGGTTCAAAACCAGGTTTGAGTAATTTATATATGCGGATCAAGATTGAGCCGACAGATTCCCCATAAATGACTTGCAATTTTAGAAAAGCTATGCTAGAGTTATTTAGCTGGAGATATGCGGGTGTAGTTTAGTGGTAAAACTTTAGCCTTCCAAGCTAATAATGCGGGTTCGATTCCCGCCACCCGCTTTGTCAAAATTAGAACTTAAAAACAGCACTGATCTTCGGATTTGTTGAGAAGTAAGTTTTTGCAATAAAAAATATCACTGTCACGATTCCCAGTGATAGATGGATACAAGTAGTTCTGCACAATTAATAATCACTCAAAGTAATTGTGCCAGAACTGTAATAAATATTTAACCAAATCTACCGCTAATGTAAGCTTTAGTATCTTCTTGTTGTGGGTTATTGAAAATTAATTCTGTGGTTTCATATTCGACTAAATAGCCGGTGCGACCACCTTTATCGGAAGTTTTAACATTAAAGAAGGCTGTTTTATCAGCAACTCGTGCTGCTTGCTGCATATTGTGAGTAACGATCACAATTGTGTAATGTTCTTTAAGTTCATGAATTAGTTCTTCAACCCGCAAAGTAGAAATGGGGTCAAGAGCCGAACAAGGTTCATCCATGAGTATAACTTCTGGTTGAACTGCGATCGCTCTAGCAATACATAAACGTTGTTGTTGTCCACCTGATAGAGATAAACCACTTTGTTTAAGTTTATCTTTGACTTCATCCCACAAAGCAGCTTGTCGCAAACTGCGTTCTACCAATTCATTGAGATCACCTTTGTAGCCGTTGATTTTAGCTCCAAAAGTAATATTGTCAAAAATTGATTTGGGAAAAGGATTTGGTCTTTGAAAGACCATGCCAATGCGACGACGTACTTCGACCGGATCTATCTCTGGTGCATACAAATTCTTATCACCAAAATAAACCTTACCTTCTGCTCGAAACGATTCAATGAGATCGTTAAGACGGTTATAGCAGCGGAGTAATGTACTCTTACCACAACCAGAAGGACCAATAAAAGCTGTCGCCTTATTTTTGGGGATATCTATCCAAACATTTTGTACAGCCAGAAAGTTACCGTAATAAATATTCAGGTCTTCTGTACGTAAAACCGAGTCAGTTCCATTCATCGTACTAGTGTTAGTAGCCATAAATAGTTTAGGGATAATTTTGAAGGATGATTTTGCATCCTAATTGATGGATTGATGGAATTTTGTTAGGCTTTTTGCCTGGTAGCCCAGCGAGCAATGATGCTTGTAATCAGAACCATCAAAACCAAGATTAGTGAAGCAGCCCAAGCTAATGACTGCCAATTTGGAAATGGTGAAATTGCGAAGTTATAGACTAAAACAGCCAGAGAAGCTGTTGGTTGCAATAAACCGCTTGGCCAAAAGGAAGAAAACAGCGCCGTAAATAGTAATGGTGCTGTTTCTCCAGATGCTCTAGCTATAGATAAAGTAGAACCAGTTACAATTGCCGGTAAAGCTGCTGGTAAAACTACTTGTATAACTGTTTGAAACTTAGTTGCTCCTAATCCTACGGATGCTTGTCGTAAATCTTGGGATACTAACTGTAAAGCTTCATCTGTGGTGCGAACAATAATTGGTAACATCAAAATTGCTAACGCAAAACCACCACCAAGAGCAGAATAAGATCCTAAGTTCAGTTTTACTAATGTCAAAACTACAATTCCGTAGGCAAATACGCCGGCAATAATTGAAGGAACTCCACTCAATACGTTTGTCGCAAAACGTATCCATTTAGCCAAATTACCAGAGCTAAATTCTGTTAAATAAATTGCTGCTAATATCCCAAAGGGTATGCTAATTATAGCACCAATGCCTACCATCATTAGTGTTCCTAAAATGGCGTTACCAAATCCTCCCTCTTCTCCAAAAGGTGCTGGTGGTAGTTGGGTAAATACATTGAGGCTTAAACTACTAAATCCTTTAATTACTACATAAGAGAGTACAGCCAATAGAGGTAACAGCGCCAATGCTCCACAAACAAATGCCACTACGGTCATCACCGTATTAAACAATGTTCGGGTAGACGAAGGGGAGCGAATTAGGCTCCTTTCGGGAAAACTCGAAGTCATAATTTCACCTACAACTAAAGCCGCTGAACCCGGACAACAATAAACTCTGCCAGAATATTCACTACTAGTGTCAAGACAAAGAGAACTAAAGCTGCATACATTAAAGCTGCAACTTGCAAACCACTAGCTTCAGAAAATTGATTCGCTAATAGAGACGAAATCGTGTTCGATGGTGCTAACAAAGAAATACTAATGTTGTTAGAATTACCAATCAACATTGTCACAGCCATTGTTTCACCCATAGCCCGACCAAGTGCTAACATGACAGCACTGACAATGCCAGAGAAGGCAGCCGGAACTAAAACTTGCACTATTGTTTCCCAACGAGTTGCACCAAGTCCAATTGCGGCTTGACGTAAACTAGGGGGAAGGGAAATTAAGGCATCGCGGGAGATAGCAGTGATAATTGGCAATGTCATAATTGCTAATATCATTGCTGCTGGTAACATCCCTGGCCCTGTGGGTGGGGTGCTAAAAAGTGGTATCCAGCCCAGATAGGTGTGTAACCATTTGCCTACGTTAGTGATAATGGGAATGAGGACAAAAATGCCCCAGACTCCGTAAACAACGCTGGGAATAGCTGCTAGTAGTTCTACTAAAAAAACTAGTACTAGACGCACCTGAGACGGTAAAAAATTCTCACTTAATAAAATAGCCGTACCAACACCGATGGGAATAGCTATTAGTAGTCCAATTAAGGAACTGATGATAGTTCCATAAACTGCGGGTAAAACCCCATATTCATTATTAACAGGGTTCCAACTGCTCTTAAATAAGAAACCGACACCGAATTCTTGAATAGCAGGCCAAGCTTCAATAGCGACTTGTGCAGCAATCCATAGTAGAGTAGCTGCGATCGCTAGGGCAAAAATCTTTGTCAACCAAACAAAACCCCGATCTAGAGATTTATCTATCTCTGAGCGTTGTTTCATTGCTAATGGGAGATTCTGAGAGTTGGTAGTCATGAATACCGACTGTAAAAATAAAATCAGAAAGAATGTGAGCGGGAACCATACTTGCAACAATTCGTAACTAAGATTTGATCTGGTTTTCCAGATCGGAGTCTGTCTCCAAATTGTCGAGAATGTAGGACTACTGCAAATTACTGTTTCTAATCAGGGTTCCCAACTGACTAATCAATTAAATTGGTATTTGAGGCTAAAACGGTAGAGTGATACTACTTACTTGCACTGGTAGAACCACCAACAGCAATTTTGTAGTCAGGGCTGATTTGATCAGCAACAGCAGCCACTTTAGCAATCACATTGGCAGGGAGAGGAACATAGCCCAATTTTCCAGCCAGCTTTTGACCATCAGTTAATGCATATTCAATGGTTGCTTCCATTGCTTTGGCTTTAGCTGCATCAGTATATTTCTTGTAAGCAAGAAGCCATGTATACGTCACAATGGGATAGGATTCTGCACCCTCTGGGTCAGAAATAAAAGCACGGAGATTTTCTGGAAGGGCTACAGCTCCCAGGGTTTTAGAAGCTGAATCTTCGCTGGCTACAATAAATTGGCCACTCTTATTTTCCAAAGCCGCAAACTTTAGTCCACTTTGTTTAGCGTAACCATATTCTATGTAACCAATTGATCCTTGAGTTTGATTGATTTGGGCGGTAACACCTTCATTACCTTTACCACCTACACCCACAGGCCATTTTACACTTTTACCTTCGCCGACTTTGGTTTTCCATTCTGGGCTAATGGCACTTAAATGCTTGGTAAATACACCTGTAGTTCCACTACCATCAGCACGATAAATAACGGCGATTGGTTGTTTTGGCAGCTTGGCATCAGGGTTAGCTTTAGCGATCGCTGGATCATCCCATGACTTAATTTTACCTAGGAGGATATCAGTATAAACTGTTCGTGGTAATTTAAGTTCAGCCACATCTGGTAGATTGTACGCTAGGACAATACTTCCAGCAGTCACAGGTAACAACATCACACCCTTATCCTGGGGGATTTTGGCGATTTCTTCATCTTTCATTGCCACATCACTAGCACCAAAATCTACCGTACCTGCGGTAAATTGCTCAACACCAGCACCGCTACCCACAGATTGATAATTAACTTTTAAATTCGGATATTTTTTGTTTAAATCAGCAAACCAGGTTTGATAAAGTGGTGCAGGGAAAGATGCACCAGCGCCAGTCAGGGTAACTTCTCCACCAAGATCCAGTTTTGCTGGACTAGAAGCAGTAGTGTTTTGAGTAGTCCCCGAATTTTCAGTGTTAGCTGCATTATCTGGAGTTGAATCTCCGCCACAAGCCGCTAGACCTAATGTCAGTGCTAATACGGTTATTGAAGCTGTAAAACAATTATTTTTTACTGGAATTAGACGCAATAGCATAAGTGTCAAAATTTCGTAAATTGCCGGATGAGCGCCTCTAAGATACCTCTAAATGTTTCGCCTCAAGGTAAACAAAAGGTAAACAAAAGGTTAATAAGTTAATAAGTCTTTGTTTTCGTAAATGAATAATGAAGATTTACCTGATTAATATGTGACATATATTATACTGGTTTAATGTAAATTTTTCGTGATAATTACTGGTAATTCTTCGGCAATATTTATTTTTTTAATCAAGTTACGTTAAATATATCTAAATTACTTGCAAAACGTGATAGGTTTATGCTTTTAAGCAGTTAGGATATTTAAAACCTAGATTAGTGTAAGGATTCAGGATATTTGATAGCGCAGGAAACAAGAAACGGTCAGAGGGAAAAATTTTCTTCTTCCTTTTTCCTTCTTTGTTCTTCCTGACTCCTGAATTCTTACAGATTAGTAACGTTCGCTTATACTGATAGCTGTTAGTTTTTTCTTTGGCCTTTTTCCCTGTTGCCTGATAAATGTTTGCTGCTTCCAATCAATTACTTTGGTCCATGATTGGCTTACTCCTGACAATGGGTGGCACGTTCCTAGAAGCCTATGGTACTACCTTTCCTTGGAGTTGGAGTCAGCAAGGAATCAAAACTTTTTCATTAGGTGTTAGCTATCAAATTGGCGCAGTGCTGTTGGTAGGTTGTTTAGGAGGCAAAAATGCTGGTGCGCTTTCGCAAATTGCTTATTTAGTCATGGGATTAACCTTATTGCCTGTATTTGCCGAAGGAGGCGGTATCGGTTATGTGAAGCTATCTCAATTTGGCTATCTACTGGGCTTTATTCCAGGTGCTTGGATTTGTGGTTATTTTGCCTTTAAAGCTAGACCTCGTTTAGAAACACTGGCTTTTAGTTGCTTGTGTGGATTATTAACAGTACACATCTGCGGTATTGCTTATTTGATGATCAGCTATCTTTTTCCGGGCAGAGGTGCAGAAAATTTACCTTTAATACAAGCGATTCTAAAATATTCCTGGTTTTCACTACCAGGACAATTAGTTGTAGTTTGTGCCGTCACTATAGTAGCTTATGTGCTAAGACATATAATGTTTTATTAGTCACTAGTACAGCACGGCGTAAATAAACCAACCATTCTAAATCTCTGAAAAACTTACGCTGTATTCGTTTTGACTTTTGACTTTTGACTTCACGGTGGTACTAGTGGTCTGTCAAATGACCAATAACTAATGACTAATGACTAATGACTAATGACTAATGACTAATGACCAATAACTAATGACTAATGACTAATGACTAATGACTAATTCACCATGCGTTTAAAAAATCGCCTCTTTTGGATTTCTGCCTTGTTCGCTTTTTCTCTAGACCAACTGACAAAATACTGGGTAGTGAAAACCTTTGCTTTAGGACAAACACTACCATTAATTCCAGGGATCTTTCACTTCACTTATGTCACAAACACTGGTGCAGCCTTTAGTCTGTTAAGTGGAAGAGTAGAGTGGTTGCGCTGGCTATCCTTAGGAGTAAGTTTAGTATTGATTGCGATCGCATCGCTAGGCCCAGTCTTAACTCTTTGGGAGCAATTAGGTTATGGTTTAATTTTAGGTGGAGCTATGGGTAATGGTATTGATAGATTTTTCTTAGGCTACGTAGTTGATTTTCTCGACTTTCGCCTCATTAACTTTGCTGTATTTAATATGGCAGATTCTTTTATTAGTATTGGTATTGTTTGTTTGTTAATTGCCTCATTGCCACAAACATCAACTTCTCAGCGGAGATGAACCTAACAGGAACTAATCTCAAATCAAACATCCTCAAGTTGATTAAACTTTCTTACAAATTTCATATCCCACTTCTGACTCAATAATTTAAATCTCTATCGCTAATCCCATTGCATTTTTGACATTCAAAAATCCGTTGATTTAGTGATAGAGATTATTTTTTAATACAAGTGTTTTAACAATCCCTTAGTTGAACAAATTAACGTAGCGAAACTTGTTCATTAAGGAGTGCGAATATCAGATGCGGGTACTTGCTTAGAGACACCTTCTGTTTGTTCAGTAGTGCTACCTGAATTACCAAATTCAAGTGCAGAAGGGCTTTCTGGTGCAGGAGTTGATTGACTAGAATTATTAGACTCTGGGGAAGTTGGTGTTTCTGGTACTATATTTGTATCAGGATTGACGTTGTTTTCTCCAGGACTAGTTTCTACTGCTGGAACAAAAGAAGGAACATTCGCATTAAGCGGTATACCACCTGGACAACGGGAATTCAGAGGGAAATATTCACAGAGAATTTTCATCCCTTCTGGTGACATTTTAATTTCCGTTGGCGAACTAATAGATGAGTTACTTGATTCGGTGAACAGGGATTTACTGGATTCAGCCATAGCAACATTGCTGGTAAATGCCAAAGTTATGGCTGTACCAATTAAGGTCAGAGATTTTCCCTTCATTCTGAAATTAACCTCAAGGTCAACGGAACACTTCGCTAATTAAATCAGACAATTTATTGGACAAAATCTGTCTAAATGAAGATGTAAAATATGGGGTAATGTGGTAGTCATCTTGAGTAGAGGTAATATTTAAAACTTTTGTTAATTTCATGGTAGTTTTTATCAATACAAAAATAAATATAGTAGTTGAATGTATGCAAATAGCTTTTTCAGATAAAATAAGCATTTGATTGGAGTAGCAAGAATATATATATATTTAGACTAGTGCAAAAAATCACCAGTTAATTTTGTCAGTCATGAATAAGTTTGTATAATAAGTTACATAAAAATTCAGTACAAACAATTTATTTTTGGCTTGTGAGTAAAATGGTGTCAGACTAGCATTAAAATTGCGATCCCTACAATTTTGTCTTCACTATATAGATGTGATGTGATATAGCCGATGAGTTCCCCGCAACCTCCTCAAAAGCCACAAACTTTACTTGGTCAACTGACTCAAGCAGTAAATACCATTCAAGCTAGGGTTGATTTTTCCAAACTGGCGCTCAAGCCTAATGCCAAAGTACCGGAACTCTGGGTGCAGGATGCGGGAGCGGATAAAGCGGAAATATACCCCCTTTTGGGCGATCGCTATATTCTCGGTCGTAGCTCCAAATCCTCCGATATCGTTGTCCGCAATCCAGTAGTTAGTCAAATTCACCTGTCCCTGTCCCGCGATTCCAGTCAAAGAACCCCAACTTTCACCATCAAAGACGAAAATTCCACCAATGGCATTTATATTGGTAAGCGACGAGTCACTTCTCTCGAACTGCGTCATGGTGATGTTTTTACGTTGGGTCCACCAGAACTTGCTGCCTCTGTCCGATTGCAATACGTCTATCCTCCAGCCTGGTATATCAAAGCAGCGACCTGGGGTCTTTATGGTGTTGGCAGTGTCAGCGCCTTATTGGCGCTAGGAATTGGTGTTGAATGGACTCAATTCACCGTCAGACCCCTACCAACAGCTACTCAAGCCCCTGTAATTGTTTATGCTCGTGATGGCTCTACCCCACTCCGAGAGCCTCGGAATATTGCTCACGTAGACCTGAAAAAGTTGTCAGAGTTTGGCCCTTATTTACCTGCCGCTGTCGTCGCTTCTGAAGATAGTCGTTATTATTGGCACTTTGGGGTTGACCCTTTAGGAATTTTGCGAGCCGTACTTATCAATAGCCGCACAGGTGATGTCCAACAAGGAGCTAGTACTGTTACCCAGCAAACTGCCCGTAGTTTATTCCGCGATTATGTAGGTAGACAAGATTCCTTAGGACGTAAAGTGCGGGAAGCAATTGTCTCACTTAAACTAGAAACCTTTTACAGTAAAGATGAAATCTTACTTACTTACTTAAATCGGGTATTTTTAGGTGCAGATACTTCCGGCTTTGAAGATGCGGCTAAATATTACTTTGAGAAGTCAGCTAAAGAATTAACTCTCTCAGAAGCAGCAACGCTGGTAGGTATCTTACCTGCTCCCAACGCCTTCGATTTTTGTGGAGATGGACCAAAGAAACTAGGAGCAGCTGATTATCGCAATCGTGTGATTAAACGAATGCTGGAAATGGGCAAAATTAGCCCTGAAGAAGCCAATCGCGCCAGACGATCTACCGTCCAAGTTAGTCCCAAAGTCTGCGAAAGGCAAGCTCAGACAATTGCTCCTTACTTTTATAATTACGTTTTTCAAGAACTGGAATCAATTTTAGGGGAAGGAGCCGCAAGAGAGGGCAACTATATCATCGAAACCCAGTTAGATCCAGCCATTCAAGCCCAGGCAGAATCAGCGCTACGAAATTCAGTTAGTAACGCAGGTTCAAGTTTTCGGTTTTCACAAGGTGGGATGGTAACTCTAGACTCTAGAAGTGGCAGTATTTTGGCAATGGTAGGGGGAGTTGATTACAGAACAAGTCAGTTTAATCGTGCTACTCAAGCTCAAAGACAACCTGGTTCCACTTTCAAGATTTTTGCTTACACTGCTGCAATTGAACAAGGAATATCATCATCAAGAAGTTATTCTTGCGCTCCTTTAACTTGGCAAGGTTTTACCTACAGACCATGCCGGTCTGGTGCTGGTGGTAGTTTAGATATAGCCACCGGTTTGGCTCTCTCTGAAAACCCCATTGCGTTAAGAGTTGCCAGAGAAGTTGGATTAAATAAAGTAGTGGATATGGCCAAGCGTCTAGGGGTAAAATCGTCACTTGATCCAGTTCCTGGTTTAGTTCTAGGTCAAAGTGTCGTCAATGTTTTAGAAATGACTGGAGCTTTTGGTGCTATTAGCAATCGTGGTGTGTGGAATCCTCCTCATGCTATCAGCAGGATTTTAGACAGCAGCGATTGTGAAGATCGTCAGGATTTAAAAACCTGTCGTGTTATCTATTCCTTCGACCAAGATCCAGATGGCAACAGGCGAGTCCTGAAGCCAGGAGTTGCTGATGAGATGGTGAGATTAATGCGTGGTGTCATCACTAGAGGTACTGGTCGCAGTGCTTCCCTAGGACTGGGTGAAGGGGGTAAAACCGGTACAACTGATAAAAACGTGGACTTATGGTTTATTGGTTTTATTCCCAGTCGGCAACTTGTAACTGGTATTTGGTTAGGTAATGACAATAATTCCCCCACATCTGGTAGCAGCGCTCAAGCCGCTCAGTTATGGGGAAATTATATGGGGAGAATTACTAAATAAATTGGTGATTGGTGATTAGAGAGAGTTTTTCTAGTCCCCAGTCCCCAGTCCCCAGTCCTCAGTCCCCAGTCCCCAATTACTTATATCCCTGCCAAGGATTAACTTCCAATGTTCCGTTAGATTTGAATACTACTTGGAAGTGAGCTAGGGGGTCTTTGTTATTAGGAGCAGCAGTATTTGATCCGTATTCGGATTGGAACATCTGTGGTAATGGTGTTTCTCTAAAAAAGTCAAAGGCGACTTGATTGAGTGGTTCATAGTCAGCAATTACACCAATTTTGTTTACTGCTACCCGATATCTCAAATCTTTGTTAAAAGTGGGTGTAACGCTCCAATTTTGGCGAATTGTATTATAAAGCTTTTGGTTTAAATCTTTGACTGTATTTGCGTCAGTGATTTTTTCGCCGATTACCTCTGGTTTTCTCGCATATCCCAGCCAAGGACTAACTTCTAAGATGCCTTGTTTAGTAAAGACTACTCGGAATTGGGCGATGCGTTCGTTAGCAATATTACGGTTAGCAGGATTGTATAGTAGATTTGGCAGTGGGGTTTTGTCTACGGCTTCATTTGATCCTTTGTTGACAGCTTTATAACCGACGATACTGCCATCAGCAGCTACACCCAAACGATAGATTAAATTCTCTGTCAATTCAGAACGATTTTTCCAAGCTGGGTGAATTTGGTTATAAACCCGGCGATTCAATGCACGTAGCTGGGAAGGATCTGTAATCTCTGGAACTGAATTGAGAAGTGCTTCTAAATCTTTAATAACCGCTGCTGTCGGCGAGGGTGAGGATGTTGGTGTTGTAGTTGGTGTGGTTGTAGGTGTGGTTGTGGCTGT
This sequence comes from Anabaena cylindrica UHCC 0172, assembly GCF_034931625.1. GTDB lineage: Bacteria > Cyanobacteriota > Cyanobacteriia > Cyanobacteriales > Nostocaceae > Anabaena > Anabaena cylindrica_A. The sequence goes on along the minus strand of NZ_JAYGGY010000089.1, from coordinate 17,601 downwards.
GGTTGTAGGTGAAGCTGTGGGTGTTGTGGTACTAGACTGTTCCTCTGGCTTTGGTTCTGGTGGACGTACTTGGGGAGGAGGAATTAGGCTGAAAGCGATCGCAGCTACTGCTAAAGTTGATAATCCTACAGTCGCTGGTACTGCTTGTTTTAATACCGCTTGACTAGCACCACCATAACGTCTGGTGACAGGTTGTAGTTCCAGTGATAATTCTGGTAAAGTTTGGGTGTCAGCAAAAAACTGATCTACCGCTTCAACTAAATCAAACAACTGCACAGTATTCAAATCAACTTGAATAAATGGCTGTTTAAGATCATTTGATTTAGACTCAAAACCTTCGGCAGGAATTTCTGAATGCACAATCAACTTATGTCGATTGCTATCAATTTTTTGCAACTCTACTAACTCTGACTCATGGTTATGTGCTTGGGGGTTGGGTACACTACTTAAAAATTCTTGAGCATAGGCACTTACTGCTCTCACCAAGCTTTCAAAAAATTCCCGCCCTCCGGCTATGGGCTGAGTATAACTAGATAAATAGCATTCTGCATTGACCAATATAGATAGCTCTGGGCGCAGTTCTTGAAAGTGTCCAGATAGTGTGACATCACTTAACCCTTCTAAGAGCAGCGTGCAATTAGGTAAACTGTATTTACGTTGAATATTCATTCTACTTCACCGTCAAAAAGAGAAATCCAGAACCGCTGCATTCCAGCTGTACCTGTGCAGAATAGTAATTTTCCTAATAAATCTATAGCCAGTTCATCTAATTTTTCATCAGAATCTAGGGTTAATAAAACAGACCGTCTGGAATTCATCCGGCTTTTAAAATGCGCTCTAAATCGTTCTAGGTAATTAGCTAGACGTAGATTTTGTTCTAGTGGAATCTGTTTTTCAGACAATTGCTGATATATCATTAGTAACTGACGGATGACAACTGTTAATCGTCGGGCTATGTAGCAAGCAATCACTACTAAAGCTTTCGCTTCTATGATACTTAACGGGCGGCGGATATGCGCTCTTCGTAAGGGATTAGAAGCTCTCATTCGCCATAAGTTTACCCGATTTTTAATAATTCCTGTCAGGTCTAACTCTTGGGCAAAAGCGAGGATAGCTTCAGAACCGCCAAGCTCTAAGGCTTCAATTGCCAGTAACATGAGGTCTATTTGCAAAGCAGTTCTTCGGGGGCATCCCTGTCCTGCGATCGCAGGATCTGGTAAAGTATCCAAAATCATGGGCATTGCCTCAGGAGTTGGACTATCAAACGGCGTTAAACTTGCGGAAACATTCATTCTCTAAAATACCTTGTGCGCTGCCAACAAACTGAGTGAAACAAAATTTAAGATAGATAGTCAAACCAGCACTTAGGCTGGTGATGACATGAACATCTCAATATATACAATACTTACTTTCGTTACTCAAATATTTCCCTATACTGTAATGAAAGTTTTAAACCATCAGATCACCTACTTGCTTAAGGTTTAGTAGCCAAGATACATCAGCTGGGATGAAATTTTAAGTTATTGTCAACAAGTGACGAAACACAAGCCTCAATCTCCAGCGTATGACATTATAGTGTACGATTTTCCAGGTATCTGGAATCGGGGATTGGGGACTAGGGACTGGGAACTCAAAAGTAGAGGCTAGAAAACACTCCTAACCAATTACCCATTACCAATTACCCATTACCAATTACCTAATCACTGTTTTATGGATTTAAAGTCTCTGATTCGTGACATACCAGATTTTCCTCAACCAGGAATTTTATTTAGGGATATTACCACCTTACTGCGTGATCCAGAGGGTTTGCGCTATACTATTGACCTTTTAACACAAAAATGTATTGAATCTGAATTTCAGATTGATTGTGTTGTGGGAATGGAGTCGCGGGGGTTCATTTTCGGCGCACCTTTAGCTTATAAATTAGGATCTGGTTTTATTCCTGTCCGCAAAAAAGGAAAGTTACCAGCGGCAGTTCATAGTATTGATTATGAACTAGAGTATGGTACAGACAGCTTGGAAGTACATCAGGATGCTTTACATCCAGGTAGTAGGGTTTTGATTGTAGACGATTTGATTGCTACGGGTGGAACTGCAAGCGCAACGGCTAAGTTGGTACAGAAGATTGGCTGCGAACTTGTGGGGTTTGGGTTTATTATCGAGCTACGGGATTTACAAGGGCGGAAACATCTGCCTGATGTGCCGATTATTTCCTTGGTTGAATATTGAAATGAGAAGGAGTCAGAATAAATTAGTGGAGGATTTAAACCCGTTTATACTCCTGCGAAGAAGCAAGCATTTGCACAGAATTGAATTCTGATTCCTGACTCCTGAATTCTTGATTGTTAATTATTGGTTTTCAATAAGTGATAACTGGCAAATTATGACATCTACGAAAATTTCCTTGGAGACAACTCGGAATGCACTAGTGAGACTAGTGACAAATGAGACATTTATTTATGTAATTAAAAGATTATTGCAAGCGCTATTAACTATTTTTTTAGCGTCGGCTTTGTCGTTTTTTATCATGAAGTTGTCACCAGGGGATTATGTAGATACACTGAGACAAAACCCCAAAATTTCACCAGAACGGATTGAGGAAATACGGCAACAATTTGGGTTAGATAAGTCTTGGCCAGAACAATTTGTATTTTGGTTAAAACAAATTATTACTCAGGGTGATTTTGGGACAAGTTTTGTTTACCAACGTTCTGTATCGTCGTTGTTATGGGAAAGAGTACCAGCGACGTTGTTGTTAGCGATCGCATCTTTAATTATAACTTGGGCGATCGCTATTCCCTTGGGTACACTCGCTGCTGTTAAGCAAAATCGCCCCACAGACAAGATTTTGCAGGTGTTAAGCTATGCTGGACAAGGATTCCCTAGTTTTATCACTGCCTTATTTCTATTATTCTTCGCCCAAATAACCACCCCATTATTCCCAGTGGGTAACATGACCAGCATCGATCACGCTGAACTCACAGGATTTGGTAAAATCTTAGATATTAGTTGGCATATGATTTTACCGTTAATTGCCCTAAGTATCACCAGTTTTGCCGGGTTACAACGCATCATGCGTGGTCAATTATTGGATGTATTGCGTCAAGATTATATCCAAACAGCACGCGCTAAAGGATTACCAGAAAACCGCGTTATTTATGTTCATGCGTTGCGGAATGCAATTAACCCCTTAATTACTTTATTAGGGTTTGAACTAGCAGGTTTATTAAGCGGTGCATTTATTACAGAAAACTTCTTCAATTGGCCAGGTTTAGGTAAATTAACTTTACAAGCCGTTTTAGCGAAAGATCAATATTTAGTCATGGCCAGCTTAGTAATGAGCGCAGTTTTATTGATTATCGGTAATTTAATTGCTGACTTAATGTTAAAAGCAGCAGATCCAAGAATCAAATTAGAAGATTTGAATTAGTAATCACCAATCACCAGAATTATGCTTTCTGAAGTTTATTATATTATTCGGTCAAGAACAGATGGCAAATATCTTACAGCGCGTGTTGATGATAACACATCAGGATATTTATTATTGTTTAAAGAAGATTTTGATGCTCTCAGTTATTTGAACACCCATGCAGCTGATTTAGCCAATCGTTTAGCTGTCGAATCAGTTACAGGTACACAAGTAGGAAGTTTAGTAAAACGGTGGGGTTTTGCTGGTACAGGAATTGTGAGTGATCCTTTATTACCTAAGATTGAATTTTTGCAGCATAGTTAATTTTTTAGGTAAACAAGGGAGCAATTAGTAAGAATGGAACGCAGATGATTTTGTACTTCATGAGACTAGTACAACACGGCGTAAATAAGATGACCATTAAAAGCTACGAAAGTTTGATTAATTACAAGGCTTAAAAATGGTTCATTCACTTACGCCGCACGGTACTAGGAAACGCTATATAAAACGTCTCTACTACAAAAATTAAATTGAAAATTGTTATTTCTTATCCTTCTGTTTTTTTAGATAATCTTTAGCCCAAGCATATCGTTTTGAATCTTTTCTCAAGAGATAATAAACTAGCTCATGACGCTGTTTTTCGTCCTTCGTCTTTTTCAAAACTGACTTAATTTCTGAATCAGTATCTCTTGGATTAGCACCACGTTTAATTGCTTCTTTAAACCAGTTATCACCTTCAAGATATTTACCTTGTTGATAACAAATAGCTCCCATTAATGTATAGGGATGATGACTATCTGGCTGAAACTTCATAGCTTGACGAGCGCAAGTTTCCGCAGCATCTAATTTATCAACATCTCTAAATGCTCCACCTCTAGTAGTTAATAAAGCTGACTTGAGTTTATTATCTGAAATCTGCTCTAGTAGTAAGTTATTTGTTAACTGTAATGCTAATTCTGGTTTATCTACTTTGCGTAAATGACTACTAGCATTTGCTAAATTCCATTTATTACTAGTGCGTTTAAACTCTTGTTGATAAAAATCTGCTTCGATACTGTGGTATTTAGTCCAGATCTTATCATAAAAAATGCCATTTTCTTGTAACCAAGCAACATCTTTAGGTTCTATTCTCTCAGCTTTTTCTAATTTTTGCAAAATAGCATACAAAGGACTATTTAATAATTTATTTTGATAATTTGAAAGATGATACTTTGATTTGAGTGCATCAAAATGTTTTGCTTCCATCAAAATGATAACATCTTGATAACCATTCGTTTTTAGCCAATCTATTTCCGTATCCTTCAATAATTTTAATGCCGCTACTTTTGACTGTAGCTTATCAGCATATTCGTCGTAAGCAATGTTAATAATATGCCCATATCCATTATTCTGTAACCATGTTATATTTGCATCTACGAAAAAATCTAAATCTCCTATTTTTGTTTTTAGGAAATCAACATATTTATCATTAGAAATTTTAAGTGTTTCCAGCAAATTACGCTTTTTGAGAAAATTAACATCTTGTTCTGCTAATAAAATACCTGAATCAATTATTTTTAGAACTTTATAAAGATGGCAGTTTGGTGATAAGTCCTCACATTTTGTCGCTTTATACTTAAACTTCAAAGCTGCAAATTCTCGTGTTTTTTCCTGTTCTTCAGCAATAGCAATAGTTTCAATTAGTTCTTGTTCCTTTAGCCAAGCAATTTCCGTATCAATTAGTTTTTCGTCTCCTGCTAATTTGTTGAGAATTGGATATAATGGGCTGGATACAGATTTATTTTCATATTTAGTAGCTTGATACTTTTCCTTTAACTCAATAAACTCATCTCTTCTTTGTGCTTCTTGTTTTTCAACAAACCCCAAAGTGTCTAAAAGTTGTTTATCTTGCAACCATTTATATTCTGACTCTGTTAAACGTTCTAGAATGTCTATTTTTTTGAGAATAGGGAAAAGTGGACTATCAGGAGAAGAATCTTGATATTGATTAGCTTTATATTTAGATTTGAGATTAAAAAATCTTCGAGTTTCAATAGCAATTGATTTTGTTTTGTTAAACCCGTGCGATATTAACCAATTAGATTCTTTCTCATTTAAAAAATCACCTGAGTCAATTTTACAGAGTATAAAATATAAAGGGCTTGCTGTCCATTCAATATTGGAGTTAATAACTTGATATTTTGACTTTAACTTTGTAAAATCTCCTCCTAATATTATCCTTTCTTTGCTTCTGTGCTTTTGTTCATTTCTAATAAATTCAACCGTTTTTGAAAGTTGTTCTGTTTGTAACCAAATATATTCTAAATCCTGAATTTCGACTCCTAAATCAGCCTTTCTGAGAATAAAATAAAGTGGACTAGAAGGAGAAGAATCTTCATAATTACTTGCTTGATATTTCTCTTTCAAAACAGCAAAATGTTTAACGCGGATTTCGTATTCTGGATTCATATTAACCATACCTACAATAACCATACCTACAATAAAATTCCTCCTCTCCGTGCCTCTGCGACTCTGCGTGAGACAAAAAAGATTACGGAAAAAAGAATGCTCTACTGTAACTACAATACTAAAAAAGGGTGTTCCAGAGAAACACCCCATCAATATTATTTAAAATTCCCAGCTAATACTATGACAAAGAAGAAACACCATAGAGGTTTTGATAATATGCTAAAATTTGCTTAACTCTTTCCTCGTTGGTATTTGGTGTCCACGAAATAGACAAACTACTAATTTGGCTTTGATTGTAATCAAATTGTGAAGATGTTTGGGGAATTAAATCCACTTCTACCCCTTCTACCTGACGCAAATGGGCTGCTATTTCCCGATATACAGCTAAAGGCAAATTAGCAAATTCAATTTTTTCCTGAGTCTGCTCCATAAAAATAATATAAAACCGGAAATATCCGGTAATTAAACTTTATTTTTGGTTTTTTAAACCCCGTGTACGGCACTCCCAAATGAGGGAGACACGGTTAAGCTAATCTGTTTTTTCAGATTGATAGCCGCATTTAATTCACCGTCAGGGTTTAGATGATCACAAAATTTTAAAGCAGTGTAACCATTGAAATAGGATTGCCAGCAGCAGCAGTCTTTGATGGATCAGAGTTGGCAGGTTTTTCTCCCACTGATTTAGCTACTTCAATACCGTATTGTTCCAAAATGACAACGGGATCAGAACCTCGGTTCATTTCAATGCGTTTAATCAAAACACCATTTGCCAAGCGTTGTCCACTTTGTACATAGCGACTCGTTGGTTCATCTGGTACTTTGATAATTGCCTGGGGTTGTTTACCAATTAAAATCACACCACTTACTAAAACCGCTCTTGCGGAATCTGGTTGTGGTTGGGGTGGTAATACAGGCACTATGGGTGCTTTGGTGATAACTTGAGGTTGCAACTTAGGCAGAACTGGGGCTGATATAGGTTTAGGCCTTGTTTGAATAGCAACTTTGCCATTAGGGTTGCCTTGTTGTCTTGCCTGTGCTGGATTGTTTGTTTGACCTGGAGTTCTATTTTGATTGGTTTGTGGTTGGATTGGAGTCGGTAAGGGAGGCAATTTAGGAACTGCTTTTGGGACTGAATTGCTAGACATTTGAGCCGCTGGATTTGCGACTATTTGGGCAAAGGGGTCAGTCCGCCCTTTTTGGATCTCCAGCAAACGTGGCTGGATTTGAGTTGATTGAATAATGCCACCATTAGCGATCGCATTTCGATTAGCTGGGGGAGGTATTACCGGATTGACAAAGGTTGAATCTGCCGGTGGTTTGGGCGCTGTCGCTTCAGAGGTTGGCGCGGGGTTAGCGGGGCTAGGAGTGTTAGTAGCTTCTGGTGTTTCGCCTGAAGTACATCCAGCGATCGCTAAAGTTAAAATAGCCGCAGTTGTAATTTGTGTTTTTATACCCATTAGCTGTTCTCGAAAGCTATAGGAAAGTTTACTTGTGGAAATCAACACGCCTAAAATTTAGTATTAAAGGCGAAGTCTGTTTCTTTATAACCTACATTTTGACATTTCGAGGGTTGTTTTTAACACTGTCATTCCAGCAAAACCACAGTTTAAGCTTCTTTGCAGTTAATCTTCTGCTGTACCCATGAGTTGTTTGAGCAAGTCCAGCCCTTTTTTGACTCTCCGGGAAACGGTAACAACACTAATACCCAAATGTTCAGCAACTTGTTTCTGTGTCAAATCCTGCAAAAATACGCACTCTACAACTTCACGAGTCCGGTTTTCTAGCTGTATTAGTGCTTGGTGCAGACGCATTTGGTCTTCTTGGGCTAGTTGAAAACTCCGGTAACGAGGATCTGGAACTAACTCACCTAAACAAGTAGCACCCTCTTCTCCATCCAACACAGGTACATCTAGGCTTAAAGGAGAGCGATTAACCCAGGCTAATTTAATTTCTTGCCATTCGCTGTGGGAAATTTCTAATCCTGCTGCTACTTCCGCGTCTGTAGGTTGGCGGTTGTATTTTTCACGTAAAGAACGGGAAACCCCAATTGCTTGCTGTTGTAGAGCCAACCACCGTCGGGGTATCCGCATAGTCACACCTTTATCTCTAAGGTAGTGTTGAATTTCCCCTCTAATATACGGAATGGCGTAAGAACTAAAAGCGTTTCCTTTAGAAAGTTCAAATTTTTCAATAGCTCTAATTAAACCCAAACAGCCAACCTGGAGCAAATCGTCATAGCTCTCTTGACATTGATTGATCCAGTAGTGAGCTTCTTTTCTCACTAGTCCAAAATTTAGTTTCACTAGTTGATTGCGGAGGCGTTCTGAGGGAGATGTCTGATACTCTCTCAACAACTGTGAAATTTCATGTTTCAGTTCGTTCGTGGCTGTGGTAGGCATGGCACATTGGGGATTCAATAAATGGTTAAGTTGAGTAATTGTTCTCAAACATGGCTGTAGCGTTTTGTATTAGCGATGCCTGCGGTAAGCAGAATATCGCCCTCTGTCCAGATCAACAATCCTCTGGCAAGAAACAGAAGTAACAATGTTTGGCGATTCAGTCATATCTAGGATGGGTTGAAAATTTAGTGTGATTTATAGCTGAATTGGTTTTTTGTTATTCTTCAATGAAATTTTGTATGTGGTGTATCGTATTAAATAATGAACCTCTAGAATCAAACTATACAATTCTGCCCTTAATGTCAAACCGAGATCGTACTTAATTTAGCAAATACAATATTATATTTACTTGTAAGTATCCATGCATCATCAGCATTGTTATTCTCAATCAGCAAAAGTTATTTCTCTGTAATAGTACGTAATTCATTCCATTCAATTTATTGAATTTTTAAACAATTCTAGTTAATTTATGTTGATTTACTGAGGAAACTAGAGGTGTTGGGAAGCAGATGGGAGTTTTTGTCTCCGTTAAAAAACCCAACTGTCCTCTGAAAAAAGGAGGGCAATTGGGTTAAATTTTATAATGTTAACTCTTGTAATCAAGAGAATTTAGCCGCGATTTTCAACTCGACCGTAGAATAAACCACGAATCTTCACTTCTTTGGGTTCACCAGCACCTAAATCTGTATCAGAGGGCTGTTCACTCACGAAAGTACCAGCGATTTCGCCAGTAGAGCTATCTATTTTGGCGACTTGTAGAGAAATTTTGCCACTGAGGATTTCCGCACGCTTAACGTTAGTGCGGGTCAAATCGTCAGCATCCGCTTGGGCGGGGAGAGCCACAGCATTATCATATCCAGAAACGACACCACGACCTTTGGGATCTAGGAAAGCTGCACCACGATAAGAAGGAACCTTGAAAGTGCCTTCAAAGTCCGTCGAAGTGTTAATACTGGTCAAATTGGGTTGTGTTTGTGCAACCAAGTCTTTGATTGTAAACAAGAAAGGAACCAGTTCACCACCAGGAAGTTTGACAGTGATAGCTTGGAAGTCAAGACCATCTGTTTCTACAAAGGTGAGACTATTATCTGGGTTGATTTTGATGTCACCTTGTACTTGGTCAATGGTGGAGGTATATCTAGTTAACAATTTGCCCGGTACAAATTCTGCTTCTTGTCGTTTGTTAGCAGGTTCTTCTTTGACCAAGTAACTAGTTGGTTCTAAGCACAGTTCTTTAATGGTGTAGGACTGGCTGGTATCCAGAGGAATCGAACCACGGCTTGTTTCTGACAGTTGGGGGCATTTGTTCGCCAAGCCAGTGCCGCGAATTTGTTCGTAAGTAAGTAAATCTCTGGTGCTAGAGGAGGGAGCGTCACTGCAAGCAGTGATTAGCCCTAAGCATAAAGCCAAGAATGCAATAATTAAAGCGCGATACCTCATGGTCAACCTCAATGTGAAAATTAATATCTAAAGTTGTCAACTCAGCCAGATCATACGATTTTTTTTAACTCAAAATCAAAGCACTCTAATTGGAAGTAATAATTTATCGATCCCATTTAGTTGCAGTAGAGGTTGTGCTACACTTCATTGCTTTGTTTTAGAAGCGATCGCTTTCCTTTGGCACGTTTGCTGGATGCTCTATAAAATCGCTAGTGTCGCCGTTCCTCCACTGTCTAAAAGCCAAGTGGCTTCTCGGCTTTCCGCTTGATTCTGTGATCTGAACCAGAACTCTCAACGCAGGGCTTTCACTTTCGGTCTAGAGTGGCAGCTGACTAAATTAAGACCGACAAACAATAGAAAACCCAAAATCTTGGGTAAATTTGAGTTTACCTTGTATACATGGAGAGATTTGCATGAGCAACAATAAGAATTCTGAATCAGAGCAATTTACCGAGAAATTACAGGTAATTACCGCTGCTGTGCAAGATTCAGCCCAAGCTTGTCAAGGAGATGTTACTGCACTGTTAGCTTTGCTGCGACAGTTAGAAAAGCTACATAGAGAGATTCGTGATGGCATTTTTCAAGATAGTTTGCCTGATAACCGTCAAAGACTTTACTCTCTTCTCAAAGATATTGAGTCGGAAGGTGGTTGGCCTTATATTGAACGGATGCGACTACAAGCATTTTTACTGAAAATTGAGGAAGAAAATCCTGTGATTTAAAACACTGAGAACCCGCAGGATAGGGATAAATCCTGGGAATGGTAAATTAAAAATCAGTTTTGAGGTGGAAGTTACTAAACTTATGGCTACAATCAACTCTCAAGGGAATGCTTGAGGTTGATGCCATCATTAAGGCGATGACTGCGGTGTCACCCTCCAAGGAAGCAAGACGGTAGCATCTCGTAGAGAAAATAACGAAGTGAACGGACAAAAGCTCTCTGGGCATCTAACGAAACAGCGCTCCGCGCAATCGCACAATCATGATGATTATGAGAATGCCATTAAGCATTGCCTAAACCTGATAGAGTATCAAAGGTTTCCAGATATTTTCTCAATAAAATTCTCAATAAAATTAGTTGATCAGCCGAGCGCATCTAAACGAATTGGACTGAAACCAGAAAGGGGTTTTAATGGCCGGTATAGTCTCAGTTTCCCGTAAGGATTTAGCCCAGCGCCGTCAAAAATTACGTCGGCAGCGGCGGATGAAAATTATCCAAACCATCTGGCGAACATTAGCCGCTAGTGGTCTAGCAGGTGGATTGCTCTGGGTAACAATCCAGCCCATGTGGGTGTTAAAAGCTCCTACACAAATAGTTATGACATCAGGTAAGCAATTATTGACGGAGCAGAAAATTCAGTCACTTTTAGCCCTATCCTACCCCCAATCTTTATGGCGACTTGAACCGTCTGCAATTGCCGAAACTTTGAAGCAACAACCAGCGATCGCACAAGCAACTGTCAGCCGTCGTTTATTTCCTCCTGGGTTGATGATCGAAATTCAGGAAAGATTGCCAGTAGCAATGACTTACACCTTCCCAGGACAAAGAACAACCAGTTGCGATCCTCAGTCTAGAACTTCGGGAAAATCGGACGAAATCCCACCACAACCATGTCTGCAAAATAGCAGTAAGCAGAACCAACAAGGTGATGTGGGTTTACTAGATGCCACTGGTGTTTGGATGCCTTTGGAAAAATACACTTCACTTAATCCCACTGCCAAATTGCCTAGTCTCAAAGTTATTGGTTTACCAGAACAATACCGTCCCTATTGGACTCAACTTTATCAAGCTGTCAGTCAAAGTTCTGTGAAGGTAACAGAAATTGATTGTCAAGATCCCACAAATTTGATTTTGAAAACAGAACTAGGAAATGTACATTTCGGTCTTCCCAATGCCCAATTATCTGAAAAAATCAAAGTCCTTGTTCAAATGCAGCATTTACCTACAAAATTCAATCCTGGACAAATAGCTTACATTGATCTCAAAAATCCTGACTACCCATTAGTACAAGTGAACCAAAAAACGAAAATCAATCCCCAAAATCCCTAAGTAGCTTTAGTGCAAGGAGGCATAAGGTAGGAGCAAAGAAAGCAAGTTTTATCAGCTTTTTAAACTTTTTTCACTGGATAGTTATTTTCGCCATCCTGCACTAGACCATGTGATTGAGCAACTACTATTTAGAAATCAACTACTTTTCTATACCTAAAGATATTTGTTATTTTCACAGTCCGCGCCACCGAAACAAAAATTGGTATTAAATTTTGATAAAAATAGCAGGATAAATGATAGACAAACGTTGGAGAGTAACAGATACTCAATTGATACCATCTGATTAACGCAGATCATCTGTCCTATCGTCTATCCTGACAACTCTTTTGGTCTGCTGATCATTTTGAGTGTGGAGTTGCTTTTCCTCTGCTAAGGTGTATAACAACTACTTTATAATCTTTAGTAAATCAACTCTAAAATCAGATAGAATAGCTTTTTTACGTATTTTAATTAGTACCGGGGGTAAAGATATACATTCATTTCACGAAAGAAAATTTAGTAATTAACTAAGAAAGATGCAACGAAAGTTGTAAAATTGATTACTAATAAAAAATTTTAGTAGAAACACTGGGAGGATATTGAGCAGACTAAGGACATACCGGGACGAAAATCAGCAACATAGCAGTCAACTGCTTACACTGTAACTATTTTCAGGTTAGTGTAGGCTTGCAAGAATTACCTTGCTCTGGTAAAAGATGACTAGCCCTGTCGGATTTAGTTGAAAAATATTTCTAGATCAAGTTATATAGATTGATCTTCTGACAATGTAGTTATACTTCTCTAAAAATTAGTTGCACGATGGCTACGCCGTCCGCAGCATAGCTTGCTCCTGTGAGAAAGCTTTTCATGTAAAGAGCATTGCTGATTTTAGCAAATCTCTTGTGCTTAAAGCTTTTCCCATAGCTAATTATCGCACTTCCAATCCGATTCGGTTTGGCAGCAGTGGGAACAATAAAAACATTTCCAGAGATTGTGGCAGTATGAAACCATAGTTGACTCTTAGGTGAATAACACCGGAAAAAGTCGTTTATCTACCTCTTTATAAATCCAATGACACTTGATAATAACCAAGAACTTACCTATAAAAATGCCCAAGCTATGGGACAACCAGGATTATCTTTAGCAGTTAACTCCAACAATCCCTTTAATAGCGCTGGGCTGAACTTCGGACAAAATCATGATAGTAGGAAGATGACGGAAAATAACCGCATTGGTGAAATTGTTCCCGGCCGAGTTGCCAATATTAAAGTGATTGGTGTGGGTGGTGGCGGCGGCAATGCTGTTAACCGCATGATAGAGTCTGATGTCTCTGGGGTGGAGTTTTGGTCAATTAATACCGATGCCCAAGCTCTTACCTTAGCGGGCGCTCCTAGTCGGTTACAAATTGGACAAAAGCTAACAAGGGGTTTAGGTGCAGGGGGTAATCCTGCCATTGGTCAAAAGGCGGCAGAAGAATCTCGTGATGAGATTGCTACGGCTTTAGAAGGTGCGGATTTAGTATTTATTACTGCCGGTATGGGGGGCGGAACTGGTACTGGTGCAGCTCCAATTGTCGCCGAAATAGCTAAAGAAATGGGCGCTCTAACTGTGGGTGTAGTTACCCGGCCATTTGTGTTCGAGGGACGAAGACGCACCAGCCAAGCAGAGCAAGGGGTAGAAGGATTAAAAAGTCGAGTTGATACCCTGATCATTATCCCCAACAACAAGCTGTTAGAGGTGATTCCTGAACAAACACCTGTACAAGAAGCATTTCGCTACGCGGATGATGTGTTGCGTCAAGGGGTACAAGGTATTTCTGATATCATTACGATTCCTGGTTTGGTTAACGTTGACTTTGCCGATGTCCGGGCAGTAATGGCAGATGCAGGATCGGCTCTAATGGGGATTGGTGTTAGTTCTGGCAAATCTAGAGCTAGAGAAGCTGCGATCGCAGCAATTTCCTCTCCATTGCTAGAATGTTCTATTGAAGGAGCTAGAGGAGTTGTCTTCAATATCACTGGTGGTAGCGACTTGACGTTACATGAGGTGAATGCTGCGGCGGAAACAATCTATGAAGTGGTTGATCCCAATGCCAATATTATTTTTGGAGCAGTAATTGATGACAGACTCCAAGGAGAAGTGAGAATTACCGTTATTGCTACTGGTTTTACTGGTGAAATCCAAGCCACGGCACAACAAACTGTAGCTAACACCAGGGTAGTAACTCCTACCACAACTTCCAGGAAACCTGCACCACAACCAACTGTAAATCAACCCAACCCAACTCCCGAACCGAAAGAAAAACCCTCGTTAGATATTCCTGATTTTCTTCAAAGACGGAGGACTCCACCCAAAAATTAAGTGATTGTAGATTTGAGATTTTAGATTAAATTTGCAGTCTCAGTTTCGACTGAGTACTGTATACGATTTCTGGGTTAGTTTTAGGGTTTATTTCACTAGGATAGGGGTAAGCAATTTGGTTGCTACCCCAAGCTTTATTGGATTTGTTTTGTTTGCAGTGAATGCTCCAGCCATTGAATGACCTGATGACCAAGACGAGTGCCATCTAAACGGTCAATTTCCCGAATTCCTGTCGGACTGGTGACATTGACTTCTGTTAAATAGCCACCAATCACGTCAATACCGACAAAAATTAAGCCGTCTTGACGTAGTTTATCGGCTACAAGGGCGCAAATTTCCTGCTCTCTGGGGGTAATTTCGGTTTGAGCGACTGTACCGCCTGTGGCCATATTATTGCGAAAATCACTACCACTGGAAAGGCGGTTAAGCGCCCCAATCGGTTCACCATTGAGCAAGATAATCCGTTTATCTCCCTCCTTCGCTGCTGGTAAATAGTTTTGTACCATGACTGGGACTCGACCTTGGAGGGTACTGAGTTCAACAATAGAGTTAAAATTGCGATCGCCTGATTGCAAAAATAAAATACCCTCCCCAGCTTTATTTCCCAGTGGTTTGAGAACTGTTGCTCCCTTGGCTTCTACAAATTGGCGAATAACTTGTTTGTTAGCACTGACAATTGTTTCGGGAATACATTCGGTAAATTGAAGTGCATACATTTTTTCATTTGCACTGCGGATACCATTGGGACTGTTAACCACTAAAGTTTTATTTTGGTCAATATAATCCAAAATGTAGGTCGCATAGAGATAGGAATCATTCACAGGTGGATCTGTCCGCATGAAAACAGCATCCATTGATTCCAAGGGAGTTAAGATGCTAGGATCTAACTTATACCAAGAACTCGCTGCTACCCAACGTCCCTCGACCAATTCTATTGGTACAAGTTCTACCCGCTGTAGAACAGCCCAAGCCTTGCTATCCACAACATTCAGTAAATTGGCTTGAGTTATCCACACCTCATGACCGAGAATTTGCGCTGCTTCCATGAGCGCAACACTTGTATCATGGCATGGGTCAAGTTGATGGATGGGATCAATAATAAAAGCCAGTTTCACCCTTTATACCTCAATCACTAAATTTTGCGTAACTGCATCTACCCCGCAGTTAGCAAATCATCCAATTTGCCTTGATTCTCTAAAGCATAAATATCATCACAACCACCAATGTGATCATCATTAATAAAAATTTGGGGTACAGAACGTCTGCCATTTGCTTTCTCAGCCATTATCGTTCTTGCGGCTTCATCTCCATCAACAGAGTATTCAATAAAATCAACACCCTTATTTTTCAGTAAGTTTTTAGCCCGTATACAAAACGGACAGGTAGCCCAAGTGTAAATTTCTACTTTTGCAGTCATAAACTTCTCAATTTAATCAAATACTCTTTAATTTTAGACCGTTACCACTGAGAGTGAGAAGACGTTGAGGTGAGAGGAAAACTCCATAATTCATCATTAAACCTGAGTAGATCAGTCATAATCAACTTCCCCACCCAGGTTTAAGGCTGATGAAACTTAGGTAAAACTATTTACCCATCATCAACGGCATATGCAATTAACTGGGATAGGCGATAGCGGAGGTTCTCTAAACCTAAACGCTGACTAGCGGAGATAAATATTGCTAGAGGAAACTCTTCTTTAGCTAAAGCTAGTGCCTCGCTACTAACTTGGTCAATTTTGTTAAAAGCAACCAACGCCGGGCCGGGAGTTATGGGCATTTGGGCGAGAATTTCCCTAACTGCGCGAATATGACTCAACCAGGCAGGATGGGACAAATCCACTAAGTGTAATAGGGCATCAGCTTCTGTAACTTCCTCTAAAGTGGCGCGAAAGGCATCCATTAAGGAGGGTGGTAATTTATGAATAAACCCTACTGTATCTGTAATGAGGGTTTCTTGGGGTTCATTGGTATCCGCATTAGGAATAATTAAGCGGCGTGTGGTGGGGTCGAGGGTGGCAAAAAGTTGGTCGGCTGCGTAAACTTCGGCATTAGTGAGGGCGTTGAGCAAGGTAGACTTGCCAGCGTTTGTATAACCCACAACAGCAACAGAAGGAACTTGCCGATGTTGTCGTCTTTGACGTAACCGACAACGATGTGCTTGCAACTGGTTAACTTCTTGTTGTAGTCGGGATATCCGCTTTTGAATAGCCCGTTTTTCTGTTTCTAGTTTTGTTTCACCAGGACCCCGTGTCCCAATCCCACCCCCTAGTCGGGACATGGATTTACCCCGACCGGTGAGTCGTGGCAGCATATATTCTAGCTGTGCTAGTTCTACTTGTAATTTACCAGCACCAGATTGGGCGCGTTGGGCAAAGATATCTAAAATTACTTCTGTACGGTCAATGACTCTAACACCAATTTGTGCTTCTAGGTTGCGGATTTGAGCCGGTGAGAGGTCGCGGTCAAAGACGACAAGGTTAGCGCCTAAGGTTTGGGCTGTGAGGGCGACTTCTTGGACTTTACCTTCACCAATGACGGTTTGGGGATGAATGCGCGATCGCTTTTGTTGTAGTATTTGCAAAACATCTCCACCCGCTGTATCCACTAACCGCACTAATTCGGCGATGGTGTCCTGGAATTGTTGACCAGTGGTACTATCAGTGATTACGCCCACAATCACAACCCGATCATGATCTGCGTCTACTTCCTGAGCAGTATATTCCCTACTAAATTCCTCTTCTAGACTTTCTACCAAGTCCAGAAAATCTTGTTCAGCGATCGCATCTAAACTCAAAGGTGGCGATATGCTGGAATAGGAAGTTGAGTCTGGGGTGCTAATTCCCGCAGACTGAGTTAAAACTAGCTGTTTGCTACTAGCTACTAAATGAGCTAAATAAGCTTCTTTCACATATCCAGTCGCCCCACCACCCCGTTTTGTAAATCCCGTACCAGTAATATTCAACACTACCAGAGCATCCAATCGCTGTAGTGCCATTGCCGTCAATGCCGATTCATTCGGTGGTTCTGGCTTGAGATGGGTGGCTATACAACGAATACCACTCAGACGTTCTGCACCGTAACGAGGCAGTTCTAGCGGTGGAATTTGGGTTTGACGCGGAGTGCCTACCCCTACTCGGATGACTTGTCCGCGACGGTTGAGGTAGGCACATACAGGTTGATTTAGTTCTGTGCTAATTGCTGCCAGACGTTGGGCGAACTCAGATGTTGTAATGCGATCGCCCGATATACGCTGGTGGTACAGCCTCTGTAGTTGTTTCAGATGGCTGGACTTCAAACCTTGAAGATTACCGAAGATAGTCTCTATAGACGTATATGACCAGTTAACTGGCCCCCCCTAATTGTTCTATTGTCTATTTTACAACAAGCTTTGGGTTGCACGCTCTATCTTGTGAGGGAGGAAGGTTTTGTCCAGGTTTCCCAAATAGATAGGTTCGCCTAAAATATACTAAAAACGGGTTAAAAGTGTCATTCTGTAGCTTGCTTCCCGTAGGGTAC
>NZ_JAYGGY010000088.1:50235-80211 GCF_034931625.1 Anabaena cylindrica UHCC 0172 | reverse complement strand
TACCCTACGGGAAGCAAGCTACAGAATGACACTTTTAACCCGTTTTTAGTATAAAGTATCAAATGTACAAGACTTTTGCCAATTTTCAAAATATTAGGTCTGAAAACCAATAAATTACTTTTTGGTAGCCATTACCCAAAAACGTATATACCTCAAAGCAAGCACCAATAATTTTCTCTGTAATATCCGAATATTTTAGTTTCTCTATCACCATATCTTTTTTGTCTAAATCACGGATTGGTAAGGATTTAGGGATTTCACGGAAGTAGTTTATCATATCCTTAATCATGATCATCAGTTAATCACTTCACTGGCAACATCATCCATACAGTGTCATCCTTAAATCCTTATAATCCGTGATAGAAGTTGAACATCTCAGTAAAATATACGGTTCCACCCCAGCCATCACAGATGTCTCCTTTAGAGTCGAACCAGGAGAAATTTTAGGTTTATTGGGACCAAATGGTGCAGGTAAAACCACAACTATGCGGATTTTAGCCGGCTATTTACCCGCAACCAGAGGAACAGCCAAAATTGCAGGTTATGATGTCCAGGAAAATTCCCTCGCAGTCCGTCAGAAAATTGGCTATTTACCGGAAACACCGCCGTTATACCCTGAAATGACAGTTGAAGGATTTTTGCATTTTGTAGCTCGAATTAAGGGGGTATCGTCAGGCGATCGCTCTCAAAAAGTCCAAGCCGCTATGCAACGCTGCAATTTACAGGAAAAACGCCAAGTCATAATTCGCAAACTTTCTAAAGGTTATCGTCAACGAGTTGGTATTGCCCAAGCCATAGTCCACGATCCCCCAGCCATTATTCTCGATGAACCCACTGTAGGACTTGACCCCCGACAAATTATTGAAGTCCGAAATTTAATCAAAAGCCTGGCCGGAACCCACACAATTATTCTCTCAACCCACATTCTCCCAGAAGTGAGTATGACCTGTAACCGCGTCGCTATTATCAATGGCGGTAGAGTCGTAGCCACTAACACACCAGAAAATCTGATGACACAGTTGACGGATGGTTCTGGATATGATTTAGAAATTTCAGGAGAAGTAAGTCTAGCAAAACAGGTATTGCAAAATATATCAAATGTGATTTTGGTAGAATCAATGCCGACCAGTTCTCAAAACCGCGCCCACCTGCGGGTGATATCGCAACCAGGAACGGAACCAGGGCAGAATATCGCGGCGGCTTTGATTCGGGGCGGATTTGGTTTATATGAAATGCGGCGAGTCAGCGCTACCCTAGAAGATGTGTTTTTGCAACTGACTACAGAAGAAAAAAATTTGCTACCTGAAGCAGACTCAGCAGCCACAGAAGGAGAAGCCGCATAGATGGGTATTGTTCTGGCTAATATTATTGCTATTTATCGCCGGGAGTTACAAAGTTATTTTGTATCTCCTTTGGCTTATGGTATTGCTGGCATATTTTGGTTTATCGCTGGCTTATTCTTGGTGATGATTTTATTAGGGCCCGGTGGAATTTTACCCACAGTCGCCGCCTATGACATCCAAGGACAACAAATAGGCGTACCAGTACCACCAATAGATGTTCCTTACGAATTTGTACGGGCATTTTTAGACAGAATGGGCTGGTTATTGCTGTTTATCTTGCCGATTTTGTCAATGGGATTATATGCCGAAGAACGTAAGCGGGGAACATTAGAATTATTAGCCACATCACCAGTTACTAATTGGGCTGTAGCCGTGGGTAAATTATTAGGAGTGCTAACATTTTTCACAACTCTGATTTTACCTTTACTCGGATTTGAAGCGATCGCACTCAGCAGTTCAAATCCACCCATGTCTCCCATCATCCCTTTACTCGGTCATTTAGGATTAATATTATTCGCCGCAGCACTTTTATCCATAGGAATGTTTATTTCCTCACTCACAGACAGCACACTTTTATCCGCAGTCCTCAGCTTTGCAGTCATCATATTCCTGTTATTCATAGATTTAATTGCCAAAACTATTCCCGGTCCCATAGGCACAGCTTTAGGTCATATATCCTTACTAAAACATTACAACACCTTAATTCAAGGCATTTTTGACACCAGCAGCTTGATATTATTTGCCAGTTACATCATCTTCGGCATCTTTCTCACAGCCCAATCAATCGACGCACTCCGCTTCCAACGTCGGTAGAAGAAGCAGGGGGGCAGGGAGCAGGGGGAAGGGAGCAGGGAGCAGGGAGCAAGGGAAAATGATTGTTACCCATTACCCATTACCCATTACCCATTACCCATTACCCATTACCAATTACCAATTACCCATTACCCAGTCCCAAATGATTAAAAAGAAACCTTGGAAACTTATATTTTTACTAGGACCATTTCTGATTGCAGCTGGTTTAGCGATGGCACTTTTATCAGAAAAATGGGGATTAATACCTTTAATATTACTAATTTCTGGTATTGTTATCTGCACTATCTGGATAGTACTACAAAACCGACAGAGTAAATGGTGGCAGCAGCGTTCCACCCAAGCAGGTACAAACGCCATTATCGCCACCTTTGCAGTATTAACAATACTAGGACTAATTAACTTTTTGAGTACTCGCTACCACCTCCGGGCAGACTTAACAGAAACTCAGTTATTTACCCTCGCCCCCCAATCACGGGAATTAGTGCGTACCCTACCCCAAACAGCTAAAGTCTGGATATTTACCAGAGATCAAAATTATCAAGACCAAGAATTATTAGAAAATTATCGTCGCCAAAGTAACAATTTTAAATTTGAATATATTGATCCTCAAGCTAGGCCAGGACTAGCAGAAAAATTTGGAGTCAAAGATTTTGGCGAAGTTTATCTAGAATTTGCAAACAAACGCCAATTAGTACAGACAGTAAATGAAAATGAACGCCTATCAGAAGTTAGATTGACAAATCGTCTGCAACAAATCACCACTAACAGCACCGCTAAAGTTTACTTTCTCCAAGGTCATGGCGAACACCAACTTGCAGCAGGTAAAGGTGCCGTATCAGAAGCAATTCAAGGATTAACTGACAAAAATTTCACCACCTCACCACTGAATTTAGCCGAAAGTTCTCAAGTACCTGAAGATGCTACTGTTATCATCGTCGCTGGACCAAAAAGAGAATTATTTCCCAGTGAAGTCAAATCTTTGCAAGACTATCTAAATCGTGGCGGTAACTTATTGCTGATGATTGACCCCAATACTGACCCAAAAATTGACAGCTTGCTGCAAGATTGGGGTGTAAAACTAGATAATCGTTTAGCTATAGATAATTCTGGACAAAGCTTAGGACTTGGGCCAGCAGCACCTTTAGTCACAGAATATGGAGAACATCCTATCACTAAAGATTTTGGTAATGGTATTTCTTTCTATCCCCTAGTTCGTCCTTTAGAAATTACCCCAGTTCCAGGTATCGAGTCTACTCCTCTATTAAGAACAAAACCTTATCCCAGCAGTTGGGCTGAAAGTGACCAACAAAGCGAAAATTTAGAGTTTAACGAAGGTAAAGACCTCAAAGGTCCTCTAACTTTAGGTGTGGCTTTAAAAAGAAATTTACCAACACCAACAACTTCACCAACCCCAACAACTTCACCAACACCAACAACTTTACCAACCCCAACAGCTTCACCAACACCGACAGCTTCACCAACACCAACAGCTTCACCAACACCAACAGCTTCACCAAATCCAACAGCTTCACCAAATCCAACAACTTCACCAACACCGACAACTGCACCAACCTCAACAACTTCACCAACCTCAACAACTTCACCAACCTCAACAACTTCACCAACCCCAACAGCTTCACCAACCCCAACAACTTCACCAACCTCAACAGCTTCACCAATAGCGTCTACCAAAGAATCACGTTTAGTAGTATTGGGAAACTCAGATTTTGCTACAAATGGCTTATTTCAACAGCAATTAAATGGAGATGTATTCCTCAACTCAGTAACTTGGCTGAGTCAACAGGATCAACAACCCCTTTCCATTCGTCCCAAAGAACCGACAAATCGCCGCCTCACCATGTCAACTATCCAAGCAAATCTATTAACAATATCTTCTTTATTGCTTTTACCTTTTATCGGTTTGGCAACAGGGGCTATTATTTGGTGGAAACGAAGATAGATATTTATAACTAGTACCGCAAGGCGGAAGTCAAAAGTCAAAAGTCAAAACGAAGACAGCGTAAGTTTTTCATAGATTTGGAATGGTTGGTTTATTTACGCTGTTCTGTACTCGTGACTGGATAAGAGTTTGCCCAATAATCAATCCCCAATCACCAATGACCAATTACTAAATGAAACGCACAACTTTAATTTTAATACTTTTAGCCCTGGGTTTAGGTGGTTTTGTTTACCTTTATGAAATAAAAGGTGCAACTCAGCGCGAAGAAGTTAAGGAAAATAAGCAACAGATTTTTGCTTTCACTGCGGAGGATATCCAGTCTTTAACAGTCAAAACAAAGGACATAACATTAAATTTAGAACGTAACGATAAATCTGAACTACCAAAATGGCTAATTAAATCACCAATATCAGAACCCGCTAATGATGCGATTGTTGCTTATTTGTTGGATTTATTAGTCAAAGGCAAAAGTGAGAAAACTTTATCTATTTCTACTAGTCAATTAAGTGAATTTGGTTTAGAACAATCACAAACAACTATCGAGATTAAACTCAAAAATCAGCAAAGCCATCAGTTAATTATTGGTAAACCTAATTTTAACAATAGTTTTTTGTATGCTCAAGCTGATCCCACTAATCAAACAAATGATAGTATCAATATATTGCTAGTATCTAAAGATTTTTTAAATGCAGTAAATCGAGAATTATCTGAGTGGAAAGAGGCAGGAAAAAGCAGCGAATCACAGCCCTTACCTGGACTTCCTGAAGAACTTCCCACAAATAGTAAATAAACAAATTATTAGTCAATTTTTATGCATAAGCCGACAGCAACTTTACTTATTTCCTGTCCTGACAAAAGAGGATTAGTAGCAAAAATAGCCAATTTTATCTATTCCAATGGTGGAAATATTATCCATGCTGACCAGCATACAGATTTTGCAGCTGGTTTATTTCTCACTCGCATAGAATGGCAGTTAGATGGGTTTAATTTACCACGAGATTTGATTGCAAAGGCATTTAATGCAATCGCTCAACCTTTAAATGCTAAATGGGAATTACACTTTTCTGATACTGTTCCACGTCTAGCAATTTGGGTTAGTCGTCAAGACCATTGTTTATTTGATTTGATTTGGCGACAACGCTCAAAAGAGTTTCATGCTGAAATTCCATTAATTATGAGTAATCACCCTCATTTACAGGATGTAGCTGAAAAATTTGGCATTGACTACCACTATATTCCTATTACTAAAGAAAATAAAAAAGAACAGGAAATTAAACAATTAGAATTACTGCAACAGTACAAAATAGATTTAATTGTATTGGCTAAATATATGCAAATTGTCAGCGCCGATTTTATTCGACAATTTCCGCAAATTATTAATATTCATCACTCATTCTTACCAGCTTTTATTGGCGCTAATCCCTATCATCGAGCATTTGAAAGAGGTGTAAAAATTATTGGGGCAACGGCACATTATGCGACTGCGGATTTAGATGCAGGCCCAATTATTGAGCAAGATGTGGTGCGGGTAAGTCACCGAGATGAGGTGGATGATTTGGTGAGAAAGGGCAAGGATTTAGAGCGAGTTGTTTTAGCAAGGTCGGTAAGATTGCATTTACAAAATCGTGTCTTGGTATATGGAAATAGGACAGTGGTTTTTGAGTGATTTTGGTAATCGGTAATTTGTTTATTCCCGTTACCTGTTCCCTATTTCCTAAATCTTGTATGCTGATGCTGTATTTATTGATGAAATCTGTATTAGATAACTACGATCTAGGAGTAGAAATAGAACTGGTGTTCTTTTACTTCAAGGTTTACTCTAGAACTATCACCTATATATGATAGCACATTAACAACCATGAACCTACCATCCAGTAATCGTAAGGAACGCTTTAAATACTATGGCACAAGCGGTAAAGACGTTCCTCGATTTGATCCTGACAGTCCCTTACCCAAAGAACTTGAACCCACTCTCAGATATGAAGCTCATCTCGGCTTACGGGCTTTACCCACTTTATCCCTATTTTCCATTTTCAACTGCCTTTTTAGTAAGATGGGTCGCTTCCGGACTATGACTGGTCTGCACCTGAAAAAATGGATGCCCGCGAACTTAAGTCGGCTGCGCCCAGATAAACTCAGCGATGAATATTTTGTGGAACGACGTTTAAATGGATTCAATCCTGGGAAACTGAACCATGTTGAAGGGAAAGAGTGGCAATACGTAGTTAATTATAAGACCGGAAAATATGAAACCGAATTAGGAGGAATTCTACCCGAATATAGCGAGGCTCGTTTTGTCCTACGCGATCGCCTCCTGCACGTTCATTCCATCGAGTATCGCCTGAAAGACCAACGGATGATCTGTGTTCCTACAGATGGACAACAATGGGAAGATGCCAAATATTATTTTCGTAGTGCTGAATACGTCTTTCAGGAAATCCAGTCTCATTTGGGACGAACTCACATGAATATGGATCAGTATGCGATGGCATTCTACCGTAATGTGATCAAAAATCCCATTCATGAACTATTGTATTCTCACTTTGAAGGCTTGCTCAGTATTGATAAAAGAGGTGCTTCTCTGATTATTGGGAATAAGGGTTTTATCCCGGAAGCCTCTGCGTTAGATCCAAAAAGTGTAGATGGGGTACTGATTGAGGAAATTGCTGTTTTGAGTTATCGTTGGTCTCCGGCAAAACAAGCGCTACCAGATCGCATAGATAATAATTATTTTGACAGGTCAGCCCTGGCAATGTGGGAATTACTGGAAAAATACGTTGCCGATTTTTTTATCAATAATCAGGAAGGAATACAAACCTATTGGTCTGAAATTGAAGCAATGTCCCAAGAGTTGGTGGCGCATTCAATTCTCACGCCTGAGTTGGGAACCCTAGCTATTAATGACCAAGAAGACTTGCAACAACTTTGTGTTTATATTCTTTATCATTGCACCTTCTTTCATTCTTGGGTGAATAATAAACAATATGAAGATGGTGGCGATGTTGAATATGCTGCCATCGGATTGTGGGATAAAGAAGATCCCAACTATGATCCTCAAAAAGTTGAAGAACGACACGACTCCCAAGTTAAATTGATGTGGAGTTTAGCAAACGTTCATTATAATCCTGCGATTGAATTTGCACCTCTTCCTCTCAAAAAATTGCTTTGGGAATATCGCGATCGCATCGAACCAGGTATTCCTTTAGATTGGATTATGATGAGTATCAATATTTAAAAAAAAGACAAATTTTTTACACCTCAACTAGTGAGTGATCAATGAAAAAAAATTGGGAAACCATTCTGTTCTTTTTTTACTTAATTGGTGCTGTACTACTATTTAGTTTAGCAGCGTTTAAAAACAAGGGACGCTCAACCCACAAATATGGCGTTGGGGGAATAGGAACTCTGAAGGTAGTTGATCTCCCGGAATTTCCTGAACACGAGTTTTGGCAAGCTGGGAAAGTTTTCCCCGTACAAATTCGGCATGGTGCGGTAACATTTGAGGACGATGCAGCGATGGATCTTCGCAGTGCTTCTCTCAAACTTAGCGATCGCCCAGAAAAAAGCCCCCTTGATATTATTATGAATACGGGACCGCGAACCTTTCGAGATATTATCGAATTTTGGAATTTTACACTGGCATCGGTACGAGGCAAAAAGGAGGATGAACCCGTGAGTTCTCAGGGACTCATGGCCTATTGTCAAAGCCAACCCATCTTCAAAGAGATTTTTGCCGAAACTCTGCGACGCGCTCCAGAATCTTTTAGTCAGATGTATTATCACTCGAAATTAGTCAACTATTTTAAAGCTAAGGATGAGAAAATCAGGTATGTTAAATACCGTTTGATTCCCGAAGATCGGGGAGTAGATTCTGGTTATATATCTGGGAAAGATTGGGAAAATCCTTGGCTGCAAAAGCGCCTTCCCGAAGAGACAAGAGCAATTGATTATCTTCGTCAGGAATATACTGAAAGACTGTCAAAACAACCAGTGATTTTTCATCTTCAACTGCGCTTACATGAGGATATTCAAGGGCATAAAACCGAGATATTTACACAGGAGCGAGAGTGGAGTGAAGAAACTTCTCCTTGGCTCGATTTAGCAACAGTAACTATTGATCGGGCGCTTTCTTTTGAAGAAACGGAGAAACTATCTTTTAACATTGGCAGACAACCGGATTCTTTGGGCGCTGTGGAGAGTTTTTCTGCCAAAGATCCGAATTCGATCAATGCTGCCCGCGTTCGGATTTATGGGTTATCTCTAGCCATTAGGAGTTTTATTTACAAACAAAGTCACAAGTTTAAGTAGGTAGGAACAAATAAAGCGTAAGGATTCAGGATACAGAATATTTGATATAGCAGGAAACAGGTAACAGAAGAGAAAAATCTTCTTCTTCTTCCTCCTGAATTCTTACAATAAAGCGAACAAGGTTGAATTTAGAAAATCAAGTGTTGGTATAGAAATAAAACAGTAGTTTTTGTATGAGATTATCAATCATCACTAATGTAGGTAGATAATCTCTACTGCTACTAATTTGTTAATTGCTTGACACTAACATATTGAAGAATTAGCAAATACTTTCTGATATTGGTATACTTAAAGGCAAGTACCTAAAAAATCGAGATTTATACAAAAAATATGCCTAAAAAATTACAATCATCAACTGATTTAAAAGAGCTTCAGACAGAAGAAGCGGAACGAGAAGAAAAACTAATGCAAGATGTTCTTCTCTTATTGAAGAATTTGATTTATAGGGAAGAAATTACAGTTAAGTTGATTTTAAATTGCCTCTATGATGCTGGATCAACTAATTTGATTAACCAAAAGTTTCAGTCTCGGACTCTTAATAAAACTCTGAAGGGGATTTCTAAATTATCTAAGCCAGCATTTAGGCTGATTGCTTGGCAATGGTTTAAGAGTAATTGCCCTAAGTTGATTGCTAATTGGCTAAGAAGCAAGATTGAGTTCAAAATAGTAGAGAATGAAAAAGTAGAAAATGCAAAAGTGGAGATAGTCGCAGACAATGAAGATAGCAATCTCATCTCTCTGCAAAATCATCAGTATCAGGTTTACGAGGTACAACAACTCCAATCTCAAGTGAAATTGCTGGCTAGTCTTTTAGTCGGTACAGTTACTATATTAGGTGGTAGCTTTATTTGGGCAGGTTATTCTTTAGAGCGATCGCATCTACAAGTGGTAGAACAATTGCAAACTCAGGTAAAAACCCTGGAGGCTAGTGTTAAAAAGCAATAGCGGCATCAGTCAGAGTTCAGTAAAATCTTTTCACCCCATCAGATAAATATGATTTGGAGCGCTTCCCTATCACTCTTTAACAAAGCTCAATTTGCCAGAAATAGCACCATATAAAGGCTTAAATTTTTACCTTACCTACCTTTTACCTATTTTCTCTCAAGCATTCCTAAATAAGTAAAAATGCAATAAAAAATCAAAATTTAAGTTACATCTGATGCTTCTCCCAGTTAAATGTATCCTTTGCTGAACTATCAGATTTACGCCAGTTACTCCTCCCTTTTGACTCATTGAGCAATGTTTGCTCTACTACATCACTTAAATTATCCCATGACAGATCTTGACGTTGCAATAAAATTTTTAGTTTTTCCAAAGCATTTAGAGCTGCATGGTCTGCTGTAAAATTCAGAGGATCGTTAACACGCAAAGGATCTCTTTGTACGGCGATAATTCCTTGACGCACAGCTGTGGTAATTTTTTGATATAACTCTGTTTTTCCATGATGCCATTGTCGCTGCCATCCTCTCTTACTAGTAGCATACAGGCAAGGTAAACGGTTTAAAGCATAAGCAACAACTTCTGAGGCTTTGATGTAGTCAGCAGTTTTTACAGGCAAGGATTTGATTTGTTTCTCCACTTCCTCTACAACTAGCATTTCCATCACATTGTGAGAATCTTTGGTAAATGCAGTTTGTTGAGAAGAGGAATTGGCAGAATTTAAGGATGGACGTAAGTTTGACATAACTGTAAAAAGTTGATTTTATCTTGAATTTTCAGTTAAACTTCTTATAAATCAAGCTTCACGTCATAATTACTGAATCCATTTACTGTATCCGTATAATTTACTATAACAATATATTTTTGCTGTTGTGAATGTGTATCATACTATTTTTATAATAAATTAATAATTTAACAAAAAGTCAACTCATTATTTAATGTTTTCAGGAACTCTTAAAAGCTTGAAAGTATTTTGGGCTAATGGTTTCGTGATACCTACGGTTTTCTTAAATAATTTTGACAATTGCTAGGAAAGGAATTAAATATGCGTTATCTATAACCTCAGACAGATTTTTTAAGTTCTGGTCAGAAAAAGAGCGGTTTTTCTCCTACCTTTATTGAGACAATACTTAACTAATTTAAGATTGCTGTATAATATCATCTTAATGAGATCACAATTGCAGATCATACAGACTTCAATAAATATATTCTTTTTGTGAAGGCAAAACTATGACATTACTAAATGAGTTAGCCAAAAATTATCTGAACAGCGATTTAGAAGTAATATTTCAAACTGTTGGTATTGAAGCTGCTAAGATTAGCAATATCAATAGGCAAATTCTCAAAGAAGTTACCCTAGCTCAATGGTTGTTAGAATCTGCTAGAGCCACAAGTGAACTTGCTATTAGTGCCAATAATTTTGCCGGATTAAAATGGCGGAACCCCGACATGAAAGGCTTTGCCGAACCAGTGAAAATAAAAATTTCTTCTGAGTTAGCAGAAGCTGAGTTTTGTAAATTCACAGATATTAATACCTTTATTATTGGTTATTGGAAATTTTTAACTCGTTCTCCCTATAAAGGTTTAGAAGAAAATACTAATACCCCAGAAAACTTTATTGGATTTCTCAAAAGTAAGGGATATTCATCTGATCCTAACTATGTCAGTAAAATTATTCAACTACTGCCTGAAGTACAGGACTTACTGACTAACAAAGGGGAAATTATCATTCCTCCGATATTAGCACAACAACTGCAACTAATTCGTGTGCCGAAAGAAGTAGAAATAGGGCAAGGTTTCAGGATTGAAGGGTTAGCGAGGTTAGTTGATAGTGGCAAAGTTTTGTCAGTGATAATTGATGATAAATTTCCAGCCCCAAGCGTACCAATTAATCAGGATGGTAAATGGCAATTCAATTTTGTCTTCAACCAAGACGGTAATCGCCAAATGGTAATTACTATCAATGATCAAATCCTCAAATTCAACATTATAGTTGTTATTCCTGGCGATAAAAAAACTGAACAAATTTCAACATCTAGTACATTGGGAGCAAAGGTAATTGAACTTAGTGGTAGTGTGGGAATTGGCGGAGTTAATAAAGCTGATGATGTGAAAGCAGTTAAAGCCAGATTGTATGAATTAGGCTACAAATGGGTAGGTGATCCTCTTAGTGCAGACAGAGATAGAGGACTATTTGATGCGATTAAACTATTTCAGTCAATTATTATTGGTCGCAGTACTGTTAGTGGTGATGGTAGAGTTGATGTTGGTGAAATAACTCATCGCTGGTTGCAAGCAGCTAACGCACCGCAGTGGGTATTAATGCCCGAAAGTGACCTTGGAAATGGTTTTGTTAATGGTGAACTGGCAGACATCAATGATCATCATGATTTTGGCACACACTGGTTAGCTGATGTCATCAAAGCGATCGCACTAGATTATCAGAATAGTTATCGTAGTACTCACCCCCAGGCTGCCCCATTTGCGATTAATGATGTTAGCCTACCTCATGGAGGAGATACCCCTGATCATCATGGTCATGAAACTGGGATGATGTGTGATGTTTTTTTGCCCAAGAAAAACGGTAATTTTGGCGGTATTGTTTGGTCAAGTTCTGAATACGATCAAGATGCTACACGAGCCTTGCTGAAATCTATTCGCAAGCAACAGCTAGTCAGAACAGGAGCAGTTTTTTTCAATGATCAGCAGCTAATCAAAGAGGGTCTTTGTACTCCTCTAAGTGGACACAGTAATCATATTCACTTTGAAATTAACGCTCCATTGAGAAGCTAATCAAAGTTTGGAAATACCGTTAAAATCCCCGTCAATTTATGGCAGGGAGTATCACCCAATTCTCACAACTTCTGACCTGCATAAATTGAGCGCACCTCGCCATTACGGCGGATAATCGCCTCACCATTACTCACCTCTACTAGTGTCCAACCACTAGAGCCAATGCTCTCTCCCAGGTTAATGCGGCGAGTCACACCATCAATTTTAAACAAAGCAGCAGATTTGTTTCCTAACTCTAGTAATCCTTCTAATTCGGCCGAATAACTAGGTGGTAAATAAACTTGTTGCTGAATAGTTGTTGGTGCTGTTGGCAGTTTTGGCGGTGCGATCGCGGGTAGCTGAGGTTTAACTGCCGGCTTCACAGTTGCTGTTGAGACTTTTGCTGGTATTGGTTTGCTTGCTGGTTGCGCTGCGTTGGGGGGATTTTTCACCGTTTCAGGTGCGGATACCTGCGCCGGAATTGGTGGAATCTGTGGTAAGGGACGTAGAGGTTGAGGCGCTTGATAGACAGGGATATATATGCGCTCAACAACATTTGTTGACCGACTGGGAGCAGGTGGTGCATTATTAGCAGATACTGGCGGTGGTAGAGTCCCAAGTGGTTGGGTACTGGGTAAAGCCAAAGAGTTTGTTTGGTTGAGATTTACCGCCGGGAATCCATATCTCGCTGATGTCTGATTAGTGCTTGTTGCCTGCTGCTCTATGACTGCTAAGGCTTCCAGCATATAATTAACCAACTCTGCTTGAGGGTCTGGTTTGATGACTACAGGCGATTGTGGCTGACTCGTTTGTAGACTCTGGGGAATTAATTTAGCAATGAGATTAGTTACCAATCTCGAATCTGTTAGGTAGAGTGTACCCACCATTGCCAAGCTTAAGGTGGCTCCCATAATTAGCAGGTTGCCTAAACCACCGCTATTTTGTTGAGTTCTTGTACTAATAGCCGTAACAGAGGGATGATTGAATACTAATGTACTTGTTTGTTGCTTTTTGATTGGCGGCATCGCCTTAACTGTTCCGTGTACTCTCTGTGGTAAAACCACTTCTGGGGTCTTCAGCGTCACTGTTTGTATAGGTACATATTCTGTCCTCACAGTTTTGGCTGGACGTTTCCTCCGACCATCCAGAATGTTGTCGATATCGTTGAAGAGATCATCCATTAATCCTTCAGCGTAAGTTTCTATGGACAGGGATTCATTGGGGATTAAGTCCTCTGCTGCTTCGGAAATAATTAGATGGGTGCTGGCTTCTGTGATCATAGACATCCTCTGTTGTAGCTGCTAGGAAGGGTAAACTACACCCCGATTACCTGGAAATCAAGTTAAAAAATCAATAGCTAAATTACTCGTCCCAGAGGAGACAAGTTGATTGAGCAATGGGATTAAATCTTACTCTAATTTAGAACAAGTTGATGATGTCACAACAAAAATATATGTCATCGATCATACTGATCTCCCACATTATACTATACTTGTCATTTCTAATTTTATGTGTCGGCTAACACCGATAACTGTTTCTGGGACTTGGTTCTACCTATTTCCAAATAAATTAATAAGGCGTTGATATCAGCTGGATTCACTCCGCCAATGCGGGATGCTTGACCAATTGTGAGGGGTTTGACTTTGTTGAGCTTTTCTCTAGCTTCTTTAGAAAGAGTCTCAATTGTTGTATAGTCTAAATTTGCAGGTAGCTGGCGGTTTGCTTGACGGGCAGTTTGCTCGATTTGGGTCTGCTGTCTGGCTAGATAACCAGAGTATTTAATGTCTATTTCTGCACCTTCTTTTTCGGCTTGGTTGAGGTTGGTGTTACCTAATCCGTAGCTTTCCAAATCAGCGTAATGTATGCCTGGACGACGTAATAAGTCAGCGAGGGTAATTGAACCTCTAATTGCTTGTTGGGTATGGAGTGCGATCGCTTTCCCCACTTCCTCTAGTTCTTTAATTCTGGTAGAATGCAAGCGTTCTTTCTCCGCCGTAATCTGTTCTTGTTTGCTGGTAAACAAATGCCAACGACGGTCATCAATTAAACCAATTTCTCTCCCCAAAGGTGTCAAACGTTGGTCAGCATTATCAGAACGCAGTAACAAGCGGTACTCAGACCTACTTGTTAGCATCCGGTAAGGTTCCCGTAAATCCTTAGTACACAGGTCATCAATCAAAGTGCCAATGTAACTTTGCTCACGGGGGAAAATAATCATTTCCTCACCCCGCACAAATCGTGCTGCATTAATACCCGCTACCAAACCTTGAGCAGCAGCTTCTTCATAACCAGTTGTCCCATTCACTTGTCCAGCACAAAATAACCCTTCTACCTTCTTCGTCATCAATGTCGGATAACACTGAGTTGCAGGTATATAATCATATTCCACCGCATAGGCAGGGCGCAGCATCACACAGTTTTCCAAACCCGGCAGACTCCGCAACATCAGCAATTGCAGATTTTCCGGTAAACCTGTAGAAAAACCTTGGATGTATAATTCGGGAATATCCCGCCCTTCTGGTTCAATAAAAATTTGGTGGCTTTCTTTATCCGCAAAGCGCACAATCTTATCTTCAATACTCGGACAATAACGCGGTCCCTTAGCTTCCACCCAACCACCATAAACCGGTGATAGATGCAAATTTTCCCGAATCAAACGATGGGTTTCCGCAGTAGTTCGGGTCATGTAACAAGCCATTTGTTCCCGTTCTACCCACGCTTGGGGGTCAAAGCTAAACCAGCGGACTTCTTTATCCCCCGGCTGGATTTCCATTTTACTGTAATCTGCCGAGCGTCTATCTACCCGTGCAGGTGTTCCTGTTTTTAATCTTCCTGTTTCAAATCCTAAGCGATTCAGAGTTTCTGTCAATCCTTCAGCCGCAAATTCTCCCGCGCGTCCGGCTGGCATTGACTTGTTACCCACCCAAATTTTACCACCCAAGAATGTGCCGGTAGTGAGAATTAAGGCTTTACATTGGAACGCCATGCCAAAGTAAGTTTGCACACCGATAATTTCATCGTTAGTACCCAGAACCAAGTCGGTGGCCATACCTTCCCGAATTGTCAAGTTTTCTTGATTCTCGACAATGGTTTTCATAACTGTCGCATATTCCCGCTTATCGGTTTGCGCCCTTAATGCCCATACCGCAGGCCCTCGTGAAGAATTGAGGACGCGTTTTTGTAGATAGGTGCGGTCTGCAACTTTGCCAATTTCTCCACCCAAAGCATCTACTTCATGGGTTAATTGAGATTTGGCAGGGCCACCTACTGCTGGGTTACAAGGTTGCCAAGCGATTCTATCGAGATTAAGAGTCAAAAGCAGAGTCCGACAACCGAGGCGGGCAGTAGCTAAAGCTGCTTCGCAACCGGAGTGACCTGCACCGACGACTATCACATCAAATGCGTCTTGGAATTCAAATGAATTGTGCATGGTCATAGTTACAGAATGAGCCAGTTGAAAGTCATTATCTGATTTTAGCGGATACAGGGGTTTATTGGTGGTTGCTTAGTGGTGAAGCGGACAGAAAAGTTACTAGAAAATTTTAAATAATAAAACCTCTTTAACTAAATTTACTTTGTTTATTAGTAATAATACAAACTACGGTAAGATGTCTTGATTAACCTCCTACAATATTCTTCTGTCATCAAGTTGATACAGTAGACATTTTTGGTATTTTCTAAACCGCAATATGTTTTTATTTTATATTGATGAAAGTGGTACTGGAGCAAAGGATAATGGAACCAATTATTTTGTTTTAGCTAGTCTTGCTGTTTATGAAAAAGATTACTCCAAAAATTATGAGCAAATTTCTTTGCTCAAACGGAGTATTATTAAGACGAAAGAACCTGAAGATTGGGAGTTAAAAGGTAACGAACTTTGTAAAGGGAAGGAATTATTTAAAGGCTGGAGTTTGGAAGCGCGTATTCGTACATTTTTAAGTATCGCAGAAACTTTAAATCAGATACCATGTCATATATTTTCTATTGTAGTCAATAAAAAATTATTATTTGAGAATAGAGAAGGAATGAAAGATGATGTTATCCTTTATCGCTTTACTTTCCATCACGTATTAGAAGAATTAGATAGTTTTCTGAAATCCTGCAATGAAAGTGGAATTTTATTTTTGGACTCGCGTTCAACACATAGTACAAGTAAACAGGATGATCGTTTAGTCAAGGCTTACAGGGAGTGGGTAAATTCACGAAAACATGATTGCAGTTTTATAGAACAGCCTTGGTTAGGTGCTTCACAATTTTATGTAGGTCTACAATTAGCAGATTACGTTGCTTACTTGATTAGTTTGAAAACACAGGATATACAGGAAGATGATCGTAATGTCGAATTTCTAAAAGCTTTCACTATTCTTCAAGAAAAAATTCGTTTAGTTGAAATTCCTTAAAACTGGTAAAAGGATTTAATGCTAAACCCACAACTACTGTAATAGTTGTGGGCTTATGTTTAGACTAGGCTTTTGGAAATCACAGACTCTATGTGTTTCCTTATTAATCTATATACAGGCGCACGGTGTTTCAACCGCACCATACCTTCCCGTGCAGTTCGGGACACCTTGTCATGCTCTACATCTAGAGTAACACAATTTTTTATTTTTGTGTATCTATATATTTGCTTTAGAAACTGGGTTATAGGAAATTGCAAAATTTATACAAGAAACATTCTGAGAATTTTGTAATATGATTAAATCAAAATTATCCTAATAATTTATTTATCAATGAAACGTCATTCAAGAATAAACCGTCGTTTAAGAAAAATAACTTTTATTATCTTCATTATCTTCATATTTTTTACCCTAGTTGCCAGTAGTGATACTAACTATTATCAATCATTACAGAATACTGCTCTAACAAGTAATGTAAATATAACACCATCTACATCTACACCATTTATTCCCAGTCAGCAACTAAATGAGCAAGAGCGTTTTTTAGCTACAATTACCCATCAATTAGTAAATATTCCTAAATATAATACTTATGAATATACTATACTACGTGCTTATGGTGCAGTATTTATCAATCAAGAACCAGAAATTAAACTACCAGAAAAAGTTATCTTAGATGACGAACAAGAAACACAATATTTTCAAGGAAATACGCGAGTAGCATTAGTTGAAGGAACTAGAGACTGTTATTTACAAAAATCTGCTGCTGATGCTTTTAATAAAGCCAGGATTTTGGTAAATATTCCCTTAAAATCTGGATATTCTGGTGATTGTACTCGCAGTTTTGTTACCAATTTAAGATTTTGGCAAAAATACGCGAATAGTGGAACTTTAGAAAAAGTAAAACAAGGTAAAGAAACAAAAATTCTCGATACGGTTGCACCCCCAGGAACTTCACAACATCTGTGGGGATTAGCGATTGATTTACGGGTATCTAGTCCAGTACAGAGACAAGCTTTAAATCGAAATGGTTGGTTTCAGACTGTCGCAAATGATATTCCCCATTGGACTTATCTTCGTTGGAGTGAAGAGGATTTACCTAAGTTTGGATTAAGGGCTAAAACTATCAGGGGTATTACTTATTGGGTTACACCCATTTAGGTAATCTTAAAATTGACTATTACTTGATTGAATGCTAAATTATCGCACTTCTACATAATAAAATTCAGCATTTTTACCAACTTCATCCATAGTTTCTAAGTAAGCTTGAATGGCATATTTCATCTTATCTAAAGCCTCTTGTTCCGTTTCTCCAACTGTCCAACATCCAGGTAAGGCAGGACACCAGATAGCATAGACTTTATCTATTTTATTTAACTTGACTTGATATCGCATATCTCAATCACCGCTATTATCTTTAATTCTATATTAATAATTAAGATAAAAAAGGAGCGTTTGATACTGCATAATCTCACATTCTTGCTAACTATAACTGAAAAAGTTAATTTTGATGAAATTTATCAAAAAATTATACAAATTCAAGGAATTTAATATGATTGCTTTCCCATTTGTAGTAGTGAATAAATGATTTTTTACTATCATTAGTATCTGCTAATTGTCAATCTAAGTATTAATTAGAGAGTAATTTCGTTTTTATCATCAAAAGGAATAGGTTATTTTTGGTAGATTAGGATAAAATAGTTACAAACCCGATGTTTGGAGTTCTGACAGTGGGCTTATTTGATGATTTAAGTCGGTTTTTAGAAGAACGTTTAGAAGAATTCTTGCGTAACAATCCCCATTTGGAATTGGAGATGCTGTTAGAACAGCTGCGGGAGCAAGAAGAAGATACCTTAAAGCTGATTGCAGAGTTACAATTACAAGAGAAGCGATCGCAAGATGATATTCTATCCACAGCCCAAGAAATCCAGCGCTGGCACATTCGTGTGCAAAAAGCCAAAGCCGCTGGTAGAGAAGATTTAGCCGCAGCAGCGCAAAACAGAGAAGACGCACTCCTCCGCGAAGGAAATCAGCGTTGGGGGCAAATGCAGGGTTTAAAAGACCGCATTACCCAATCTCAAGAACTATTACGCAAAATTCAGCAGCGTCGTCAAGAAGTACAAACTAAAGCTACCGCAGCACAAACAGCGCGTGCCAAAGTTCAAACTCCCCAGCGTTTAGAAACCAATGCTTGGCAAACATCAGCTAGTAGTTTTGACGACTTAGAAGATAAGTTTCGTCGTTGGGAAACTCAAGATGAGTTGGAACAAATGAAGCGAAATTTGGGGAAATAATTCAGCAAGCTCAAAGGATGAAATCTAAATGATACATTTTCATATTTATATTTGATAATTTATATACAGTAAATTGTCAGTAACCGGATCTGTATGGGCGTATTGCAATACGCCCTTTTTTGTTAAAAAAACTACAAATTTATTTTTTTTAATTTCAGCTAAATTCAATTATTGAAATATTATTTAATTTTTTGGGTAGAAATGTATTTGCAGATAAACTTGATGAAGTTGGGTTTTTACATCTGCTTTCACATTTCCTTTTCTACCGCTACTGAGTATTGCTGCTTTAGTATTCCCCAGACGCTTAAAATAATAACTGAGGAATGGAAAATAGTATCTTGTTAGACGTTTTGGCTACCCTACAACGCTTATTTGTAGGTTATATTCCTGCCTCGGTTTTAGGTATATTTATCGGCTTTGTAATTGGTATCAATGGCATAGTTTATCAGCTATTTACACGATTATTCCAAATCCCAAATAGCATTCCTTCTATAGTATTTTTACCCATTGCGCTTATTCTATTTAAAGAGAATGAAACCGCAGCTATTTTTGTGGTTTTCATTGGTGTACTCTGGGCAGTTATTGTGGAAACAGCTACAGGTATCCAACAATTTCGTAAATATGATAATAACTTCCGCATAGCTATTCATCACATTTTTAAAGCTTTGAAAATTGGTCTTTGGATAGCTTGGTTTACAGTTATTGCTACAGAAATGCTGGCAGGTTCAAAAGGACTTGGCTTTCTAGTATGGAATGGTTATAAAGCTGGCAATCCTAAATACATAATTGACTCCATACTCTACATTGCTATTATTGGTGTTTTTCTGGATCAATTACTAGATTTAACCGGATCTATTCTTTCTCAAATGGTTTCAGACAAAGATAAATCTTCCAAAACTTAATTACAGAAAAAGTAGAGAACAGAATCTTTTGCCGGTGCGTCAGATATCATAAATCTGTTACTAATAACCAATTTATAGGTTTGACGCACCCTACAAAGCAAGTCGTGATTTTTCTCTGTGTCTGGAGGGTGAAACAGAAAAATATGGCGTATTTATCCAAAAATCATGGTAAATGTGGTAATTTTTCTCCTACCATCACCCATAAAATAGAGATTTTACAGGCTAAATTCGCATAACCACACCTTAATGGACGGACACCACTACAGTTACAAAGATTAAATTTACTTAATATTTCGTTACGATAAGGGCATTGGGAGAAACAACAAACCTCTCAATGCTCATGTCACAGGTGAATACCATGAATAGTACAATTCGGGTTGGCAACCTTTTTGGAATACCTTTTTATATACATCCGTCTTGGTTTTTAGTTCTAGGTTTGGTAACTTGGAGCTATAGCAGCGGACTGGCGGCACAATTTCCCCAATTAGCTGGGGGATTACCTTTGTTGCTAGGATTGATGACAGCATTGTTGTTATTTGGCTCTGTTGTCGCCCATGAATTAGGACACAGCTTTGTCGCTATTCGCCAAGGAATTGATGTTAAATCA
Organism: Anabaena cylindrica UHCC 0172; assembly: GCF_034931625.1. Taxonomy (GTDB): domain Bacteria; phylum Cyanobacteriota; class Cyanobacteriia; order Cyanobacteriales; family Nostocaceae; genus Anabaena; species Anabaena cylindrica_A. The sequence continues at coordinate 59,876 of NZ_JAYGGY010000088.1, read as the reverse complement.
ATCACACTATTTATATTTGGCGGACTGGCCAGCTTAGACAAAGAATCGCAAACTCCAGGGGAAGCTTTTTGGGTGGCTATTGCTGGGCCATTAGTTAGTTTCATGCTCTTTGCTACAGCGACAGCAGTTGGTTTTGCGACTGCCGCATCTGGACCATTGGCAGCTATATTGGGTCTACTAGCTTCTGTTAATTTGACTTTAGCTCTATTTAACCTCATTCCTGGCTTGCCCTTGGATGGAGGAAATATACTGAAAGCAATAGTTTGGAAAATTACTGGTAAATCTTATAAAGGAGTGGTTGTTGCCAGCCGAATTGGACAAATCTTTGGTTGGTTAGCGATCGCATCTGGTCTAGTTCCTCTACTATTGTTTGGTAGCTTTGTTAACGTCTGGAACTTGTTAATTGGATTATTCTTGCTACAAAATGCTGGCAAAGCTGCCCAATTTGCTAGAGTACAAGAAAAACTCACAGGTTTAACAGCAGCGGATGCTGTAAACAACGATAGCCCCATTGTCACAGCCAATTTGACTTTAAGAGAGTTTGCAGATCAACAACTCTTAAATGCTCAAGAATACCGTCGCTTCTTGGTGACAGACGAACAAGGACAATTGCTGGGAGCAATATCAATTGATGACTTGCGAACCATCCCCAACACACTATGGGCAGAAACTCAAGTCCTCCATGTAATGAAACCAATCGAGCAGTCCAGCACTGTAAAATCAGATCAACCATTGCTGGAAGTAGTACAATTACTCGAAACACAAAAATTATCAGCATTAGCTGTAATTCGCGACAATGGTTTCCTAGTTGGAATTTTAGAAAAAGCTGCAATTATCAACTTACTTCAGAAGAAAGTACAAACAAAATTTGCATAACCTCTTCAAATCTCCAAATAAAACTCAAAATTGCCTTGCCAAGCAGTTTTGAGTTTTAGTGTTTGATGATGAGATATTTTTTATTTGGAAGCCACTTATGCCTTCTGAATCATTACTTGACTTTGCGAACTGCACCTTGCCAGTTGAGAGTTTGCTGTGCAGAACTTCCTCTCAAAGAACGGATTGCTACTATTTCAATATCAACATTCACACCAGATTTAAGAGCATCACTGGGAATTTTTAGCTTACCTAAATTGAGGGTAAAACGATTATAGTTACGAGTAACTAGTTCGTTAGGAATTTCCCCTTCATAAAAAGTTTGGTAGTTAGAAGATCCAGAAAAATTGTCCCTTGCCCGATATTTCACGCGAAATTGAGTATTAATTAAATCTGACCTTGCTGCTAAATCAACTATTTTTAAGTTGAGGTTTTGTCCCACATCAGCAAAATCTGCTACTGCTAACCGCGTCACATCTTGTTTAGGAATTACATAATTAACCGTAAACTCTGTCAATTTACCTTGCATATTGGCACCAGCATCAACCCACATATCATCAGAAAAGGCAATTTCCACCTTTTCACTGTCATTTAAACTCAGTGTTACACTTTGATTAGCAAAGCTGGTAATGGGTTGTTTATCTTGCCAAATTAATTTAAAAGTCCCTTCTAGTCGCTTTTCAAATTCTCGATATTCATCAGCAATTACAGAACCAACAGCTAACAGAGAAGTTGCTCCTTGACGCTGCTGCCATTTATTTTTGGAGAGGTTAAAATCTTTATTTGCTAATTCAGAAAGTGCTAATTTTAAACTTGGTGTATCATTTGCCAAAGGTTCTTTGCTGTTAATTATACTTAAAGTTCCTAAACTTCCTGACTTACCGTTTTGACCATAACTACCATCACGTCCATCACTGCCGTGAGAACACCGATAAACTTTATTAGTACACTTGTAATCAGGAGTACCTGGAGTACCTTTGCAGGTTTTTACTTCCCAACTCCTACGGTTACAGTTACAACCTGCTGTACCTCTGCCACCTTTTCCACCCCGTCCACCTTCCCCTCCAACAGCGCGAACAAAAATTTTCTGTAAGTCTGCCAAATTGGTGTAATAGACGGTGAGGGAACCACCCTGACCACCATCTCCACCTTTCCCTCCAGTACCACCATTACCCCCATCTGGTGCATTGATAGAGTTTTTGACATTTTCACGTTGATCTCTACAGCGGGGTCGAGAACCACGTTCTCCGTCTTCCCCATCTTCTCCATCTTCCCCAGACAGGTCAATATTTACAGGGGAACCATTAGCTGAAATCGTTTGATTTTCACCACTGCGACCATCCCGACCAGAGCGGCCATTGCTGCCTCTATTTCCATCTCTATCATAGCGATTAGCTATTTTATAGTCTTGTTCAGAGGAGTTTGCTGAACATAAAACTGAAGCTGAGGCAGGTAAAAAGCTATTAAATAGGCAAAAAGTCAACAAAAGTGGCAATTTATTCTTAAAAGTTTTGTGCATAAAATTATACATTAATTTTATTTTGTGATTGAGGGGTTTCGTCGAAAAACCTTCCAGTAAAGGCAGAGCCTTTGTGATAGCATTCCCAGTCTCTGACTGGGAACGAGATAACTTAGCTTACTTAAGACTGAATTTCGCTCATGAAGTTGATCACCTTTTGGTGAAATATTGTGTTTTGGTGCTTTAATGCAATTTGGGCTGATTCTTGGAGATCTGCGATCGCATTCTCCCGATTACCTAAGCGATGGTGAGCCAAACCTCTTGCGTAGAGAGCAAATTCATCCTCGAAATATATTTTATCTGCACCTACTGATTCAATGTGCTTTGCTTCAGCAAAATCTGCAAATGCACCTTGCTCATCTCCTACGTCATAACACGCATTACCCCGCACATAGTAAGCAGACGTTAAATTAGGATCTATATCAAGAGCCTTGGTTAAGTGCTTAATCACTTGACTATTAATACCCTGAGAATATTGCAGAATGCCCAAATTGTAGTAAGAAATAGCAGAACGTTCCATTCTGGTTATCAGACTGAAGTCTTCTAGCGCACCTTGATAGTTACCAGAGTAAAAATGCGCTGCACCTCGTCCAAAATAAGCGCGTACATATCGCGGATCTAGTTGAATTGCACGATGACAATCTTCAAGTGCAGTTTGATTTTCACCTATTGCTGCACGAGCAATACCACGTTCAGCATAAGCTTGAGCATATTGAGGACTCAATCGGATTGCTTGATTAAAGTCTTCAATTGCATTTTGGTAATCCTTGATCAGTGAACGAGCCACACCACGACTAAGATATGATGTCGAATCCTCTGAATTTAGTAAAATTGCCTGACTATAATTTTCAATGGCTCCTTGATAGTCGCCAGAATTATAAAGTATATAAGCAAGACTGGCGTATCCATAAGCATATATTGAATTGAGCATTATTTTATACACTCTCTAAGAGACTTCCAACTAAAAAAATATCCCGTCGCTGTGACGGCAGGGGGCAGGGAGCAGGGGGAAGAAAAGTCGCTTTGATTTGGTGAACTGGGATAGCGTACCCTACGGGATCTTGCTACGCGGAGCGTCCCGGAGGGAACTAGCGCTGCTGCAAGCAGTACATCTTTTTTGTGGAGTTTTCTAAATAGACTAATTAAAACAAAAAAAGTGGCTCTGTACATCACAGAACCACCAAAATTTTTCTAAAACTACGCTAAATTAGCGAGCTTGACCATGAGCAGAAACCGCATCAATGGGTTTCATCAGGTATAAGTTTAATAACTGCCAACCATGAGAAAGGTAAATTGGCGCTTTTTGGAAGAATTGCAGGAATTTAGGAGTATTGGAGTTAGAAATTGCTGTCAATTTTTCGTTATTTTTGACACAAACATCCAAACGCTGATAAAACTCTGGATTTTCTACATCGAGCATGAGTGGGAAGACTCTACCTGCGGTTTCATTTGTCTTCTTGATCACATGGATGTCATATTCTCTCGCATCTAAGCCCAGAGAAGCATAAAAATCTTTGCGCTGAATATCATTGAGATACATTGTCGCAAACACCGACAACAGGAAGAACCGACTCCATAACTTGGCTCTCCAGTCATTCAGCATCTGTGGCTGCGCTCTCATGACGGCATCAAAGAAATCGCCGTGGCGGTTTTCATCCTGACACCAATTTTCAAAGAAGCGGAAAATTGGGTAAATCCGGTCTTCAGGATGTTGTTCTAAATGGCGATAAATGGTGATATAGCGCCAATAACCAATCTTCTCAGAAAGATAAGTAGCATAGAAGATGAATTTGGGCTTAAAGAAGGTGTAACTGCGACTCTTAGTTAAAAAACCTAAATCTAGAGACAGATTAAAGTCTGACATTGCCTTGTTTAAAAACCCAGCATGACGCGCTTCATCCCGCGACATTAGGTTAAAGCATTCAGCTAATAGAGGGCTTTTATCCTTCAAGCGACGGCCGAGTTCTTTGTAGAGCAAAAAGCCGGAAAACTCTGCTGTACAGGAGCGTTCGAGAAATTCAACGAACAATTGGCGAGTTTCCCCATCAATGTGATCCCAGGATTGCTCAAACTCACCATCTCGGACAAAGTGATGGCGGTTGTAGTCAACACGAAATTCTTCCAGGATGGCTCTTAACTCGTCTTCGTTGACAGAAATGTCCATCCGCGCCATTTCATCAAAATCTGTTGTGTAAAAGCGGGGTGTTAAGAGGCTTTCTTTTGAGGGGACTTTAACCCCAGGACGCATTTCCTCAAAGCCTGGTTTTTTTAGAGAATCTACCATGTTTTGACTGCCATGAATGTTTTTCTTATGTTTGAGTACACCAGAAAGCCAAAGCTTATGCTCTCACAAGGTGCAGCTAAGGACAATAATTACATTATGTATAAAATTCAGTTTACCAAGGTGTAGCCGGGAAAATGGCAAATAAAACATTAAGAGTTGCAACAAAACTTTAGTTGTTACGGAATATGGAGTTGAAAATTGGTAGTCAGCTAAGGTATTTAGGCTTTGGCATCCACTATGTGAGTTGTGTTGACGGAAGAATGCCTAGTGTGTAATCAGGAACTAAAAAGCTCAAAAAACAAGAGCTAATTCAAGGGGTTGAGAACAAAATGAATGTACAGGAAGAAAACCGGAACAAAGACCGTCTTCTGATCTCTTATGCCTTGTGTGCAGGTGGATTTTTAGGAATAGCAGGATTACACCGTTTGTATAATGGCAAGATAGCAAGTGGTGTATTGTGGCTATTGACTTTTGGTTTTTTGTATGTAGGGCAGTTAGTGGATCTAATGCTGATTCCGGGAATGGTTGATGAATACGAACAAAAACTCAGACTCAACGCAGGTTTATCACCTTTGGGTTTACCGCTGAATCAAGCAGTAGTTAATTCCCAAATTTACCGCCCCACTGCTAATCAACTGATGGTTCAACTGCTTGAAGTCGCAGAAATCAAGGGTGGTAGTTTAACTGTGACTCAAGGGGTGAAGGCAACAGGGGCTAGTTTTGCTGAAGTGGAAAAAATTCTCAAGGAAATGATGCAATCAGGTTATGTGCGAATAGATAACGACCCCATTACTGGAGCCGTTACCTACCATTTCCATGAATTGTAGAGGTAAGAAGCTGTTGTGCTTTTAACTTGCATATCAAGGGCAGGATGGCTACCTCACAAGAGTTACATTCAATGATGATATGCAAATTAAGTGTTGGGCTTCTTTTGGATTTAGCTAAAAACCAATGACTAATTATTAATTTCTACCTAGCCATTTTTGACCGTTTAAACGGTAGACTAAGCGGGATACCAATAAATCAAGGGTAATTTTGCGCTCATCAATTAAGAATGATTCTAGGGTACTAGGTTTTTTACCTTCGTTACAGGAAAAGCCTTTTTTGCCTTGAATATCCGCATCAGGGAAATAGACGTTAAATTGGCGCTGTCCTTCTTGCCAACTGCCGATAATTTGCCAGCATTCTTCGGCTGAGTTAAAGCCAGTGATGGAATATTTCTGTTTGGCAAAAGTTAGCTCTACATCTGGGACTCCTTCTGCAACAATAGCTTTTTGCAAAGCTGGTAAGTATTCTTGCTGCATAAACTCTTCAAAGGGCTTATCTTCGACTGCTGGAGGTTTTTCCTTTTTGGGAGTTTTAGCGACTGTATCAGGTTTTTCTTTAGCAGGTTCAGCAGCTTTGGGATTTGCTTTTGGGTTTGCTGTTTTGGGATCTGGTGTGTTAGCAGTTGAGCTTGTAGCTACTGGTTCGTTGCGGCTAGGAACGCTTTCTCCAGCAACACTCGGAGCCACTTCTCCTGCTTGATTTTGATTGGTTTCTTCTGCCATTGCTCAGGTCAATCCTTTATGTAGCTTTAAGAGCGATCGCTCACCTTGGGATAGTCAGTTATTTCCATTTTGACATACCAGAGCGTGGCTATAACTATTTACATATTTCAGAAATCCTATCTCCAGCATAACGAGAGACAATTGTATCTGTCTGCTTCAATATCAGCGATCGCTTGGTCTACACTACTAACAGGAATCTTGTCTGAGTATTGTAACTAATATATTTCTTGTGCTTTGACTTATGCCTACTTACTATCTTTCCTTTGCACAGGATCTAATTGATAGTAACATTGTAGCTGCTGATAAACTGCCGGATAATGAGATAACAATTGGTGTGGTTTTTCAAAAAAAGTTTCAGTCGCTACAGCAAAAAATTCGGCGGGATTAGTTGCACCATAACTATCTATGACATTATTTATACCTTGGATAACATCGTTGCAAAGTTGCTGATATGCTTCGCTCATCACTTCAGCCCAAATCGGATAGTCTGAACTGCGTTTTAAAATCGGCACACCTTCAGCTTTACCATCCTCTTGATCTAATTGATGGGCAAATTCATGTAGGACAACATTATGTCCATCTTGCCAATTAAAAGTATCCTGTTTTATCTGTTCCCAAGACAATATTACCTGGTCTCTTGTCCACGATTCACCTAGTCTTGCTACACGCCTTTCTTCAATAATATAATTGTCAATAGCAATCGTTTCCTTAACAATATAGGCACTGGGATAAATCAGAATTGAACGCAGTTTTGGGAAGTATTCTCCTCGTTCATTGAGTAGAAGTAAACAGGCAACAGCGGCAATGATTATTTTCATTTCCTCTGTCACTTGTAATCCTTTACAGCCAATAAATTGCTTTTCCATTAAGAACACTTGAATATGTCCCTGAAGTCGCTTTCTTTCGTCAGAGGAAAGACAGAAATATATAGGAACGTTATTCTCAATAATGGCATTCCAAAGTGGAGGAAAAGGATGATATTTGAGACGATTTCTTCTCCTTTTAATGAGGATAGGATTAACTAAAACAAGAGTAATAATTAGCCCAATCATGAGAAAGACAATTATTGTTTGAATCATTAGTAGGTAACAAAAAATAAATTTGTCTACAAACCTTTTCCCCTCCTGCCTTCTGCCTCCTCATAACGATAATTTTTAATGCCAACCTAATTGCAGAAAGATTGCACGCTTAGATCCTTGAGAGTTACGGTAAAATTACGGTGTTCTGCTGTAGCAATGAATGAGATAATCGCCTCACAGGCCACAGCAACCGTTAACATGACTAGGTTTCGTGCCAAAGGATAATCACAGATATCATCATTAACCTCAGAAGGAACACGATAAACATCATTCCAAATCACTTCTGCATAATCAGATGATAGCCCAGCGTGAAGACAAGGAAAACGTTTTTGATCAGCATAATCTTTGACTGCTTGACGTGCCACACTATTGTCAAAAGCATCAATAATTAACTGGCTATCTTGGAGTAATTGATTAGTATTTGCTGATGTCAACTCCTTCGTTTTAGCATCAATTTTAGTGCCAATTGCTCGATATAAATTGTTCGCTAAAATCTTCGCCTTAAATGCTCCCACATCGTTACGGTAGTAAGGTTGAGTGGAAAGATTACGTTCCTCAATACGATCGCAATCAATGACTGTAAGTTTATCGAAACCAGAGCGAGCTAAGTTTTCAACAATGTTAGCTCCTAATGCTCCCGCTCCACAAATTGTTACAGGATAATCTTTTAGCTTTTTCATCACAGCATGGCTGCGGTAAAGCTGTTCATGGAAAAAAATGCTCATAATAATACTGTCTGAATCAGGATTTGCAGGATTTAAGGATGAACAGGATTAAAGTTGCGATTTGATCACCAATTACCCATTACCAGCCGAAACTAGATGATTAGAACCTTGGGTTAGTATGATTGTTGTTCCATTACAGCTACTAAGGATTGCAAGTCAAAATCGCGATCGCGTCCACTCAGACAAATACCAGAACTGACAACAGTTAAATCAGATTTAGCGATCGCACTACTATGACGAATACCATCCGCAGTAGTCCAATCAACAGTCCAATAATCACCGCGATCATGGAATTGAGTTAAAGTACCACCCCCCATTTGCAGAGCCTTTCTCAATCGTCTTTCATCCTGTTGGGGTTGAGTAAAACCCTCAATTCTTTGACTTGCTAATTCATACACCGTGCGGATTTCTGGAGTAATACCTTTAAACTGCAATTCCTGTGTCGGAGTGAATTTTTTAACAGCAGATTGCAGAGTTTCCACAATTTCTGGATCAGTACGGCGATCAACTTCCTCAAACCAGCAGGATTGACCATCCCAACGAGCTATGATTTGCTCAAAGACGACACCCTCAGTTACTAAATGTAATGCGATCGGCTTAACCACCTTCAACCGTTGACGCATATCAGCTTCATTCACAGGGTATGCTAACCAAGTTTGTTTTTGCAGTTGGTAAGCTAACCGCAGTCGAATTTGAGGAAAGTTTTGCAGGTATTCGGCAATTTGGGGTAAATCTGCTTCTTCCACCAGCTTTGCTGTCTTTTCATCCACAGCCTGAAAGATGCCCCAACCGACGAATTTACTAGGCTTTGGTGTGAAGGTGTAAACCATCCCTGCCACCCTTGTGCGGACTCGTCCACCCTTGACACAGGGCGCAAGGAATTGAGTTTCAGATAACTGTGCTTCTGCATTAGCTATTTGGTTGATTAGCTTCAATATGTTAGTCATAACTAATACCAATTATTCAAAATCAGCTAAAAATTCAACCTAGCAGTCTGTCAATAACTAATTGACGGGTAAATAAGTGTTTTAATTTTTCTTCTTTCCTTCTTCCTTCGCGTTCTTTGCGTCTTCGCGGTTCGTTCCTTTAAAAGTTTGCTATTTTCCAGAATATATAGCTTATCTGTTGGACTCCACACCCGCCCAGAAATGAATTTCCGGGCTAATAACTAAAGTTTACTAAAGTAAACTGGAGATTTTTTTGCATTTTTAGTCATCTTTAGATGACTTTTGCTATGAGACTGGGAATTCATTCCCAGTCGGGTTATAGGTTTTAATGTTGATGCAAATAAAATCTTAGCAAGTACAATATAGATGTATTCGTATTCTTGCTAATCGGAGTGATAACTAATATGATCACCGAACAAATGCTGGATAAATGGCAAACTTTAAATGCAGACGAACAAGAAAAAGTTTTAGCATTTATTGATTCACTTGAACGCCAAAAGGAACAGCTAAAATCTGGATCTAATTTAGGTAAAAAATTAAGACAAATTCGACAAGAAATTATTAATTCTGGTCTTCCTTTGTTAACGACTGAAGAAGTAGATAGAGAAAAAGTAGATAGAGAAAAAGTAGATAGAGAAAAAGTAGATAGAGAAAAAGTAGATAG
>NZ_JAYGGY010000088.1:0-50135 GCF_034931625.1 Anabaena cylindrica UHCC 0172 | reverse complement strand
AGAAAAAGTAGATCGTCGGGGTGGTTATGGAGACGACCTGATATGATTCGTACTTTCGTCGAGCGATCACAGTTTGTTCATTTTGCTTTATCACCTCCTTGCGTTGAGCTATTATCTAAGTTAAAGTAATACAAATTTAGCTAACTATATCTCAGTATATTTTCTTTAGTTAGTTATAATATATCTAATCTAATTGAGTAACTAAAATATGGATACATTTTCTCAGAGACACGGCTTTGAACCCAAGAAAGATATTATGCAGATTGATTCAATGAGTAATGATCTGCGTAACAGTTTATGGAATGTCTTAATTTTATCGTTTTGGAAAAAAATAGAAACCTATTCTCAGGGTGGTTATATAGATTACGACAGAAAAGAATCCTCCGCTTATCAATATTTTGAAACAGATGATATAAAATCTTTAATTAAGATTTTGTGGTTTTCTCATTTCAAACAACCATTTGATAATTTATCAGGAATATGGCAGCGAGATTATCAATTTATAAAACAATCATTTTCCCAATATAAATGGTATGAAGTCTATAATTTTTTAGAGTTCATTGCTAGAAATTACAGAAATGATGATATGTTAGAAAATTTTATTAACTTATGCAATCATGTTTTTGAACGTGAATTGTCTGGCTATAGATTTATTGGCTCGACAATTACACCAATAACCTCAGAAACAGAAATACAGACAATAGAACAAGCTTTAGCATATCAAGATAAATTTGCTCCAGTATCGAATCATATTAACACTGCCCTAATTTATTTGTCGAGAAAAGAAAACCCTGACTATAGGAATTCTATAAAAGAATCTATTAGTGCTGTAGAATCAATTTGTTGCCTAATTGCTAATGATAATAAAGCAACATTGGGAAAAGCTTTAAATACTCTAGAAAAAGAACCAATATTTGATTTGCATCCTGCCTTAAGTGGAGCATTTAGCAAGTTGTATGGTTATACAAGTGATGCTAACGGAATACGCCATGCCTTGCTAGATGAATCTGACCTTGACTTTGAAGATGCCAAATTTATGCTTGTGTCTTGTTCTGCTTTTATTAACTATCTTAAAGGAAAAGCTATAAAAGCAGGAATTGACTTTAACAATCCTCAGCAAGAATAGTATCAGCAAATTGAGTTTTATTCTTCAACTCAACAGAAGATTCAAAGTTAAATTGTAGAATTAATGGGTGCATAACCAATAAACAATGCACCCATGACTAACCTCATTTATCCACCCTTACAGGCAAAGGCATATCCAAAATCTCCATCAGCAAATCTAGACGAGAAGGGCGCGTTAAGAGTGGGACAAGGTTCGGCAAACTGTAGTAGTCACCAGCGAAAGTGAACGTATCTACAGGTGCTTGTTGCTGCTTCAGTTGAGTTTCCACCCAGTTGTAATGACTACCCACACGGACAATCACCACATTCGGCATTATCGCCAACTCCCGGCAATAGTTCTTGTAAACCTCACCGAAGTAAGGAGCAGCATTTTCACCTTCATCCGTTACCACGATAATCTGGTCAACAACCTGCTTCTTCTTCCGCATTGCTTCCAACGCACAACCGATACTAGTACCACCACCTGCATTGATGTACTGGAAAGCACGTTCCCAGTCAGTTAACTCCTTACCCTTTGCCGTAACAGGATAGGGAATAGTATCAAAGGCATAGACAAACAATTCTGCCTGAGTGATACCAGAAATTAAAGCAGCAAGTTGTTTACCAACAGCGATCGCATTTTCCATTGAACCGGACTTGTCCACCAGTAAAGCCGTTGGCCGAGCAATTGTCCCCCGTCGCTTTACCTGCTCATTAGTAACCTTGTCCAACCGAGCAACGGTATCTGCGTCGAAATCTGCTGTATCTGCGGCCACCTGGGCTTTGAAAGCTGAGACACGCCCACTTTTAGATGCTTCCTCCAGCTTAGAGTCAATCAGCTTCTTGACTTCTGGGTGATCCATTGCTCCTCTAGCCTGAATTGACTTGAGGTTATTGATCACTTCTTGGGGACTCATGCTGTTGATTAATGCCACCAATACAACTGGTGTAAGCTGTTTAATAGCACCAATAGCGATCGCATAAGGAATTTTGAACTCCACAATCAAACGTGCCTGTTCTGCCGCTTTTTCTGCCTTAGCAAGCTGTTTTAGGACATCTGCTAAAGAACCAGTTGGCGGAGTATTGCGGAACAAAATCGCATTCGCCCGTTCATTGGGCTTGATGTGCAGAGCAGCATACAGGTGTTTCATTGCCTTACGACCTCGCAAAGCAGCGCGATCGAATAGAGCCGGATTACTCTCCCGTGTCTTCAGATATAGCCGCACCGCAGTCCGAGCCGAACGAGGCAACTTATTTTGTTGCTGCTTCATAAAATCCACCACACGAGCCACCTGGTAGGGCGGAAACGCTTGCAGCATCATAAATCCAGCATCCCGGTGTTCAGTCAAATTGCTAGTTAGCAAATAGGCTAGGAATACTTCTTTGTGGTCACGAACATCACCATAACGCTGATACCAAACAGCTAGATGTCCGTAAAATATCGGATCAAGTTCAACAATTAACTTATGAATTTCTGCGACTTGCTCAAGTTTGCGGTGAGGGGTTGTCAGCAAACTATTGAGCATTTCTAAACGCAAGTCACGTTCTGCGGTATTTGTATTCATGATTACCTCCTCTAAGAATTTTGGATTGCAATCGAAAACCCAAAATCTAAAATTACCGGAGGCAGTGTTGCACGCGGGGTGATAGAGTCACCGCGCAAGTTGTGGAAGCATTGTGTTTAACTGTTTCAGAGTTATGTAGGCTTCCGAGATTAGGGCGCGGCAACAACTGCCAATGGAAATAAATAAAATCACCTCGTACAAGTTGAAAAGGCTGTTGATTCACACACGGGATTTGAACCCGTAGTTGCTTGATTTCAATTCAAGTGCCTGTTCCAATTCGGCTAGTATGTAAGCTTTTTCGGTTAGGGTACGAAGTGAAAATTCTAAGTTTTAGCAAGCTGATTTAAAATCAATCTAATTTCTTTCTTGCTACATTGCTGTTTTTTGACAGCGTAAATTTTTTGACCTTTAGACATTGCCGTAGAGCAATGAATTACAGCTTTGATAACATCCGTGACATAATCAGTTAACGGCGGAAAATCTGCAAAAGTAATTAAATACCAAATCTCGTTTATTTTCTGGTATTGATGATAATTATCAATGATGACAATATCGGTTTCTTCTTGCTTTTGCTTCTGCTTTCGCTTTACTTTCTGAACTAGACAAAGAATTCCGGTTTCAGGATGGATATAAAAACGGTCATAGTAACTCCCATCTAACCGAATTCGATTCCAGCGGTAAGACTTGCTACGAACCTGACCATCAATGATTTCTACATGGCGTTCAACGTAATCCCATAGATGACCAATAATGTGCTGTCCTGCCATTGTGCTGGGATCTAATCTTTGACACAGTTCGCTGTAAATGTCGTTCCAAGGCTGTCCGACTTTTGAGCGCAACAACCGACGCAGAGGTGCGAGATGATCTGAAAGATATTTAGATTTCTTTGTTGGTTTAATCAGGTAGGGATTTAATAATCCATCCTCTGTTGCCTCTGCGGTGATTTTGTGTAATTGCTTTTTAAAGCCTTTGAGCTTTTTGAGGCTAATTCTCATCCCACCACGAGGACGCTCAATCACTATTTCGCTCAAACGATGTTCGCTCATATTTCACGTTAGTTAAATGCAGTTGTAACGATGGGTTTTTGATTGCAAATAATTTAGCGAACATCATCGGACTTACCTCCTTATAAATAATGTTTGATATGGCTAACGCCACGCTACGCGAACAGGATTTCCAGGATTTAAGGATAAACAGGATTAAAACTGGATTTTTATCACCAATTACCAATTACCAATTACCCGTTACCCGTTACCCGTTACCCATAAACAGCTTCAGGACGGATAATCAAATCACCACTGGGACGACGATCAATTATGTAATCAGAAAGTCTATCTTTATTTACATCTAAATGTCGAGCAATGTGTTCCTTTACTGCCACATCATTCATCCTTGCTGTAATTCCTAGTTGTGTTTCTGTAACATCAACAGAACGTCCCTCAAATCGAATATGAACCATTGCTATCACCTCTTTTAAAATTACAAATTGTTATTAACCCAAGTTGCTAATTATCAAATCAAGGTAAGGTGACAAGATGGCAAGGGTAGAAAATAACTCAAAATTCATTCTTTCTCCTGACTCCTATTCCTAACTAGCCACTTACGTTATCAATGGATCTGATCGGGATTGAACCGATACCCTCCCTGTGAGAGTTGCACTCACACCTCGTGTAAGTTGAAAAAGCTGTGGTGACACACGCAGGACTTGAACCTGCAACCTATCGTTTAAGAGACGATCGCTCTACCAATTGAGCAAGTATGTAAGCTTTTTCTGTCAGGACACAAGTGAATCCAGGAACTCTACCATTAGAGCTACAGACCCAAGAAAAGCATGATTGCTGGAGTGGGTTTTTTGCCTTTTGGAGGAGGCGTTTTTGTTGATATTACATTTGTAATACAAATACTACTAGATGTCAAGAGCATACTACAAATTTTTTGGGAAAGTCAGAGAACTGCACCTTAAATTGAATATTCCGCTATTCTTGACCTGTTTCCGACCCTAAGTACCTGGACAGAAACATGATCCTGAAAAGCTGCGCTTGTCGGCATTTCCTGGAGATATTGTTACCAATGCTGTGTATGTGAAGTATTGTATGCATTACAGTTACTAAAACTGTAACGGTAATCAAATCTCAGACTGCTCAGGACTATTCTAAGTAAGAACAACAGGGCAAACATCTGTGAGGATTTAATAATGTCTTACCCGATTCCGTCGAAAATGTGGCAGCGCGTCAGTATTTTAACACTGCTGTTATTACTACCAACAGTAGGAGTTGCCGTTTTAAATCAGTCTCTAACAAAAGCAATTCCAGCCAATCAGACTACCTCAGTCAACTCCATTCTACCCAATCACCCTGACTATCAAGCACTCCAGGCATTAGTTAACAATTATAGTTGTGTCGTTTCCGTTCCCAACTTTGGCACTCTTCCCGTCACTCGCACAGAATTCGCCACAGTTTTAAATTCTTGTTTAGAACGAACCAACACATTAATAGCAAGTAACTCCACAACAGTTGCTCAAACAGACTTAAAAACCCTGGAACGCTTGCAAAAAGAATTTGCACCAGAGTTAGCAACCCTCAATAATCCCAAAGACGAATTAGAAGCTAAAGCTGATATCGCTCCTACTCAAGCTGCTAGAGAACGCATTCAAGACCAGTCTACTCGCAAGACTAACCCATCAGTAAAACCTCTAAATTTACCACCTAGTTCCCCTGTCACGTCTAATATTAACCGTTACAGTATTCCTAAGCGTACAGTTGGACGTGGCATTAGTGGTATGATTGCCCCCGAACCTGAAATCAATCGGCAATTCAACACAGAGAACTACAACCGAATTGATGATAATCCCTTTCATCGTGTTGGTAATGACCCTCTTTCCACATTTTCCATAGATGTAGATACGGCATCTTACAGTAATATGAGACGGTTTATTACCCAAGGGCAATTACCACCCAAAGATGCAGTACGGATAGAAGAATTTATTAATTATTTTACTTATAATTATCCTCAACCGACAGGAAATAGACCTTTTTCCGTCACCACTGAAGTAACTACTGCTCCCTGGAATCCTCAACATAAGCTGGTACAGGTAGGTTTGCAAGGGAAACGCTTAGAGAGTGAAACCTTACCACCCAGTAACTTGGTATTTTTAATTGATGTCTCCGGTTCTATGGGTGAACCCAACAAATTGCCCTTGGTAAAACAGTCTTTGAAATTGTTGGTGAATAAAATCAATCCTGAAGACAGGGTAAGTTTAGTAGTTTACGCAGGAAATGCGGGTGTAGTCTTACCTGCTACCCCTGGAAGTCAGAAAACGAAAATTCTAGCAGCTATTGACCGATTGGAGGCTGGAGGCTCTACTGCTGGTGGTCAGGGGATTGAATTGGCTTACAAAATCGCCAAACAAAACTTCCTTAAATCTGGTAATAATAGGGTAATTTTAGCTACTGATGGAGATTTTAACGTCGGGGTTTCTAGTGATGCTGAATTGACTAGATTAATTGAACAGAAGCGAGATCAGGGAATTTTCCTCACAGTTATAGGATTTGGTACTGGCAACTATAAAGATGGCAAAATGGAACAATTGGCTGATAAGGGGAATGGCAATTATGCTTATATTGATACCTTATTAGAAGCTAAAAAAGTTCTAGTTAATGACATTCGGGGAACGCTGTTTACCATTGCCAAGGATGTGAAAATTCAGGTGGAATTTAATCCGGCTAAAGTCCAAGCATACCGCTTGATTGGCTACGAAAATCGCCTGTTGCAAAACCAAGATTTCAATGATGATAAGAAAGATGCGGGGGAAATTGGGGCTGGTCATTCTGTGACAGCACTGTATGAAGTTATTCCTACTGGTGTGAAGAGTGATGTGAAACTGCCAGAGGTAGATCCTTTGCGTTATCAGCGTTCTGGTGCAACTGCGACCGATACTGCCGATAATGAGATGATGTTGGTGAAACTCCGCTATAAATTACCCCAGGACAGTACCAGTCAATTGATTACCCAAACTATTCCAGATAGTAAATTCAACGCTAACCAAACACCATCAACTAATTTGAGATTTGCTGCTGCGATCGCAACTTTTGGGATGATATTACGTGATTCTGAGTATAAGGGGAATGCTAACTATGATTTGGTAATGAGATTGGCAACTCAAGCCCAGGGTGAAGATCAGGAGGGTTATCGAGGTGAGTTTATTCGCTTGGTTGAGCAATCTAGGGAGTTAATGACCAGGAAGTGATTAAAATGAAGCTGATGGGTGAAAAGAACAAGACTTTCCTTCCCGACTCTGGAAAGCCGACACATACTATTTTGTTTGACAAAGGACAAATGGTGAATATCCTTTGTTCCAAACGAAATCGGCAGGGATAATCCTATGTCCCAGGTATTGCTCCCCCAATCGCTTCAGAAAGACCTACCGTTCACAGCTCTTGCACCCATGCAAGATGTGACAAACTTATGGTTTATGAAGATCATTGCCCACTACGGCAGTCCTGACTACTTCTTCACCGAATATTTCCGCGTCAATGATACCTCACGACTCAATTGTAAAATTCTGGCAGCAATCACCGAAAACGATACCGGTCGCCCCGTTTTTGCTCAAATGATTGGCGAAAGCATTCCCGACTTAGTGAGAACAGCACAGGAACTCTGCAAATATAATATCGCCGGAGTAGACTTAAACATGGGCTGTCCTGCGCCGAGAATCTATCGCAAAAATGTTGGAGGTGGATTGCTGCGAGAACCGGAAAAAGTAGAGCGAATTTTGGGAGAACTGCGTTCTACTGTGAATGATAAACCTTTGACTGTGAAGATGCGCGTAGGCTTTGAAAACACAGATAACTTTTATGAAATACTAGATATCATCAATCGCCACAACATTGATTTGCTGAGTTTGCATGGTCGCACGGTGAAAGATATGTACCACGGGGTGGTGAAATATGATTTGATTGCGGAAGCGGTGAAACGGGTAGATTGCCCAGTCATGGCCAATGGTAATATCAACTCAGCGAAAACAGCCCTGGAAGTGCTTTCTCAAACGGGGGCAGCAGGTGTAATGGTAGGACGCTGGGCGATTGGGAATCCTTGGCTTTTTAATCAAATTCGCCAGACTTTACAAGGAGAGGCGATTACACCTGTGCCTTTAGTAGAGGTACGCAACTATATTGATCGTTTATGGCAAACCCCCACAGCGTCAACCATACCAGAACGAGCGCGGGTAGGCTACCTGAAAATGTTCCTTAACTACATTGCTTTGAGTGTTGATGCTGAAGGTCATTTCCTGCGGTTGATGCGACAGACCTCTACCGAAGTAGAAATGTTTAACCTCTGCGATCGCATTTTCCTGACTGAAGGAACCAAAACTTTAGCCCTAGAACCCTTAGTGAGCGTGTAATACCATTTCTTTATGAGGCTGTACAGAATGATGACATCAATTAAATTATCCGTCTTTATCTGTGTTTATCTGCGTTTATCTGCGGTCAATTATTCTTGATACAGCAGTTTGCGTAGTTAGGAGTTACAACATCTAAATTCAAACCCATACACAAAGCCATTTTGACTCCTGACTCCTGCTGTAAGTAGGTGGGCATAAATATTTATCGTTGAGACAAGGCAGGAGGCAGAAGGCAGAAGGCAGGAGGGAAGAGGTTTTGAGGCAACTTTACGTTTCGTTACATACTTCTGTTTTTTTGCGCCTACCTACTTATCTTAATTTTATGCAACTTATTAAAAAGGATTAGCCTCTGTCACCATTTCTGGTAGCGGAATAAACTCTGTTTCATTTGGCACAGTAGTAAAGCGGTGATCACGCCAATCATTTTTAGCTTGCTCTATCCTTTCTGCACGGCTAGAAACAAAATTCCACCATTTGTAACGTTTGCCTAATGGCTCACCACCAATAACAATACATCGAGCAGAGGCAACAGCAGAAACTTTTATCTCAGAACCTGGCTCTAAAATAGCAAAGCGATATGGCTCTAGCGGCTCATCATTAATGTTCAACCCCTCTGTGACGCTGTATACTGCCCTCTCGGAATAATCAGAGGGGACAGTGAAGTGAGCATTAGCAGACAGCACCACATCTAAATAAAGAATGGGTGAAAAAACTTTGACAGGTGAAGTATAGCCAAGGGTTTGTCCAACAATGAGTTTGATGATAGCGCCATTCTCTTCCCAGGTTGGAAGAGTTTCAGCAGGATAGTGAGTGAACCAAGGATCTATTTCTTCGTATTCTACAGGCAGGGCAACCCAGATTTGAATCCCATGAATGGTGGCTTCGTTATGACGGTCAGGAGCAGGAGATCGTTCTGAATGTACAATCCCCTTTCCTGCTGTCATCCAGTTTACTGCACCCGGTTGAATTTCTTGCACAGTACCCAAACTATCGCGGTGCATCAAAGTGCCATCAAATAAGTAAGTTACCGTCGCAAGATTAATATGAGGATGTGGTCGGACATCAATGCCTTTGTTGGGAGGCAAAACAGATGGGCCAAGATGATCAAAAAATATAAACGGACCGACCATTTGATAATTAAGATATGGCAAACTACGGCGGGCAATAAACCCACCTAAATCTTTAACTTCAGGTTCAATTAGTTGAAGTATGGTCATGAGTTATAGAGACTGATTATGAATTTAGGGGAGTTGAGGAAAATAAAACTGTGAAGATAAGTTACGAGCGAATTGATGACATTCCAATGATAGTAGAATATAGAATAATAAGGCTTTTCAAGTCAAGTTTGATGATATTGTAATAAAACATCCTCTAAAACAGCACGCAGATTTATTCCCAATAGGCTTATTTATATTCAGCCGGACTTGATATTATTCAAATTCCCAAATTTAGGACTCCACCATCCTTTAGGTGTATGAAAATAAGCCACATCCTTATGTTTCTTATCTTTCCAAGATTCTTGAGCAGAACACCGCAACATAGTTTTACTTTGTCCATCTTTAATATAACTGTATTCCTCCAAAGGTTTTTTACATACGGGACAGGGATATGAAGTGATTTTTGCAGAAGGCTTAGGAGTCTTTTCAGTTTCAGATGTTTTAGTTTTCGGTGCTTCCCACTTTTTGTTAAAATCACTCCAAAATAAAACAATATTTTCACAGCCATTCACACATTTAAGAAAGTATTTCTTTTTAACTTTGCTGCTGGGAATTTTAGCTAAACAGTTCTTACAATCAGGACAACGAGTTTTAGAAGTTTCATATTTGCGCTCAACTAAATTATTAGTTTTCACTGTAGTTGATGAATTAACCACCACAGTTTTAGCCTTAGAAAGGGCAGGTACAAAATAATTTTGATTCCAACTAGTCAGGTAATGTTGCCAAGAGTTTTTTCCTTCAGAGATTGCATCTAGGGCATCTTCCATTTTGGCAGTGAATTCTGCTTCTAATAAATCTGGTAAAGCCTTCTGTAAAAATTCATCAACTTCTAAACCCAAAACGGTAGGTTGAAGATTGTCTTTTTTCAATTCCACATAATTGCGTTTCTTTAAAGTAGCAACTGTAGGAGCATAGGTACTAGGACGACCAATTCCTTTACGTTCCATTAATTGTACAAGTTTCGGCTCACTGTATCTTGGTGGTGGTTGTGTTTGTTTCTGGTCATGTCCGGCATTTTTTAAAATTAGTGTTTGTCCCTGTTGCAATAAAGGTAAAACGGCATCTTTGCTAAGATTCGGCCAATACTTTGCATAACCGTAGAATTCAATTACTTGCCCTCTAGCTTGCCATAAAATATTACCTGATTTCGTAATTATCAAAGTTTTACGGAGTTGAGCAGGACGACATTGGGAAGCGATCGCTCTTTTCCAAATCATCACATACAGGTTAAACTCATCGGTAGGGAGTTCTGCACGCAACTGAACTGAAGGACGAAAGACATCTGTTGGACGAATAGCTTCATGTGCCTCCTGAGCCGTTTTACTACTACGATGCTTGGCTACCTGCTGGGGGACATTCTGGGGGTCGTTTTGCTCCAACCATTGACGCGCACTAGCACAAAATTCAGGACTCAACATCACTGAATCTGTACGCATATATGTAATTAACCCTGCCTCATATAGCTTTTGGGCTACTTGCATGGTTTTGTCGGGGGCAAATTTCAACTTGGACCCGGCTGCTTGTTGGAGGGTAGAGGTGGTAAATGGTGGAGGGGGTTGACGATTAACAAGTTTCCCTTCTACATGAATAATTTGATGTGAATGACGCTTTGCTTCCTCAACTAACCTTGTGGCTTCTACTTCTGAAAGAACGCGTTTAGATTCTGGTTTTTCTGGGTTATTACTAGCTGCATCATCATGAGTTTCAGTTTCTGGTGCTGCTGTTTCTGTGGCAGAATTTGCCGTACCTTTGTAAAAAGCCCGGAATCCTTCTTGATAATCTACCCAAACACTCCAGTAATCTTGGGGTACAAAAACTTGAATTTCTCTTTCTCGCTGACAAATTAGGTGTAATGTGGCGCTTTGGACTCTACCTACGCTTTTTGCACCGTTATTTAATGCCCAAACTAGGGGACTGCCTTTGTATCCTACCAGTTTGTCGAGGCAATCTCGACATAATCCTGCACCTATTAAATTAGTGTCGAGTTTTCTGGGATGTGCGATCGCTCTCTTTACGGCATCTGCTGTAATCTCTGTGTAAACTACTCGCTTGGGTTCTCTCAAACCTAACGTTTCTTTAAGATGCCAAGCAATGGTTTCTCCTTCTCTGTCTGGGTCTGTTGCTAAAACAACTTCATCAACCTGCCTAACAGCGGCTTTTAGTTTTTGAATTGTTTCTTTTGCCCGTTGGTCACGAGGGATATAATTGCAGCGGACACTATTACCATCCATTGTGAATCCTAGTGAATCATCACCCTCATTGCTGAGTTCGCGGATATGTCCACAACTAGCACGAACAATCCAATCTGCACCGAGAATTTGACTCAGCTTTTTGACTTTTCCAGGTGATTCGACGACTAGGAGGCGTTTGGGCATAGCACTTATTTTTCAGATGCTTTATATAGATATAGCAGTATGCAGTACGCACTTGAATAAAATACATCATAGCCCCCTCCTCGCTTGCGGTGAACCAGCGCTGTAGGTGGGTTTCCCACCGTAGACGACTGGTGAATCCGAAGGAGGAGGGGGTTGGGGGTGGGGTTATTGTATCTCACTCAACCAAAAACCGCTATAGGATAAAATGAGTGATAATATTTTTACAATAAGTTCGGGAATCTGAATTTCTCAATTGTCTGAATCAGGATTTACAGGATTTAAGGATGTACAGGATTTTAGCTGAGGATGATTTTTTAGATGTGAGTATATTTTATAATGTTGATATTTTTTAGAGATTTTGTAAATTATGATTATCAAGTAATTTGATATTAAATCTCATGACTTCACAATTAATCATCAAATCAGATATTCAAAACATGATACTTTAAAATATACTAAAAACGGTTGAAAAGTGTCATTCTGTAGCTTGCTTCCCGTAGGGTACGAAGTGTGCCACGTCGTGGAGCTTTGCTAACGCGTAGCGTGCCGTAGGCTCTAGAATCTCCGAGATACTTCCCTGCACTACGTTACGGTCAGTATGACATAAGTCCAAGTTTGACCCGTTTGCAGTATAACATCCTGTACATCCTTAAATCCTGTAAATCCTGATTCAGACAAAATTTACGTCTTATCAAATTTACATTTAACAGTAATTTTAATATTACTGCTAGTCTCTCCAGTGACAATATAAGGGATTCCCGTCATTCCTCCCACATTAACCCCAAATTCTAAAGTGACTTCAGAAACTTCAGCAAGAGCTAAATCTTTGAAAGATTGAATAATATGTTTTGAATAAGATTGAATAGTTTTTTGTAGCTGTTCTCCCTGTGCTTTCAGATTAAGTTTTTCTAAAACACCACGCTCTGCTTCTTCAGGAGTTTCAATCAGAAAATCTAGTTTATCTGGAGTTTCTATTTCTTTTTTTGAAGGTTGAGGAATAGACGCAGCAACATTTTCTGATGCTTCGATATAGATAATTGTTCCGTCTTCTAATTGAATCGGTGTTAGTTGTGACATAAAGATAAATAATCTTTTAATTAGTCCAGTATCTACATTATCATAATATACCCAAATCGTAGGGTGTGTTAGCGTCAGCGTTACGGCTAATCTTTAATCTCTCAAACTTCTAAATCCTTTCAAAGCCGCAACACACCCTACTTAAAATCTGCCTTTTTAAGCAGTAGCAAATTCTGTTAAACTGCGTTTACTGGGATAGTGGAAACCCAAAACAATATCACTTTGTGGTATTCCGGCTGATAGCAAATCATCAACAATACATAAATTAGTTGCATCTTCTTCTACCCAAATTTTACCGTTTTTAATGCAAAGATAGATGATAATATACTGTATTTGTCTTTTGTCATCCCAGCCAAACCGAAACCAAATATATTGATCTCTTTTTTCATCAAAAGCTAAACGTTCACTAGCCTCAATTTCTCTATTTCCGATACTTTGCGGATTACTCATTTCATAATATTCCGTCAATATTTTTTTGATGGCATTGCGATATTGTTCTAATTTATCCATTGTTGATTAAATTGTTAGAGATTTTATGATAACGTTGCAAGAAATTATTAATTCACTAGCCAGTTTATCAAAAGAAGATCAAGATTTTCTATTTGAAATACTCCGCAAAAAAAGAGAAGAGGAAACTAAGCAAGTTATAATTCATTCATTTCTCCAGGAATTAACTCAACGGTATGATTACGAATTTCATTACGGTGTTTTTTCGCTTCTATATTCCAAATATTTTGGATATTTTCATCAATATCAGATTCTAGACTTTCAATTTATCACGATATTGTGTTATAATTTTACCTAATTATTAACATTATAGCTAACCTGAAACCTATTAATTAAACATAACACTATGAGTAGTATATCCTTAGAAATACCTGAAGAAGTTTTAATTAGTCTCAAAGAAACTCCAGAAAATTTATCTATAGAAATACCAATTTTAGCAGCAGTCAAACTGTTTGAACTTGGTAAACTGTCATCAGGAAGAGCAGCACAATTAGCAGGAATGTCACGGGTAGAATTTTTAATAGTTTTAGGGCGTTATCAAGTTTCACCTTTTTCTTTATACTAAAAACGGGTTAAAAGTGTCATTCTGAACGAAGTGAAGAATCTCCGAGATACTTCCCTGCACTACGTTACGGTCAGTATGACATAAGTCCAAGTTTGACCCGTTTGCAGTATAACTTCTCAACAGTTAGAACAAGATGTGAACAATGCCTAATTCTCCAGTTGTTGTTAATACTTCTCCTCTATTGTATCTGCATCAAGTTGGCTGTTTAGAATTACTGCAAAACTTGTATAGTAGAATTTTAACTCCTCCTGCGGTAATACAAGAATTAATGTAGCTGTCATCTGATGCCACGACCAAAGCGCGACTTAATACCAGGATACAGTTATCATATTACCACCCGCTGCAATAACCGTGAATTTAAGTTAACTCGTCACGAATGCCGTCAGGTGTTTCTCTATACTCTCAAAAAGGCTTTGGCTAAATTCCAATTTAAGCTTTATGCCATCTGTATTATGTCAAATCATGTGCATTATTTAATCGAACCAGCACAACCTGAAGATTTACCCAAAATCATGCACTGGATAAACTGGTATACGGCAATGTGTTTTAACCGAATGCTGAACCGAACAGGACACTTTTGGGAAAAACGCTATCACAGCACAGGATTTGCTAAAAACGATTATAAAAGGGCATTAAATACGCTTAGGTATATTCACGCTAACCCGAAAGCGGCAGGAATGCAAGAAGGATTTTTTTATGATTTTAGTAATTATGGAATTTATGACCGATTGGGGGATGATGGTTTAACAACTTGGCATCCTGCTTTTTTGGCTTTGGGGAGAACGTTAGATGAATGTGCGGCTAAATATCGCGGTTTCTGTAAAAATTATAAGCCAAAAGCAAAACCAGAAAAACATTATTCTTGGGGTAATCAATTCTTGCCGAAGGTGATTAAAGGAAAAGGTAAAAACAAAAAAACATCACCTGGACAAATGCGATTACCTTGGGATAGTTGGGAGGAAACTAATCCCGAAATTTTGGAAGTGGCTGAGAAATTCATCTTTGCTAATTGTTACAACTCTCAAGTTGCAGGAGTTATTTTTCAGAATCACAGTCAATAATTTGAGGTTAACAAGGGAGTAGTGTCTCTATTGCTGCTAAAAATGGCTTTTTTGTGACGTTTTTTGGATAAAGTTTGCTGCTTTTTTGCTTTTTTGCCCACTCCATCAAATTTTAACTATTGACTTTTGGACTTTTACTTTTTGGACTCGTGCCAGGGGACTCGTGCCAGGTATCGAATTTCTGTAAACCTTATTCTTTCGTGGAAAATGCTTGCTTAACAAATGTTTACAATGCTCTGAAAGCCTTATCTGCTACAATCTACAAGTCTCTGCAAGAAGAGAGAAGAACCCCCCGACCCCACCCCCAACCACCCAACCCCAAACCAGGTACCCCACCAAGGTAACCACCACCCCACCACCATCAAGGTAAGGTAAAGTAAATCGCTTTTTATACGTACTTAAATATTTTTCTTCCCATAAGGGTAGTTCATCATATCTCATCCAATCTCCCCCTTCCTCTTTACCCTTCTTCCATCCCACCCTTTCAACAAAAGTATTATACCCTTCTTCGTTCCATTTTGTAAATGTTCCCTTTTTCCAGTCAAAATCTAAAGAATTGCCTGTTTCCAGATATATTCTTTTTTGAACACTATAACCGAACTTCCCTTTTGAGTTATCCACCCATAATTTATCTACTGCTTTTAAATCCTGACATTGAAAGTTTTTAACATCATTTACTTCTAAATAACCTTCTTTTTCTCTTTTAGCTGAAACAAGAATAAACTGCCAATTTTTTAAATCTGCATCTTTCCATCTATTTTGTTTCATTAAATAATCTAGTTCATTTAATAAATGTGTTTTTAAAGATTCATAATAAACTGTATTTGATTTATCTAAATCATCAAGTTGACGATAAAGACTAGCGACAATATCAGCATTACCATTATAGAGAATATTCAGGTCTAACTTAAATAAATCAGTATTAGATTTTAATTGAGATTTGAGAATATCATATTTAGCTAATGCTATTTTGTAATTATTTAGTGATTTTCCTAATTTACCTTTTACATAATAAATATAAACTAAAGTCGCTAAATAACTAGAATCATTTTTATCAATATTATTTTCTTTTGGTAATTTTTTAAAACTTTCATTCAAGTCTTCTTTAGCTTTGTTATATTGTGATTCTAATTGTGGATTTTTATTCTCTTCTGTTTTTAAAGATTCATATCCTAAAACCAAAGAACTATCTAATAAAGCTTCTTTTAGTTCTTGGTTTGTGATTTTTTCTTGTAAAACCAAACCTGCAATATTTAAAAATTGATTAGCTTCGTTTACTTGATTTTTTTGTTGTAATTGAGAAGCAACTGCTGATAATTCTGTAATTTTATCAATACTTTGTCTGATTTGAGCAGCATCTTTTTGAGATTTTTCTGTTTGTTCTTTAGCAATATTAAATTGTCTTTGTTTGTCTTTAAGTCGATTGGTAATTTTTTCTTGCTGTTGCTTGAAAACTAAAACTTTATTTTCAGCATCTTTAATTTTTTGAGACTTTGACTGTAATTCTCCTTGTAATTTTTTAGTATCATTATCTAACCTATTTTTTTGTGTTTCTAACTTTTCTTTATCTTCTTTAGCTGTTCTGGCTTCTATTTTAGCATTTTTCGCCTCTGTTTTTGCTTTCTCTGCTTCTCGCTGTTGTTGTTTCATTTGGTCATTTACTTGTGACAACTCTGTATTCTTTTGAATAACTTGTTGGGTAGCATTTTCAGCTTTTTGTTGTTCATTTTTAGTTAATTTTTTAGTATTTTCAAGCTGTATCGCAACATTTTTTAGATTACTACTAGCATCTAGGGCTACTTTAGCAATTGCAATTCCGAGTACTCCTGCAATCAATAAAAATACTTGTGCAAAATAAACTCTTCTTCTAGCTTTTGCTAATTGTTTTTCTGCTTCCTGTTTAGCTTCTTCCTCAATAATTCTCGCCCTTTCTGCCGCTTCTTTCTCCTTTCTTTCCCTTTCTAAC
Source organism: Anabaena cylindrica UHCC 0172 (assembly GCF_034931625.1). Classification (GTDB taxonomy): domain Bacteria; phylum Cyanobacteriota; class Cyanobacteriia; order Cyanobacteriales; family Nostocaceae; genus Anabaena; species Anabaena cylindrica_A. Next base: position 33,297 of record NZ_JAYGGY010000088.1, on the reverse strand, counting down.
TCAGATTCCTTTTCCCTTTTATTGATTTCTTCTTCAATTTCCTGCTGACGAGAAGCTGCTAAAAATTGTTTATCCTGAAAACTTAAATTTTTCAATTCTGCCCATTCTTCTGCTATTTTTAAAGCATTTCCTCGTAATAACCAAGAATTTTCATGACAACCTGAACCATACCACGCCCTAAAAGCTTCAGAATAGGGACGTAAAGCAGCTAATTGATTATCAATCCATTCTTGATTAAAAACCTCTCGATAAATAGGATTATAAATTTGTAAATAATTATTTATTTTCACCACTAAACCAGATAACTGTAACTTTCCCTCCTCTCCAGTATTCTGACTAATTACTTCTCCCTGTTGATAAATCTTTTGATAAATATCTAATAATTCACCTGCCATTTGTTCATCAATTAAAATCCGTCTTTCAATGGTGCGTAAATGTTCCGGGTTATCCTGTGCTTGCCAATTTTCAATAATATTAGTTCTAATTAAATTCTCTAACCATTCTGCATACTCCCCACTTTCTAAGGGGGGTTGAGGCAGGGGAAACGCATCTTATCAATAAGGACAATTGAATCTCAATAACGACCTATAAATTCGCATTAATGCCTCCTTATTGACAATACTTTAATCAATCACCATGACTCCAAAAAAATCAATCAAACGATAAATTAAGATTTCTTCGTTGATACATCAAAATTGTATTTTGTCAAGATAATTTAGATGCGTTTCCCCTGGGGGTTGAGGGGGATCATTTAAAACTAAATTACAGACTTTCTGAGTTAAAAAAGGTTGTCCTCCAGTCCATTTTAGAATTAATTCTAATAACTTCTCAGGTTGATTTGTTTTAACACTTAATCCTTTTGCTAATACTTGAGATTCTGCAAAAGTAAAACCTGTTAATTCCACCCCATAACCAATATTAAAAGGAGTCCGCGTTTTATCTTGAATTAAATCACTAGGAGTCGCTACACCTAACAACACAAAACTCAGACGATTATATTCAACATTATCAACTCGACGATTATAAAAAGAGCGAATTAACGCGAAAAAATCATCCACATTAAATTTTAAACTGATGATACTATCAATTTCATCTATAAAAATGACGATATTTTTCTGAACTTGGGTTAATAAAACCTCATCAATAAATTTTCCTAACCATTTAACCGGAGAAAGATTTTGATGTGTTTCTAAAAAAGTCCCTAAATCTAGCTTTTCTTGAAGCTGAAAACCACTAATTAAACTATCAATTATTCCCGCATACCAGGTTTCAACAGTTACATCAACACTACCAATCTCAGTTAAATCAATTGCCACACAACCATATTTATCTTCCGTCTGCAAACGCTTCATTATTCGCACACGCAAACTAGATTTACCCATTTGTCTTGAATTTAATACATAACAAAAATTCCCTAATTTTAATGTTTGATAAAGTTCCTCATCAGCTTTTCTCTTTACATAAGTAGGTGCATTAGGAGGAAGACTACCACTAAATTGATATTGAATAATCTTATTATCTGCACTCATAATAATTTCCTCAATTAATTTGATAATCTATCTAAAAAATAAAGCCGATATAAATTACAAAGGGGGATTACTTTATTTTCTTTTGCTTCTACTAACCCTAAACTGCGTAATTTAAACGCTATCTTGGCATCTAACTGAACTGGAGTATCACTTTCAACTACTTTCTTCATCGCTATTTTGAGATTTTCATTATCTTCCAAAACTGATAAATATTTAGAAAAATGATCACGATATAATCCCGCTTCTGTAGGTGCATTTTTCAAAAAATCATCTAAATTTATTTGACCTTTTGCTAAATAATATAAAGCAACTCTTAATAAATAAGGATGTCCATCTATCATATCTATTAACTTTTGAATTTCTTGCTCAGACCAATTTAAACCATGTCGTTTAATTAATTCTTTAATTTGTAATTGATTAAATTCTCCTAATTCAAAAGATGAACCTACATTAAAGGGCGAATGATTAGCATCTAACTGAATATAAACCTCCTGAGAATGAGCAATTACAATACGTAACTTTTGCCAAACATCACTATTTTTACCTTTCTCATTCCACGATCTTAAAAGCTTAAAGAACTCACCAGCAATTTGCGGATAAGAAAATATTTCGTCAATATCATCTAACCCTAATACTATTGGTTGAGTAATTTGAGTTAAGAGATAATCACTAAAATATTTACTACAATTTTGTTGATTAGTTAAAAACCTTTTCCAATATTTCTCTAATTGGATTTCTAAGTTTAATTCTTCACTGACTAAAGCACAAAACCATTGTAAAAATGTGCTAATATCAGTTAATATTTCTGGACTCCATAAATCAATAGATACTTTTTGATAACCTTGTTTGACACCATGATTTAAAATGCGACTCATCAAAGATGTTTTTCCCATTTTTTTAGGTGCTTTAATTCTAATTAATGCTCCGGGTTCTAAAATTGTCTGATAACAATTTGATTCAATATTAGGGCGTTCAATATAAAAACGTGAATTTAAAGGAACTTGTCCATCAAAACTTTCTAAACTAATATCTTTAAAAGAATTAAGTACCGACTGAGAATGTAAATTAGTCCGGTTTTTTAAAATAGGAGTTAAATGTTCAGGAATATCCTTCATTTGTATGGCATTACAACCCAACTTAAAAGCAGTTTCTATTGATTCATTTGCAAACAAAGCATCATAAAAACCAAGAGTAAATTCTCTTGCTGCTTTATCCCCTATTTTTTGATTCATTCCTACTACATAATCAACATAAGGATAAATACCCTCAGCTTGTATTTCGGAATAACAAGCATTTAGCACAACACACTCAATTTTAAAACTTCTTTGTACAATTTCAAAAAAATCGGTTAAAGCATCAGGCTTAACTAAAATTGCTTCTCCATTATCTCCCATTAAAGCTAAACCCTGTTCACCTCCACCATGTCCTGAGAAATGAACAATATCGGGTTTATGATCTAATAAGTGACGACGAAATTCTTCTTGACGTACTGCTTGCTTAACAATAATTTTAAATTCGTCACGTTTCTGAGAACGTTCTTGAGCATTTTCAATGTTTCTTACTTCTTCATTAAGACGTAAGGTTTGTGTATTGGTAGGGTTAGCGGTTAAAATGAGGATTTTTTTCATAATCTATTGAATCATATTGTTTATGTATGCAGTTTTTCCAGCCATATTTATCACAAGTTGTGCGCTTAATATCGTTGCGTGAATGTATTGTTACCCGATTCCCTCCAAAATGTAACACCCCAGGGTGCGGAATGTGGGATATAATACAGCTTTGTATTATCATAAAAAACAGTAAAAACCGATTGTGATAGTTGAGGGTGAGAATTGGAAGGAGGAAGTAAGAATAGTCTTGAATCTGCTCAAATGACAGATTTTTGAATAAAATCGAGTTAAAAAATTGATTGTTGTCAGTAAAAAGTTTACCAAACAAGTGCTTTAACCTTTTTGCACCTTTTGATTTTATGCACCTAAGTATAGTTGAAGACTATTTACAAATAGAATTTTCTTTAAAAGAGCAACTTTTAGCTGTTCGCTTTCACAAAGTTTGGCAAATACCGTTAACCCATATTACGCAAGCAACAACAGAACTACCACCTAATACTTGGAAAGAAATTCGCGCCCCTGGCAGTTTTGTACCTGGTCTAATTAAAGCTGGAACTTATTACACAGACCGAGGTAAGGAATTTTGGTATGTAACTAGAAAAAATGACTTTGGTAGTGTGTTAACGATTGACTTAGAAAATGAATCCTATCAACGTATCGTTTTGAATGATATAGAAAAAAATCAGGAATGGCAGCAACAACTAAACAATACGTAGGGCTTGCTGTTCGCGAAGCGTGCCGTTAGGCATATATACTGCCAACGGGTGAAATCTGGACTTATGTCATACTGTTCGCGTAGCGTGGCGTAGCCATACGTAACGTAGTGCAGTGAAGTATCTCGGAGATTCTTCACTTCGTTCAGAATGACACTTTTAACCCGTTTTTAGTATAAAGCAAAAACCTATCACTTGACCGGATTTAAGACTATTCCTTCTTCCTTCTTCTCCTGACTCCTAGCCCTAACGAAAAGACTTTTTCCGCAAACCCTACCTAAATAATAAACTCCCCGCAAACTGGGGGAGGTTTAATTTGCAGATAGCTCAACCACCTGCAACAGCGGGAACGATACTGACTTCATCACCGTCTTTTAGGGATGTTTCTGTGCCTTCTAGAAACCGGATGTCTTCGCTGTTAACGTACAAATTTAAGAATCGTCTTGGCTTACCAGTTTCATCGCACAAACGTGATTTGATACCAGGACAGCTTTTTTCTAAGGATTCAAATAATTCAGTGATATTGCTGCCACTGCATTCTAGGGTAGCTTGATTATTTGTAAATTGTTGCAGAGCAGTAGGAACTAAAACAGTTACAGCCATAATTTCAACTTTAATTTTCGATTTTCGGTGGTTGGTTACTAGGGGTTTAGCATTGCGCTAAACCCCTACAATCATTATTCAGTAGTCATTCTTGAGAAATCTCTAATGACCAATGACTAAACGAGGACTTGTTGCCATTCTAAGCGATCAAGTGTCCGGGATCTTTCTAAAGCCCGTTCAAAACTATCAAGTTTGGCATCTATGGTCAAAGGTTCACCAACGTAGCCTTGTACTGCTTCTTGGGTTTTCAAACCGTTGCCGGTGATGTAAACAACTGTAGTTTCATCTGGATCAATTTTGCCAGCTTCTACCAATTTTTTCAGTACTGCAACTGTTGTTCCACCGGCTGTTTCTGTGAAGATACCTTCTGTTTCTGCCAGTAGCTTCATGCCTTCGATAATTTCTGCATCATTGACTGATTCAATGTTACCGCCAGTTTTCTGGGCTATTTCTACGGCATAAACACCATCTGCTGGATTCCCAATAGCGATGGATTTGGCAATTGTGTTTGGTTTGACTGGCTGGATAAAGTCATGTCCTTCTTTGAAGGCTTTAGCGATAGGGGAACAGCCTTCAGCTTGAGCGCCACTGAAACGAACGTTTTTACCTTCCACCAAACCTACTTCTGTAAATTCTTTGAAGCCTTTATAGATTTTGGTAAACAGGGAACCAGATGCTAGAGGGGCAACAATATGATCTGGTAGTTCCCAACCTAATTGTTCTGCAACTTCAAAGCCTAATGTTTTGGAACCTTCAGAATAGTAAGGGCGGAGATTAATATTGACAAAACCCCAACCGTGTGTATTGGCGACTTCTGAACAGAGACGATTGACTTGATCGTAATTGCCTTTGACAGCCATGAGGGTGGGACTGTAGATTAAGCTGCCCAATATTTTACCAGCTTCTAAGTCTGCGGGGATGAATACACAGCAGTCTAAACCAGCATAGGCTGCGATCGCTGCTGTGGAATTTGCTAAGTTACCTGTACTGGCACAAGAAACTGTGGTAAAACCTAATTCTCTAGCTCTGCTGAGTGCAACTGACACCACCCGATCTTTGAAGCTCAGGGTGGGCATATTGACGGCATCATTTTTAATATAAAGTTTATTTAAACCCAGGCGACGGGCTAAACGGTGCGATCGCACTAAGGGAGTCATCCCCGTGCCTACATCTATAACATTATCAGTAGCGACAGGTAGAAATTGACGGTAGCGCCAAATTGAATTTGGCCCAGCTTGGATTTTTTCTCGGCTGACGGACTGGCGTAAAGCATCATAGTCGTATTTGACTTCTAGCGGCCCAAAGCAAAATTCACAAACATGACTCGCTTTGAGTTCATATTCTGCTCCACATTCCTTACACTTCAAGGCTTGCAGTATAGAAGTGTTTGCTTTGTTTAGGTTTGCAATTGCCTGAGTCATAAACTACCTGTCCCCGTATATCCGTCAACTTTGGATTACTCTAGCACGCCCTAAAATACACGTCAAACATACCCGACTATTTTTGTCGGATATAGTTTTTATAACGGAATAGGGATGAGAACACGAAAGTAACGAGTGTAAATCCGAGTCAATCACTCAGTACTCAATCACTCAATCACTCAATACTCAGGACTCAGGACTCGGTACTCAATCACTCAATACTCAATACTCAGGACTCAGGACTCGGTACTCAATCACTCAATACTCAGGACTCAGGACTCGGTACTCAGTACTCAGTACTCTTTCAGCCACCGTTAACGGGTGGAATGAGGACAACTTCATCACTATCTTCTAGTAGGGTGTCTGGTTCCACAAAGATGAGATTAATCCCAAAGCGGGTAACATCACGCCATTGAGAGAGTTCTGGATGTTCGGTGATACAGCGATCGCACACCGCCTTTACTGGCGTACCGTTAGGAAAATCTAGCACCAGTTCACTCACACCATAAGCTTCTTGATAGGCAGCGAACAATTTAACGGTTACGGTAATTGCAGATTTCGACATACAATTTTTCTACACCCTGATTTATTTGATTATTTATTAGAAGAAATTAAATGCCAGATGAATTCAACTTTGTTCAGCATTGGTATCCCTTCTCAGCAATTGAAGACCTTGATCAGCAGCATCCAGTTCCCGTGGCTCTTTTGGGAATCAAGTTACTTATTTGGAAGTCTAATTGATCTGAGAATTACTGCATATTGTTAGATCAATCTTCTCAAAATTTTGCTTCCTTGAGTGGGAGACATATTGACGACATATAAATTATCAAATCTTAAAATTTAATCCCCAAACGCTGAAAGTCCTGCTGGATTTCGTTTAACAGAGCCTTATTGTGAGGATCTGTCTTTAAAGCCTTTTTCAGATAAATTCTCGCTTTCGGAAGTTGTTTTTCGGAAATTAAAGCCCTTCCCCAGATTTGATAAGCGATCGCTTGCCATTGGCGGACTTCTATATCTAGTGGTAATCTAGCAGCTAAAGCCTCCACAAGAGCGATCGCTTGCGGAAAACGTCTTTCTTGCAAAAACCGTTGCAACTGTTCATAAGTTTTCCACTTTAACCGTTGTTCTATATCCTCTAGAGTTGGTGGGTGGGGCATCACAGTTGTTGTGGTTGCTACTGACTCCTGGGATTCCACCTCAATGTAACTACGTACAGAAGTTGATGAACTACTTGATTTTGAGGCTATTTCCTCTGACGGTATTACCGTTTGCAGGAATCTGTAAGCCTCCGTCAAAGCAATAAATTTGTCTTTAGACTTTTCATCATCTGGGTTAGTATCGGGGTGATATTGCTGCACCAGTCGGCGGTAAGACGACTTAATTTCAGCAAAAGAGGCTCCCGACCTTAGTCCCAATAAACGGTAGCAATCTCCAAGGTCCATCTTGAGCTATCAGTGAGCAAATAATTTATTTTAGTTATTAGCATTAAAGCCTAAATCTAAATAATAAAAACTAAATTTATAGTTTAAAGTTCAAAATTTACAGTTTTTGAGGATAGACGATTGGGAAGAGGACAAGAAGCAGGGCGCAAGGGGGAAAACTTTCTCCTTGCACCCCCTGCTTCGCTCTACGGTCGTTCTTCAATCACACGGTCAATTAAACCGTATTCCTTAGCTTCTTGAGCGGACATGAAAAAGTCACGATCCATGTCTTTTTCAATTTTGGCTAAAGTTTGACCAGTATTATCAACATAAATCTGATTTAACTGGTTACGCATTCTGATAATTTCTCTAGCTTCAATTTCGATATCAGATGCTTGTCCACGAGTACCACCGGAAGGTTGGTGAATCATAATCCGGGAGTGAGGTAAAGCCATGCGTTTGCCCTTAGTTCCAGCCGCTAACAGGAAAGAACCCATAGAAGCAGCTAAACCAACGCAAATGGTGACAACATCAGATTTGATGTGTTGCATGGTATCATAAATTGCCAAACCAGATGTTACCATGCCACCGGGGGAATTGATGTATAAGAAAATATCCTTACCTGGATCATCTGAGTCCAAATAAAGCATGATGGCAATAATTTGGTTAGCGATTTCGTCATCAACATCTCTACCCAGAAAAATAATTCTCTCCCTGGAAAGGCGATCGTAAATACTAATCCAGTCTGTATACTGTCCTCCGGGCATCCGGTAAGGAACTTTAGGCACGCCTATAGGCATTTTCGTTACTCCAGTTTTAATTAGTTTCAGTAGTTAGTACTGAGTGAAAGTTAGTGCTGAGTCCTGAGTGAAGAGTCATTAGTACTCGGTACTCAATACTCGGTACTCGGTACTTTTTAAAGCACACTTGCAGGGAGTGGGGGATTGGCCAGTTCTTCTTTCTCAAAAACTCGGTCAATCAAACCGTAATCTCTCGCTTGGTAAGGTGTCATGTAAAAAAGACGATCCATGTCTTTGGAGATTTTTGCTGCATCCTGTCCCGTGGTATGAGAGAGAATTTCCAGCATTGATGCTTTGTTTGCCAAAACTTCCTTAGCGCGAATTTGAATATCCGTTGCTTGGCCTTGGGCGTAGCTCTTGGGTTGATGCAGGATAATGTTGGAATTGGGCAAACTAGCACGACAACCTTTTGTACCAGCACTCAGCAGCATGGCAGCCATACCCATTGCTGAACCGATGCAAATGGTGTGAATTGGAGGCTTGATGTATTTCATGGTGTCATAAATGGCGAAAGCTTCGGTTTCAAAACCGACAGGTTCACCACTATAACCAGACGTGCCAGTTGAGTTGATGTAGATTTTAATTGGTTTTTCTGGGTCGTCGGATTGTAAATACAGCAATTGAGCGACTATCAATTCCGTGACAGCAGGCACCAGAGGCATTCCCAGATAGACAATTCGCTCCTTCAAGAGCAAGGAAGGTAAATCTGGCGGTGGTGTTCTGTAGAAATTATCGCCGTAATAGGGGGCTTGCACAGCCTTGATGGGAGAAATGTCCATAGCAACTCAATCGCCTGAAACTATGCCGTTAACTGTATTACATCCTAGCGCGATGTTTGGGTGATTTAGGGTGTGGATTTCTAGGCAGAAGGCAGGATTGGTTTTTTTCTGTCTAAATTCAGGATGTAGAGGATTTTACTGTTTGTAAATTGATCTTATTCCTAGATCGTCGTTTCAGTAATACTAGGTAATATGTTTTTCTCTTGTAGAGGAAGGAGAAAGCAAAAAAAGTCGGTTAAAAAGCAATACGGTTCAGTTTAGCCTAAAATTCTTTTTTGAAAACTAACCACAGAGGCACAGAGAAAAGAGAAGAAAAAATTCTTAACTGAACTGTATTGGGTTAAAAAGCTACGAGATAGGGAAAAAATGCTCTGGTTGCGTAATTGGCTAGTATATTTGTGTATATATATTTAAAATATCATTAAAATTTCAACGTATCTACCACAACCCACTCATGAATCAGATATGTTGTCTGAACCCAGATTGTCATAACCCACCAGTTCCCGACCAAACCAAATTTTGTCCTCACTGTGGTATTCCCTTAATCATTCTCAGAAACCGTTATCGTCCGGTTAAACCTCTGGGTGGGGGAGGTTTTGGCAAAACTTATTTAGCCCAAGATATTGATAAATTAAATGAAAAATGCGTAATTAAGCAATAGCATCTTGAAAATCCTTAAAACCAAAAACCTCAACGCAAACCAACATCTTGTAAATCCTTAAATTCTATAAATCCTGATTCAGACAACAAGAATATCCTGAAAATCCTTAAAACCAAAAACCTCAACACACACCAACATCCTGTAAATCCTCAAATCCTGAAAATCCTGATTCAGACAACAAGAATATCCTGAAAATACCGAAACCCGAAAAAACCTCAACGCAAACCAACATCCTGTAAATCCTCAAATCCTTTAATCCTGATTCAGAATCGGCTCGAATATTTAAATTAGATATGTTTTAGCTGATCAATAATTTTATAGGCAGAGGTAGGGAATGAGGTATACAGTTTTTGTTAAAATTGTTTTCCGTAGTCTGTAAGCTACCTTTTGGAGTTATCTATAAATAGATATAGATAATCTCGATAGGAAAATTGGCTTATGAAGGTTAACTTGCAGCCTACTCTCAATGATGCTAATTTAGACGCGAATCAATCCAGCAGTCAACGTCAGTTAGCTGTTTCGATTTCTGCGATTGGCGAGACTCTAGATCGCAGTGCGCCATTAAATTTATGTTTAATCTTAGATCATAGTGGTTCCATGAATGGTCGATCGCTCGAAACTGTGAAAAAAGCAGCTTCTTTGCTGGTTGATCGGCTCAGTTCTGATGATCGTTTGAGTATTGTTGTATTTGATCACCGGGCTAAAGTTCTAGTCCCTAATCAGGTGATTACAGATCGCCACCAGATCAAACAGCAAATTAATCGTCTCACAGCAGATGGTGGAACAGCCATTGATGAGGGTTTGCGGTTGGGGATTGAAGAATTAGCCAAAGGCAAAAAAGAAACTATCTCCCAAGCCTTTTTGCTAACTGATGGCGAAAATGAACATGGTGATAACGATCGCTGTTTGAAATTCGCCCAATTAGCCGCCAGCTATAATTTGACTTTGAATGCGTTGGGTTTTGGTGACAATTGGAATCAGGATATTTTAGAAAAAATAGCTGATGCTGGTTTGGGGAATTTGTCTCATATTGAACAACCAGATCAGGCTATGGATAAGTTCAGTCGCTTGTTCACCCGGATGCAAACAGTGGGATTGACTAACGCCTATCTGTTGTTTTCACTGATGCCGAATGTGCGATTAGCAGAACTTAAACCCATTGCCCAAGTTGCCCCGGATACCATTGAATTACCAGTACAACCAGATGCTGATGGACGTTTTCTGGTGCGCTTGGGAGACTTAATGAAGGATGTGGAACGGGTGATTTTGGCTAATATTTATTTGGGACAGTTGCCCGAAGGTAAACAGGCGATCGCTAATGTGCAAGTCCGCTACGATGATCCCGCCCAGAACCAAACCGGATTATTTTCCCTGAATATGCCAGTATATGCAAATGTAGAGCGAATTTACCAACCATCTGCCAATCCCGAAGTGCAACAGTCAATTTTGGCTTTAGCCAAATATCGCCAAACCCAGTTAGCCGAAGCGAAATTACAACAGGGCGATCGGGCTGGGGCAGCGACAATGCTACAAACGGCAGCCAAAACGGCTTTGCAAATGGGAGATGCCAGTGGCGCAACGGTATTGCAAACCAACGCTACACGCTTACAAGCAGGGGAAGAGTTATCAGAAAGCGATCGCAAAAAAACCAGAATTGTCTCAAAAACTGTGTTGCAGGATGCTCCTCCTAAATGAAAGTTCAATTACTGTCGGCACTAAATGATACGAATGTTGATGCGGCTCTATTGAGTAACCAGCGTCAATTAGCCATTTCTATATCAGCTACTGCTGATCAACTTGACCAAAGTTTACCGTTGAATTTATGCCTGATTTTGGATAAAAGTGGTTCTATGCATGGAGAAGCCATGGATACAGTGATTCAGGCAGTAGAGCAATTGTTAGCTCAACTTAAACCAGGCGATCGCATCTCCATTGTCGCCTTTGCGGGTACTTCTGAGGTCGTTATCCCCAATCAAGTCGTCACAGATATCGAAAGCATCAAAGCCAAGTTAAAGAACAAGCTCAAGGCTTCTGGAGGCACAGTTATTGCGGAAGCCTTGTCTTTGGGAATCACAGAATTACTCAAAGGCACAAAAGGCGCTGTTTCCCAAGCATTTCTGCTCACAGATGGCCATGGTGACGGTGGGTTAAAAATCTGGAAATGGGAAATTGGCCCCAATGACCACAAACGCTGTTTGGAACTTGCCCAAAAAGCAACTAGAGTCAACCTGACAATCAACACCTTCGGCTTTGGCAATGACTGGAACCAGGATTTGTTAGAAAAAATTGCCGATGCAGGTGGTGGTACTCTGGCTTATATTGAGCATCCAGAACAAGCCGTAACCCAATTTGGTAACTTGTTTAAACGCATTCAGTCTGTGGGCTTAACTAATGCCCACCTGCTGCTGTCTCTAGTGCCTGGTGTCCGATTAGCAGAACTTAAACCCATTGCCCAAGTTGCCCCAGAAACCATTGAGTTATCAGTGCAAGCAGAAGCTAACGGTAGCTTTATTATCCGCTTGGGAGATTTAATGAAAGATGCGGAACGGGTGGTTTTGACAAATATTTATTTGGGACAGTTACCAGAAGGCAAACAAGTGATTGGACATATCCAAATTCGCTACGATAATCCAGCAGAAAATAAAGAAGGGTTACTTTCCCCCTTGTTGCCTATTTATGCAAATGTGACTAAGGCTTACCAACCAGCGGTGAATCTCCAAGTGATCCAGTCGATTTTGGTATTAGCTAAATATCGTCAAACTCAGGTAGCAGAGACAAAATTGGAACAAGGCGATCGCGCTGGGGCTGTGACAATGCTGCAAACAGCTGCCAAAACCGCCTTGCAAATCGGAGATACAGGTGCAGCCACTGTGTTGCAAACCAACGCCACACGTCTGCAAGCTGGTGAAGAACTCTCGGAGAGCGATCGTAAAAAAACCAGAATTGTCTCAAAAACAATTTTACGCGAATAATTCTCTAGGGTGGGCATCTGCCTACCCTTTAATTTGCTAAGATGGAAGACAGATATATCTCTGTTAAAGAAATGAACAATATAAAAATTCCACCACAATATAAATTAGGTATTGATTTAATTATAAAGATTGATGAAATTTTATTTAATAAATTACTCAATGTCGTAACAGAAATTCACCCATTCGTAAATATAGATAGCTTAATATTGGAAATATCTCCAAAAATAGAAGAAATATCTATTAATAATTTGGAAGATATTTTAAGGGCTATTCGTTCAATTTATTCTCTGCGTACCCAGGAAAATCTTAAAAATAGTGAAATAATAACGGCATTAATTAGTGCTTTGTCTAGTGATGATACATTCTCAGAGTTATCACATGAAGAATTTACACGTTTTGAGCAAAGGCTAAATAAATTATTAGCAATTGATGGCTCTATTAGTATTTCTTCTAAAGCCATAAGTTTGTTACAAGAATACGATCATATATTCTTAAATTCACGTATTGTGGCTGATGTAAGACCTGTTTTCAAAACAGAGATTAAAGAAGGTATCGCCGGAGCTTTGGTAGTTCACACATTAAAAATTGCGTACCAAGATGCAAGTGGTTCGAGAGAGTTTTATGTAGCTTTAGATTCAAACGATGTAAAAAATTTACAAGAACAATTATCTCAATCTCTAATAGAAGCAGATGTTGTTAAATCCATGCTAAATAAAGCAGATGTTATGCATCTAGATCATTACCCTAGTTCTAAATAAAAAAGGTGGAAAAATGCTTTTAGAAAAGCAAACTAAACAGTTGGTAGATAATAGTTTCGATGATGATAATGATGTTATAGCTATTCAACGGCAAAAAATAGCTACAGATAATTGGCAATTACCAAAACATCTGGTAGAAGATACTGGATGGACTAATAATATAAAATTAAGAAAAATCTTTTTTTTCTACACAATAGAAAACATCAATGTAAGAAGGTTTTTGCAAAAGCATTCTAACCTGATAGATGTTATTCTGGAAGCTCATCCACAAATAAGAAAGTATTTCCCCACCGAGAAATTAAGATTACAGTTGTATGTTGATCCTGAATCTCCCCAATGGGAGAAACTTGTGCTTTCTATCTGTGCCAGTCCAGAATCTGTCGATGAATCATTAAATCAATTAAACGAATTTGATGAAAATTGGTGGATAGATGCGTCATTAGGAGTTGCTGTAAATCTTTGTATTCATTTGGACTTTGAATGAAATTCGACTGGTCAAATTATTTAGAAGTTGCACAAACTTTATATAATGAAGTAATTAGTACCTCAAATCAGGTAAATAGTGCATCAATTAATGAAGCAAAAATACGCTCTTCTATCAGTAGAGCGTATTACTCCGCTTTTTGTTTAACTAGAAACTACTTAAGAGATTTTGAAGGATATACTAATTTAAGAACTCTTAAGGTTGGTGTACATACATATGTTATTACAGGATTATTAGGTAGTAAAGAACGTGATTTTATAAAGTTAGGGCAAACTTTAGAGCGTTTACGATTGTTGAGAGTTGAAGTTGACTATGAAGATTATATAGCTCCTAATCTTCTTATTTCTAAGGCAAAACAAGCTATTAAGGATGCAAAACAAGTAGTCCAGTTATTAGAGAAGTTTACTATTAGCCAAAACCCATAGAAAATTTTATTAATAATATTAATTCATTTTTACGAGAATAATTAATTAGGGTGGGCATCTGCCTACCCTGAAAAATTGATAATTATCCTAAACTTTTTATTGGGGATATAGCCAAAAGCTAAACAGACGAGTCACTCTGGGCATGATGATATAAGTCAGCATTACCACCATAATAGCGGAAATAATTAAGGAAATAATCAGCGGAGGTAAACTACGAAGTAAAGGACTAAGAAAGACACTCAAAAGATTAATTAATATGTAAACAACTGCCCAGGTAAGTAATGCAGTTTTATAGCGTGGTGGTGTTTTTAAAGGTTGACCAGGAATAGAAAACCAAGCTTCTAAGCCGCTGATTTCCTGGATATGGGGGTCAGATTCTACCAAAGGTTTGGCTTGAGTCAGCCAGTATTGACGATCGCGTGATGTCATCCATTCTTTCAAATTTTCATAACTATCAAATCGCAAGATAATCACATATTCAGTTCTCACACCAAGTTGAGGACGAATCACATTTGTACCGAGATGACCTACGTAAGTTCTGGCTACAGTGGTAATATCTTTCACCCAAGCCTCAAAAGCCATTTCATTGCCTGGTTTGACGAATTGCGAAATCACAACCGTGACCAATTGCTCTTCTTGTGACGTTTCCATCCGTTAATTTCCTTTTTGCCGATCACCTTTGATATCCAGCTTTTCCCACCTCAAGTCGAACGACTGTAGCCGCTACGACACCTGTGGGAGGTGGCAAAAACATCCCCCCATTTGTGACAACATAAATAGCAGTGCGATCGCCAAAAGCAACTGCTGTACTACCAATTACGTTCTGCTCAGATTCAGCAATAATAGTCGTAGTGCCATCGGGCGCAATCCTGACTACACTGTTGTAAACGTGAGTTGCCCCGTACAGATTACCCTCTACATCAAAGGCAAAATCGTCAATATTTGTCTGCTTAACGAAAATTTCTGGTTCACTGGGAGTATTTGCAGTGTCAATGGTAATCAGCAACAATAGCTGTTTATCAGTATTTGAAACATAAAGTTGGTCATTAAACCACTTCAAGCCATTGACACCCGGAACTCTGCTTTGTATACTATTGCGAGCTAACAAAGGGTGTTCTAGCCAAATTGAGGCACTACGTTGGGCAATATCAATCAGCCAAATTGCCCCTCGATAGGAATCTGCCATTAAATACTGTGTATCAGACATTGGGGTAATGCCATTAGGAAAAATCGCATCTGGTAATGTCATTAAAGTTTCGACAACACCATCGGCTGTTATGTGAAAAATCACAGATACAAAATCAGCATTCCATCCAGTCGCAATCAGACCACCATTAGTAGTGAAGGCTAAACCACTGACTTTACCTTCTACACTGGCATGAATATGTTGACTGCCATCCGGTAAAATCCGCACAACTTTACCTATTTCATGATTAGTCACCAAAATACTTCCATCTGGAGCGATGACAAGATTTTCTAGAAAGGTGTTAACTGGGAATGTGGCAATAACTTGGGCTGGGACTAATTCAACTGGAGTATGGGCGTAAATTGGCGGTAATCCTGTTGAGTTCTGCATTTGAGTGAAATTCTCTCGAAGGTTGCTAAACCATGAATTTATACCACAAAACTTATGAAGGTATTTACCAAATGGATATTAGCAAAAGATATTCAATATGAAATTTGCATAACAGATTATTATTTAACGGCAGAGGCAGAAATCACAAAACAAAAATTACGCCCTGTCTTGTTCCTTCTGCCTTTCTCTACTAATCTTCTAATTCTACGTCTGAGTCATCATCATCATTATCATAAGGAAGATCATCGAGGTCGATAATTTCAGAAATTTCTTCTACCTCACGAAGATTCCCTGTTTCCGCTGGTTCACGAGGTATTAACCGTCCAGTAGACTTCAGCCATTCCAGAAGAATAAATTCATGACTTGTACGAATTACGGTAGCTCGTTGGTTACGAGGTTGTTCATGCAAAGGGCCATTAAGCATACAAAAATTCTCTTTGAATTGGGAAAAACTAAATTGATTAACTTACTTTACTGCTAACTTACGCCAACCAATGTACGGCAATTTCGCCGCAGTTGCCCGCACTTTTTCGACATTTTCTACTAATTGACCGCAAGCATCCCAAGTACCAGAAACAAAGGTGCTTCTTGTCCCCTCGTTCATCACCACTGGGGAGGTAAAATCACCAATTTTCACTTGCAAATTTTCCAAATCTATGCTAACAGATGTTTGCGGATTTGCTGTGACTAAATCTTGCAGTTGTTTGACTGTCGCTGCATCAGCTGTAACGCAAGGTATGCCCATAGCGACACAATTACCAAAGAATATTTCCGCAAAGCTTTCACCAATCAGGGCTTTTATTCCCCATTTAGCCAAGGCTTGGGGTGCGTGTTCCCGTGATGAACCACAGCCAAAATTCCGGTTAACTATGAGGATTTTTGCACCTTGGTATTGGGGTTGGTCAAAGGGATGTTGACAGTTTAATGCTTGCCGATCATCTATAAATACACCTGCACCTAAACCGTCAAATGTAACAGCTTTTAGGTAGCGGGCGGGGATGATTCGGTCTGTATCTATGTCGTTACCAATGAGGGGAACGGCGTTACCTGATATTTGTTTTACTTCACTGACCATAATATTAATGAACTTAATGAACCGCGAAGGCGCGAAGAACGCGAAGAAAGAAGAGTTTTAAGAGAGATTTCTAGTGGGACGGGCTTCTAGCCTGTCCTAGTTTCACAAGATAGGTTGTTACAACAATTCCCGCACGTCGGCGATTTCGCCTTTAATAGCGGCTGTGGCTACCATTGCGGGACTCATGAGTAAGGTGCGTCCGGAAGATGAACCTTGTCTACCTTTAAAGTTGCGGTTAGAGGAGGAGGCGCTGATTTGTCTGCCTTGGAGTTTGTCGGGGTTCATGGCTAGACACATGGAACATCCTGGTTCTCTCCATTCAAAGCCGGCTGCTTGGAAGATTTTATCTAGTCCTTCGGCTTCGGCTTCTTTTTTGACTCTTTCGGAACCAGGGACGACGAAGGCTTTGACACCTGCTGCCACTTGGCGACCTTGGGCAATTTTGGCGGCTTCTCTTAAGTCGCTAATGCGGCCGTTGGTACAACTACCAATAAAGCAGACATCAATTTTTGTGCCTTGGATGGGTTGACCTGGGTATAAGTCCATGTAGCGATATGCTTCTTCGGCGATCACCCTGTCTTCTTCTAGGAGTTCTGCTGTTGTGGGTACTTTTTGATCTACGCCAATTCCTTGACCAGGGGTAATTCCCCAGGTGACAGTGGGGGTGATTTCCCCAGCATTGAAAACTACGACATCATCATATTCAGCATCAACTGCACTACGCAGAGATTCCCACCAAGTAACGGCTTGATCCCAATCTGCACCTTGAGGCGCAAAGTCTCTATTTTGCAGATAATCGTAGGTAATTTGGTCAGGATTGATGTAACCGCATCTGGCACCGCCTTCTATGGCCATGTTACAAACGGTCATCCGTTCTTCCATGTTCATTTGGGCAAAGGTTGTGCCGGCAAATTCGTAAGCGTAGCCCACGCCACCTTTGACTCCGAGGGTACGGATAATATGTAAAATTACGTCTTTGGCGTAAACACCTGGTTTTAAGTTGCCGTTAACTTCTATTTTGCGGACTTTTAATTTCGATAAAGCTAGGGTTTGGGAAGCCAGAACATCCCGGACTTGGCTGGTTCCAATCCCAAATGCGATCGCACCAAATGCCCCATGACTAGATGTATGACTGTCTCCGCAAGCGATCGTCATTCCCGGTTGAGTTAGTCCCAATTCGGGTGCAATCACATGAACTATACCTTGATTTCCTGAACCAATATTGTAAAAAGTAATGTCATTTTCTTGACAACTCTTTTCTAATGCTTGAATCATTTCTTCGGCCAAGCTATCCACAAAGGGACGGGCTTGGTTTTCTGTAGGAACTATATGATCAACTGTAGCTATAGTCCGTTCTGGAAATAATACTTTTAAATCCCGCTCCCGCAACATTGCAAAGGCTTGAGGACTTGTCACTTCATGAATGAGGTGTAGCCCAATAAATAGTTGTGTCAGCCCTGAAGGAAGTGTCCCAACGGTGTGTAAGTCCCAAACTTTGTCAAACAGGGTTCCTTTGCTCATATTCCCATCTCGATTAAAGGAGTCGGATTATCCATAGTATCAAAAAATTTGCAGTAATTCGCAAATTTAGTCATAAAAAAAACCCCAGCGAAACTAGCTGGGGCTGATAGGAGAAATCCAAATGACGATTAGATACTAATTACCGAAGCTCGAAATCTTAGCTAACCCCCAAAGCGATTAAAACTATAGATGTAATAAATAGGACTGCTACTGCACCTTGGAAGGCGTAGCTGTTTTGTTGCTGTTTTGTAGGGTATTCAGCGTAGTAAAGCTTTGGCTCGTTGGCGTAGTTATTGAGGATGCCTTCTTCGTTAGTGGTGGTATACATTATATGTTTTTTCCTTTGTTTGTTACTTTATGTAAACTAATTTAACAAGATTGTTACAAAGTGTCAATAGAACTTGACAAAAAAATAGTAGATGATATAGATAAGCCTTACTTATCTGGGATAGTTGGTGAACAAGAATATAGAAAACTGCAATACAAATATTGCTGAAACGCGTACATAAAACGAATGAGTATTAGGATGGGATTGAAAATTTGGAGCGATCGCTAGATAGAAATAACCAGTGAACTATCTATACCTATGAAACTGAAACAAACATCCCAATATGGCGCTATTTTAAACCGGGTGGGTATTGCGCTGATCCTAGCTGGAGTCCTGGATATTGCCTACATGGTCTATTGCGTAAATTATTCCCCCACCTTGCATATCCCAGGTGTGGTGGCAGGTGTGTTTCTTCTCCGGGGCAACCTGCATACAGTTTCCATCGTTACATGGTACGCCGCTTACATAAGTTCCAACTTCATTAGCCATATATTGATATTGCTTCCCTTTTCCAAGCCAGCAGAACTCTGGGTAACTGAATTTCACCTTGATCCGGTCGGTCTTTTTGTGCCGTATCTAGTTTCAATTGGTGCGATCGCTCTTTTTGTCTGGATCTACACACAACTGCGTGCTGCACCTGTAGTATCCGCAAGAGTGCGATCGGGTGATTCTGCCTCTATTCCTAAATCTGCATTCATATTGGGGATAGGACTTGTAATACTCATGGTGGGGATCAGACACTTTATAATAAATGGTGCAGATGGAGCTAAAGCAGTGGAAATAGCCCGCGCACAATACGGACAGAACTACAAGTATCATATTAAAGGTATAAGCTGGTCGAATCAGAATGTATCGGCTCAACTCACTGCATATAATGAACAGGAAATTAAACCTATTCAAGTGGAGTGGAAACAGTGAAAAAACTAAACGGTAATTTTTTCTAGTGACCGCCGTGTAGATTGGGTTAAGAAACGAAACCCAACTGTATTTTCTCGAAATTCCCTACCTCAAATATCCTCAATATTCTTAATCCTCTACCAAAGGGAAACTTGTTGTCTCAGTTCTTCCATATCTAAATGATCATGAGCAAAAGCTGTTCTTAAAAGTACGTGCGGAATAAATTTATCATACTTATTAATTTCTGGTGCTTCTGCATGACTAACTAAATGTTCTGTTGTCATTCTCTGCTCACACAAAGAAACTATTTCTGGATAAACATTAGAGAACTTATCCTTACCTAATTTCAAAGTCAAATAATAGGGATTTATGCCACCAATACTGGTAATTTCTAACGATTCTCGACAAAAAGAATTAAGCAATCTTTCCAAAGTACGATAAGCAACAGTACCCATCCAAGGAAAGATACAGCATTTGTTTTTTTCTAATAACAAAATATTTTTTTGATCTAATGTTCGTGTCAGTTTACGAACTTCCTGCAAACGTCGTATTGCATTTGGTTGTAGATACATATACTCTACATCTTCTAGCAAAACTTGCCGCATTCTTTGCAAAATTTTAGTATGAATATTACCGCTACCACCACGCCAATAAATAGTCGCTTTACCCTCAGATTGTTTAACAAAAATAGCCTTCTTCTTAAAATCAACTTCTATAACTTCCCAACTTCTTCCAGCTAAAGCAAATTGATTACCAACAGCAGGAGGTATCACAATACTGCCAATTTCTGTTTTACCTGCTTTGACTACATATTCTTTGTTCTCAGGAAAGACAGCATAAAACTGAAATCTATTTACTATCTTTTCTCCTGCTAAACCGATAATTAATTTACCCTGTTCAGTTTTTTGAATGTGATTAATATCAATTAAATAACGTAGCAATAATTTATAATCATTTTCAGAAATATTAGTAAATGGTGGTAAATTTAAAATTTGTTGAGCCAAAGCTGCCGGTGAGAGTTTTCCCATTGCGGCTAAAATACTCATTGTTTGATGATAAAGCAAACTGAAAGGATATTTAATTGACTGAATTGGTTCTAACCAACGTTCTTCTAAATAAAGTTGAATAATAGCAATACACTGTAAAAGTTGCCAGGGAATTTGTTCTGGTAATGAAGCTTCTGCTAAGGGTTTTTCTTCAGCACAAACAAAACGCATATCCGCAGATTCTCCCCTTCTGCCACTCCGTCCCAATCTTTGCAAAAAACTAGCAACAGACAAAGGTGATTCTAACTGAATAACTCTTTCTAAATAACCAATATCTATACCTAACTCTAGAGTCAAAGTTGCCGCAGTCACAGCCGGATGATGAGGTTCCCGCATGGCATTTTCAGCAGATTGTCTTAAACTGGCGGATATACTGCCATGATGGACATGATATATATCTGGAAATGCTTCTTTTTTAGCTATTTGACGCAAAGAAGAAATAATAGATTCTGTTTGGGTACGGTTGTTAGCAAATATTAGACATTTACGAGATTTAGTAAGATTAAAAATATATTTTTCGTATGCTGATTCTTGATCAAATTCCTTGTCAATATAAAAATGTTCTACAGCTAATTTTATTGGGCGTTTACCTGCTTCAATATTGGGAGTAATTACTGTCTGATTCGTTCCTAATTTTAACCACTCTTCAGCCATTGAGTAATCACCAAGAGTTGCTGACAACCCAATCCGACGAGGTTCTTTTTTGGTAATTTTTCCTAAACGCTGTAATTGACAAATAATTTGAAATCCACGTTCTGAACCCATGAAAGCATGAATTTCGTCAATAACGATAAAACGTAAATCAGCAAATAACCGGATTAGTTGATCATTTTTGTTAATTAACAAACTTTCCAAAGATTCTGGTGTAATTTGGAGAATACCTTGGGGATTTTTTAAAAGTTGGCTTTTGCGATTTTGAGCAACATCGCCATGCCAAGAACATACTGATATATCTGCTGTTTTTAATAAACCATTGAGGCGTTCAAATTGGTCATTAATTAAAGCTTTAATGGGACTAATATACAATACACCTATAGTATTTGCTGGGTTTTGGTGTAATAAAGTTAAAATTGGTAAAAAGGCCGCTTCAGTCTTTCCCGCAGCGGTAGCAGCAGCAATTAATAAATGAGAATCTGTGTTAAATATGACTTCACAAGCAGCAGTTTGTACTGGTCTTAATTCCGTCCAGTTGTGAAGATAAATATATTCTTGAATAAAAGGTGCGAGTTGAGAAAAAGTGCTGTTGCTCATAGTTGACATCCTCCCCACCCTACATCGTTGAGGGTGGGGATTCCAAAGATTGCTCTTTGGGTTTCCTCTTTCCACGAGTTGACTTGCTTGAAGGAGTTTCCTCACTCAAGTATTGGTCAGTCTCTCCAGAGGCGTTAGTTCCGACGTGACCCGCCGTACTCAATCCTTTTTCTAATATGTTCCGCGCTGCGTTCCAATCCCTGTCTTGCGTATGCCCACAATGAGGACAAACATGAGTTCTGGTACTAAGAGTCTTTTTGACAACCTCGCCACAGTTAGAGCAATTCTGACTAGTGTAGTGGGGTGGAACTGCAACAGTTACCACACCAAATACCTTGCCAAAATATTCAACCCATTCACGAAACAATGACCACGAAACATCACTAATTGACTTAGCCAATCGGTGATTTTTCACCATATTTCGCACCATCAAATCTTCATACGCCACAAGGTCGTTAGACCTCACCACGCACCTTGCCGTTTTAACGGCAAAGTCTTTACGCTGGCGACTTACTTTGAGATGCTTACGAGCAAGTTTATTTCTAAACTTAATTCTATTTTGAGAACCTTTTTTAGTCTTAGACATCCGACGCTGCAAACGTCTCAAAGACTTTTCACTCTTGCGAAGATGTCTAGGATTGGCGATTGCTTCCCCGTTACTATCGGTGTAGAAGTGGTTCAGTCCCACATCAATACCAATAGTTTTACCCGTTGGTTCTCGCCTTTCTACTCGTTCATGGTCAATGCAAAACTGGCAATAATAGCCATCTGCAAGACGTACAACCCGCACCCTTTTAAACTGTTTAAGTTGGTAGAAATGCAGGTCACGGGTTCCCCAGAGTTTAAAGGTTCCTGCCTTAAACCCATCAGTAAAAGTGATGTACCTACGGTCGTCAGAAAGTCGCCATCCACAGGTTTTATACTCTACAGAACCATGCGTTTGTTCTTTCTTAAACTTTGGAAATCCCTTTTTTCCTGGTTTACCTTTCTTGCAGTTGTCAAAAAACCGAGCAATTGCAGACCACGCTCTTTCAGCACTAGCTTGTCTTGCCATCGAGTTCAGCTTAGATACCCAAGGAAACTCAACACTGGCTGCAAGTACAGCGCAAAATTTATTTAGGTCATAGCGTCCAATGCCCTTGTTATCCATCCAGTATCTCAGGCAACTATTACGCACAAAACGAGCAGTACGAATGGCTTGATCAAGCGCCTGATACTGCTCGTTTTGTCCTTCAAGTTTTGCCTCAAATACGATCATTTATGTCTACTTTTATTACATAAATAGTATATCATGATTGTTAAAAACCATAAAATATGGTGTTTCTTGCTGGTTGCTGGTTTCAGTAAGCTTACAGTACTGTAGTAACAGGGAGTAAAGTTATAAAAGCAACGAAGTTGTGAATTTAGCAAAATGACAAATCAAGATTTAGGTGATTTTGCCAAAGAGACGCTGTTAGAACGTTACGAAGTACAGCAGCAACTGGGTAAAAAAGCAGGACGGAGGACGCTGCTAACTCGTGATTTACAAACCCAAGAACTGGTAGTAGTTAAACTGCTGACATTTGATGATGAGTTTCAATGGCATGATTTAAAGCTATTTGAACGGGAAGCTGAAACACTCAAAGCCATCTCTCACCCAGCAATTCCCAGTTACTTAGACTACTTTGAGCTAGATACTCCAGCATACAAAGGATTTGCGCTTGTACAAAGTTATATCCCTGCCGAATCTTTAGAAACACAACTCAATGCAGGACGTAGTTTTAATGAAGAAGAAGTCAAACAAATCGCAAGAGCAATACTAGATATTCTGAAATATTTACATGGTCGTCAACCACCAGTAATTCACCGTGATATTAAACCCAGCAACATATTATTAACAAATCGTTCTGGTAATAGTGTCGGTGATGTTTATTTAGTCGATTTTGGTTCAGTACAGACTATTCTGAGAAATAATAGCACAATGACTGTTGTGGGTAGTTATGGTTATATGCCACCTGAGCAATTTAGTGGTAAGGCTACTCCTGCTTCTGATCTTTATGGTTTGGGAGCAACTTTAATTTATTTGGTCACAGGTCAACACCCAGCAGATTTACCGCAGCAAGATTTAGTCATTAAATTTGAAGCAGCCGCTAATATTAGTCCTGGTTTTAGCAGTTGGTTGCGGAAGATGACACAACCTATGACGAGTAAACGTTTAGCTTCTGCTGAACAGGCTTTACAGATTTTAGAGATACCTAGAGTTAAAACTCAGATTCCTGTCAAGGCATCTAATGCAGTTTTAGGAAAGCCTTTTGGAAGTAAAGTTACTTTGCATAAAAATGCTGATTTTATAGAAATAACTATCCCTCCAGTAAATGGATTTACCAAAATCATAATGATGTTATCTTGGTATTTTCGGATAGTTTTACCGCTTTCTTTTATCATGATTCTGCCTATATTTAGAATCATGTTGCCTTTATTCATTCCACTGAGTTTATTAATATTATTTCTGGTTATATTTATCTGTTTATTTGGTACTAAAAAACTTCATATCAATAGGAAAAAAATTTATTCCTGTTATGAGTTATTTGGTATTGAGCGCTATTATCCACTTCCTAGTTTCAAAAAAAATATTGTTCGTGTAGAGCGAACTAGTACTTATAATAATAAAAATCAACCCCAACCATGCTTAATAATCTGGTCAGGAATGCTGAAATATAAAATTCACACTGGTGAAAGTAACATTTTTTCTGTTAGTACTCTAGAACTTGATTGGTTGGCTCACGAACTTAGTGAATGGCTTGATTTACCAATTACAAAAGATTAAGGAAGCATCCTACTTTTTGGAACTATTTATCGTCCCAAATCGTGCATTTCATTAATTACAGTCGCACATTTTTGTGTCATCGCTTCTAATTCTGCTTTAGTAGTAGCACTAGGAGCATCAATTAGTTTACCAATTCTGACAGTAATGGGAACTGAACGGGGAAGGGATGAACCTGGCTGTAAAATCTTGTCAGTACCCCATAAACTCACTGGTAAAAAAGGTACTTTGGCCTTGGCTGCTAGTAATGCTGCGCCTTTTTTGGGGTCAGTAATGCGACCATCTGGAGTACGTGTACCTTCTAAAAAAACACCTACAGCCCAGCCATTATCAAGACATTCTAGAGCTGCACGAATAGCTGCACGGTCAGCACTACCCCGACTAACGGGATAAGCACCATACAATTTAATCGCTTGTGCTAAAACTGGCACTTTGAACAATTCTTCTTTAGCCATGTACGCTACGGGACGACGTACACAATTAGAAACAATTGGTGGGTCAAAGTAACTAGCATGATTGCTAACTACTAGCAACGGCCCAGTTTGGGGGACATTTTCTACGCCATAAATCTTGATACGAAAGTAAGTATGCAGCATAGGACTAACTACAGACCACTTAAAAGCGTAGTAAAGTGCTAGACTGATAAAAGGTTCGCGTTCTCTGGTCACGGAGGATAATTCAAATGAGACTAAGGTCTAGGATAAGCGATCGCGATCGCTTTTCATCAGCCAAACGCATTAATTAGCAGCACTATCATTATTCAGGATGAGGCATCAACTGTAATTTTTTTCTCTTTACTAATGCTGTTCGCCGCTTGCAGGAGTTCCACTTCGGAGGGTAGCTTCAGATTAGAACTTAAGTGTAGTCTTTCTAGAAGTCGAATAAACTCATAGGTGGGATCTATCAAGTAGACAACTTTGCCTTTTTTAACAGAGAAACCATGACGGGCTGACCACTGAAATGCGTGGTGCATATTGTGCCACCCTTCACCAAAAGTAAGCAGCGCAACGAACCAGTTATTACGGCTATAATCATCACTGCGGAAGGGTTGTTCTCCAAATATATGAGAAAGAGAGTTGACAAAGGCAACACAATGGAAAAGTATCACTGTACTCAGGAAGAAAGCACTGAGAAACTCCAGTCCACCTATCCAAAAAGAAATTAAGCCTAAAAGGATAAGAGGAATAAAGTGTAATCGATCTATGGTTTTCATTACCCAGTCTGCTTCCAAATCAGCGGCAAGGCTGGGCGGAAAAAAGTTTCGAGACAAAAGCCATCCAAACTGCGACCACAGGAAGCCTTTGAAGCCTTTAAATGGTGTATGGGGAGAGTGACTATCACCTGGTTTATCGGAGTTATTATGATGTCCCTGAATATGATGACTTTTCCACCAGTTCGGACCCATTTGTCCAGAGGAACAAGCAATAATGCTACCGACCCATTTGATGACTGCTTTTGCCTGGTAAGATTTATGAGTAATAAGCCGATGATAGATGGCTGTAATACTCATCATTCTAATCACATAAAGGGCAACTCCCCAAAGAATGCTCATCCATGAGAGTCCTGTGACGAACAGAAGAAATACTCCCAAGTGGGTTAATATTATTAGAACTGGGCCTAAAATGTAACTAATAACTAAAAGTCTTGGATATTTTGTCATATATCATTTCTTTGCAGGGTTAATACGCTATTTTTTGAGCAATTTTAAGGAAGTGTAAGTTTGATTTTTTTGGCGTTATCTTACCGAAACCCTTAACAAATTACTGTAAATAAATTAAAAAACCATTAATCAAGTAAATCTTTAAACAGGGAAGATAGGCAACGTAAACAGGTTATGTTGCCAAAGTTATCTAAATAATGATTTCTTTAGTTTTGAATTAGTTTGCTTTCATCACCTATTTAGGCAACTCTCCAGCATTACGAATGTTTTCTAAGATTAACCCAGCAGCAGTGCGTTTTATCAAACCTGTTAAAACATTACCAGGACCAATTTCTACAACTCGCTCAATCCCATTTTCTGGTAATTGCAGAGCAATTTCTCGCCACCGAACTGAACCAGTCATTTGTTGAGAAAGTCTCTGTTTTATTATATCAGCATCAACTGTGGGAACAGGTTCGACATTAGACAAAACTGGGACAACAGCTGTCTGAAAAATTACTGAGTCGAGAATTTCTTGAAATTCCGTAGAAGCAGCAGTCATTAAGTGTGAGTGAAATGCCCCTGAAACTTTTAAGGGAATAGCACGCTTGGCTTTGACTTGCGACATAACAGCCTCTACACCATCTGGAGTTCCAGAAATAACGACTTGAGCCGGACTGTTATCATTTGCTAAAACGACATCAGGTGTCTCGTTAATGACTTTTTCTAATTGTTCTCGGTCAAAGTTCATTAGTGCGGCCATCATGCCACCTGCGGAACTATCCATAATTTCCGCACGACGTTTAACTAGATGTAAACCTGTAGACCAATCAAAAACGCCAGCAACATAAAGGGCTATGTATTCTCCCAAACTATGACCAGCGACTAAATCTGGTTTTTGTCCCTTGTCTCTTAATAAATCAGCGAGGATACTTTCTATTACGTAAAGAATAGGTTGGGTATAAAGTGTGCGTGATAGTTTTTCTTCGTCATGTTTACAGATATCCATAACAGACCAGCCCAAAATTGCCTCAGCTTGGGCAAATTTTTCTTGAGCAGATGGTATTTCTAGTAGATCCATTCCCATACCCAAGGTTTGCGAACCTTGTCCGGGAAACACCCATGCAGTTTTAGTCATTGGTTATTAGTCATTGGTCATTGGTCATTGGTCATTGGGCATTGGGCATTGGTTATTAGTAAATTATTCTTCCTCTGCTCCCCCTACTCCCTGCTCCCTGCCCCCTGCCCCTTCTACCTTCCCCATTGAAAAATTGCTGCACCCCAGGTTAGACCTGCGCCAAAGCCGGAGGTAGCAATGATATCATTGGGTTTAATTTTTCCTTCTCGCACGGCTTCATCTAATGCTAGGGGAATAGAAGCTGCTGAGGTGTTGCCATAGTTGGCGACGTTACTTATTAATTTATGTGCTGGAATATTTAAACGTTCAGCTACCGCATTAATAATCCGCTGATTTGCTTGATGCAATATGAGCCAATCTATATGATCTACGGTGAGATTAGCGGCAAATAAGGCTTTGTCTATAACTTCTGGCACTTTTTGGACTGCAAAGCGGTAGACTTCTTTGCCGTTCATGCTGATGGGTTGATAAGTTCCTTTAGTGACATTGATACCTGGAATCAATTCTTGAGCAGCACCTTCATAGGCAAGGTTGAGGTAATGATTTTGAGTACCATCACTTTTAAGAGAAAATCCTAATAAGCGATCGCTCTTATTGGCCTGTAAAACTACTGCCCCAGCACCATCACCGAACAATATACAAGTGCGTCGGTCTTGCCAATCTACCCAACGAGAGAGGATATCGCCCCCAATCAAGAGTACATTCTGATAGACACCTGTTCTGATATATTGGGCTGCTGTGACTAGTCCAAATACAAAACCTGAACAGGCTGCTGTTAAATCAAAGGCGACTGCTTTAATTGCCCCTAATTCAGCTTGAATTCGGCAAGCACTGCCAAATAAATCATCGGGTGTAGATGTGGCTAATAAAATTAAATCAATATCCTCGGCTTTAATTCCTGCTGCCTCAATAGCCTGTCTACCCGCAGTGGTAGCAAGTATACTTAATGACTCTGGTGGCAAAGCTAACCGCCGTTGACTAATTCCTGTTCTTGTAGTAATCCACTCATCTGATGTTTCTACCAGTTGAGTTAGTAATTTATTATCTAAGGTAGTTGCTGGTACTGCCGAGCCACTGCCTGTAATTGCTATACCGTTAAACATTGGCACTCCTAATTTCCCCAGCTATCAGTATTTTTGTCAATTGTCAGTTGTCATAAATCAGTTGTAGTTTTTACCAGCATAAATGACAAATGACTAATGACAAATAACTTTTCAGCTAATCGCTTTCACTCTGTAGGATTTGATATTGGGACTGAAGTCTTTGCAGTACCTGATTATCTACAGCTTCTTTAGCCATGCGAATAGCACTAAAAATTGAAGGCGCTTGAGAACTACCGTGACCGATAAAACAAATTCCGTCTACGCCTAAAAGTAAAGCACCACCATGTTCGGCGTGATCCATGCGCTGTTTAACACGCTTGAGGTTGGGTTTTAAAATTGCCGTCCCGATTTGACCGTGTAGTCCTTGGGGTAATTCCTCGCGCAGAATTTGTAGAATTACGCCTCCGACTGCTTCGGCAAATTTTAATACGACATTACCGACAAAGCCATCACAGACAATTACATCAAACTCACCGGATAAAATATCACGCCCTTCAGCATTACCAGTAAAATTAATTTGGGTATTTTCCTTTAACATTTGGTGGGCGCGGAGAACGACTTCATTGCCCTTGGTGTCTTCTTCGCCGATATTCAATAAACCTATTTTGGGTTCTTCTGTTCCCAAAACATACTGACTATAAATCGACCCCATCACCGCAAACTGCTCTAAAAACTTAGGACGACAGTCTACGTTAGCGCCGACATCAAGTATCAATACTGGCTTACCTGCCTTGATTGTCGGAAATACTGTGCCAATAGCTGGGCGGTCAATTCCCGGTAATCTGCCTAAGCGGAGTAAAGCTGAAGCCATTGCTGCCCCGGAGTGACCAGCAGAGAATACAGCATCTGCTTGCTGTTTTTTGACTAAATCCATTGCTACATTGATGGAGGCCTTGCGTTTGCGTCTGACTGCATTTAAAGGTTCCTCATCCATAGCGATCGCTTCCTCAGCAGAAACAATCTCTAAATCCACCATATTTGTTTTTGGTGGCATAGCAGCTTCAATTTTTTGGGGATCACCTACCAACAAGATTTTTACACCCAATTCTTCCCGCGCTCGCAGTGCGCCAGCGACGATTTCCTTGGGTGCGTGATCCCCTCCCATAGCGTCAATTGCGATCCTTACACCAGTCGATCCCATTGCTCCTAGCTCAAAGAAACCTTACAAATTTTATCAGATTGCAATACTTAAAAAATTCAAAATTCCCAAAAAAGCATAAGGAACTATATTTTTCCTGCAACTAAGCAAATTATGTAAACATCCATCTATCTCTCAAAACTCGTTTATTAATCGGCATAAAGCAGTTATTAAAAAAAAGCTCTACCTCTACTATCACTCAAGGCGGAGCCTTATATAATTTATTCCCATACTCTGTATGGGAACGAGAATGGAGTTCTCTAACTCAAAACCCAACTAACCAAAGTTCTCACACCAAAACCAGTTGCACCTGCACCGTTGTAGCCATTTTCCTTATCAGCCCACACTGGCCCAGCAATATCTAAATGCGCCCAAGGAGTATCCTTGACAAATTGCTTCAGGAATAAAGCCGCAGTAATAGAACCACCATAACGGGGTCCGGTGTTTTTCATATCGGCAATACCAGATTTCAATCCGTCAAAATATTTATCTTCCATTGGCATCCGCCAAATTTTTTCCCCACCATTTTCAGCGGCTGTTTGCAGTTGGGAAGCTACAGCGTCATCAGGTGTAAATAAACCGGCAATATCGTCACCTAAAGCAATTACACAAGCGCCAGTGAGAGTGGCTAAATCAACGATCGCATCTACTCCTAATTTATCGGCATAAACTAAGGCATCAGCCAAGGTTAAACGCCCTTCAGCATCGGTGTTGTTGACTTCGATAGTTTTGCCATTAGAAGCGGTTAATATATCTCCTGGGTGCATAGCCTTACCGCTAATCATGTTTTCAGTGACGGCAGAGATAAAGTGAACTTCCACATCTGGTTTTAACTGCCCAATAGCTTTAGCTGCACCAAGAGTAGCCGCAGCACCACCCATATCCATTTTCATGGTTTCGATGCCACTACCTACACCTTTAATATTTAAACCTCCAGAATCAAAGGTGACACCTTTACCGATAATTGCTAATTTGCGTTTTGGTGTTCCTGCTGGTTTGTAGGTGAGGTGAATAAATTTTGGTGGTAAGTCAGAAGCTTGGGCGACTCCTAGAAATGCACCCATACCTAGTTTTTCACATTCTTCTTTTTCTAGAATTTGGATTTCTAAACCATAATCTTTAGCTATGGCTTGGGCTGTTTCTGCCATAGTAATTGGTGTCACTGTATTGGCTGGGGCTGCTACCAATTGTCTAGCCAAAATTACCCCAGAAACAATTTGCTCTGCACGGGTAATAGCTGCTTCTTGTCCCCCGAATCCCAGTAAATCAATAGTTTCAATTTGGGGATTTTTGTCTTCTGGCTCTGATTTAAAGCGGGTATCTTGGTAAAGTGCTAGTTGTGTACCTTCAGCAATTGCTTGCGCCGTAGCAGCAGGATCATTATCCAAGACGGGTAAACTCATTGCTAGAGTTTTGGTTTTTTGCTTTTTAGCAGTTCGCGCCACTGTAGCCGCAACACGGCGTAAAGTTTCTAGTTTCAGCGAGTCTGGTTTACCTAAACCGACCAAAATCACTTTTCGCACTGGGTGATTAGCACCTGCCCGCATAACAACGGTGCTATTGAGCTTACCAGTAAATTCTTCTTCAGCTATGAGTTCTTTTAAAATTCCGCCACATTTCTCATCTAAGGCGGCTAAATCACCTGTTAACTCTACCGCATCTTCAAATAAAGCGATCGCTAAAGTATCACCTGTCCAATCTAATAAAGCTGTATTTGTAGGTTGAATCGTCATTTTTGTAATGTTCTGTAAACTTTCCTTACTTGTACCAGTATTGCTCAAAATTTCCAGGGTGTGGGGACTCCTGTTAAGATAATCCCTATTAGGGATTGAAACTAACCTATTCTGGCAAAATCTCTATTGGAGATTGAAAACGTATGTTGAACATCACAAACACCAAGTTAAGCTTTTCCAGCAATAATTCTCCTGGTGAAAATCAAGCGATGAGAGAAATTGCTTACAGTATGGACTTATTGATTCCTGGATTATACTTATGGCTACCAGGAACACATATTCGGATTGGTGGTGCTGTTCCTGACGATGAACCTTACAGATATCCAGGCAAGATTCACAGCAGAATAGGCATTGCTTTAGTATTACCAGGTTACAAGATTTTTACATCATACCAGGGAACTTATGACTCATTTGGAGAGGAGTTGAGAAAAGGATAGGTTAGTAAGGTACAAGATATTCATAACGTACCAGCCTACCTATGACTCTCAACAAGCATCAAATACAGGGACTACCAAAGCTAAAATATCAAACTTTAAGCGCAACTCAATTTGAGCAATTAATGATTGATGCTGGTTATTCAATCTCAGGAACTGCACCAGCCCAAGGTAATAGAATAAAAGTTTGGTGGATTCATGATCAATACCCAAGGGTAGAATCTATTTATAGTCCTGACAAGAAAACAGTTATCACGGCGTACCATGTATAAGTTTTGTCCCTAAAGTTCTGAATTTTAGTAAATTAATTTCTATAAATTCCTTTACAGTTTTTTTTATCATAATGACCGAAATCACAGCCAACTATGATGAAACCTGGAAAGAAGCAATAGGAGACTATTTTGAGTCATTTATAAATTTCTTCTATCCAGAACTTCATCAACAAATTGATTGGACGAAAAATCCCGTTTCTCTAGATAAAGAATTAGAACAAATTACCGCATCTGCGGAAACAAAAAATCGCCACGCTGATAAATTATTCCAAGTGTGGTTATTAGATAATCAAGAACTTTGGATATTAATTCATGTAGAAGTACAAAGTCAATATGACAAAGAATTTGCACAAAGGATGTTTATTTACAACTATCGAGCTTTTGATTTATATCAAAAACCAGTCGTTAGTTTAGCAATACTAGGAGATGAAACTAAAAATTGGCGACCAAATTCTTACCAATATGGTTTAGGAAAGAGTCAACTGCTTTTTAACTTTTCTATTGTGAAACTTCTAGATTATCAGTGGGAAGACCTAGAACAAAATAATAATGTTTTTGCTATAGTAGTAATGGCACATTTAAAGACCAAAGCCACTACGAGTAATTTATCAGCCAGGGAACAGTGGAAATGGAACTTAGCCCGGTTACTTTATGAAAGAAGGTATAACCGTAAAGAAATTGCTGATTTGTATAAAGTTATTGATTTAATGATGGCTTTATCTGAAGAACTACAATCAGGTTTTGAAGAAAGATTAGCTAATTATCAGGAGGAAATAAAAATGCCATTATTAACTAATATTGAAAGACGAGCGATAGAAAGAACTCAAAAGCAAGATATTATCAAACTATTGCAAGTCCGGTTTGGTAATATTCCAGAAAATCTAGTTGAAAAAATCAATCAAGTTGATGATACATCTTTGTCAGAAAAACTCCTGATATCAACAATTAGTGTTAATTCTTTGGAGGAATTTAAACAGTTAATTAACTCTAATTCAGTGGAATCGGATTAGGTACATACCCCTGAATCCCTCTTAAAAAGGGGGATTATAAGCTATGCAGGTGGGTTTTAATTTCACAATTGTAAATAATTCATAAGCAATTTAAATCTGATTTACAGCACTTCCCGCTGTTATGAGGTACAGTAACAGCAATTAGTAAACCAGTTTT
>NZ_JAYGGY010000087.1:0-80886 GCF_034931625.1 Anabaena cylindrica UHCC 0172 | reverse complement strand
AGTAATGAGTAATGAGTAATGAGTAATGAGTAATGAGTAATGAGTAATGAGTAATAGACCTCTTGCATAAATGCCAAAACGAAGGCTGAAAGTATTGTATTTACGTTAGCGAAACCGACTTATGCAAGAGGTCTAGGATATGCAAATGGCTGAAACTGTTCCCTATTCCCTATTCCCTGCACTCACCGATAACTTTTATGGCTTACGCCACGCTATCAGCAAACCCTACTTAGTAATGAGTGAATAGGAAGTTAATCGAAGTTCAGGATTGGTAATTCAGTATTATCACTGCCAATCCTCATTATTTCTGTTTGGGATATTACCCAATTACGATAATCGGCTAGAAGATGGTGTAATAATCTTTGTTTAATTGTTAACAACACACTTTTAAGTAAACCATTACCTGTCGTTTCTAAAATCGGCTTTGGTGTTAGGGAAAATGGTTGGGGAATATCCACCAGTACCTCTAGATCAGCTTTTCCTTGCAGACGAGTCTCACCACTTAGCTGGTAGGGTGATAAATAACCTTTTAAATTCAGGGTAAAGCGCTGGTTAACATACTCAAACCCCAGGATTTCACAACCGAGCGATCGCAAATAAATCGTTCCTTGGGAATCAGCCCAAACTCTCATGTCTACAGTGGGTTGAATACTCAATGACATAAAAGCCAAAGGACGCATTTTTAAGCGAAATACTTCCTCGGAAATCTGTTGAATCCGGGTGTTGTCAGCCAAACTCTTAACAAGACGTTGAGGCTGACGTAAGTAGTGCTGAATAGGGATAGGCTGCTTGGGGACAGAAATTTCGACCGATTGGGAGGCAGTAAACTTGGTAGCCATAAGCAAATTAAAGCATTGTTTTCTAATTTTAATATTTTTTAATAAACTTAATTTGTTTAGAAAAAACTATAACCTTGTTTAATTATCAATCAAATTTGTAACTAAAGGTTAAAAGTATGACTTTAGCGACGATCGCATATTTGGGACCTCCAGGAACTTATTCCGAACAAGCAGCTTTTTTTTATCTCAACTGGCTGCAAAAAAATCAGGGCATTGCCACCAACTTATCTCCTTATTCTACCATTGCCCAATCACTAGAGGCTGTTGCTACCGGAGTATCCCAGTTAGCAGTTGTCCCTGTGGAGAATTCCATTGAAGGGAGTGTGAGTATGACATTAGATCAACTGTGGCAATTGGAAAGTTTAAAAATTCAATTGGCTTTAATCCTGCCGATCTCCCATACTTTAATTTCCTGTGCAACTAGCTTAGAGAGCATTCAAACTGTTTATTCTCATCCCCAAGCCTTAGCGCAATGTCAAAGATGGTTAGCGCAGTGTCTGCCAAATGTAAATTTGGTTCCTACTAACTCCACCACCGAGGCACTAGAGCGAATCAAACAGGAGATCACAACTGCGACAATATCATCTAGTAGAGCAGCACAACTTTACAACCTGCCCATTTTAGCCAGTGGGATCAGCGACTATCCAGAAAACTGTACCCGCTTTTGGGTAGTAAGTCAGGCTCAAAGCGATGCTGATTACCAGACATTCTCTACCAGTCATACTTCCCTAGCTTTCAGCGTACCTGCTAATATACCAGGCGCTCTAGTTAAGGCTTTGCAAGTATTTGCTCAACTAGGTCTTAATCTCAGTCGCATTGAGTCTCGTCCCACGAAACGCTCTTTAGGAGAATACTTATTTTTCATTGATATAGAAGCAAATGCCAATACAGCATCAATGCAAGCTGCTTTGGCTGAATTAAGTAATTATACAGAAATTCTCAAGATTTTTGGCAGTTATAATGTCTTGGCAATTAGCCATTAACACTGAAACTGTATGACTCAAATCAGTCTAAATTCTGTGGGGTGGGCATCTCTGCCCGCCTAAATCTGTTAATTACGAATTATTAAAAGTGTCTTTTAGCACAGAACGAGCTGCTAGATGATTACGAGTAGAAGTCAAAATTTCTGCTTCCCGTTCTAAGCGAACCACAGTATCCTGTATTTCTAGCAATGCTTGCTGCTCTGGAGCTACACCATAAAGGTTACTTGCCACCCAGTAAGATAGCTCTGTTGGTAAATCGGGCAAATCTTCTGGCAATTCAATATCTTTTTCAGTTAACTTGGCTGAAAGACGGACAACATCTGTTAGTAGCTGTTCTACTTCAGTAGCTAAAGGTCGCAAATCCTTAGATGGCGGATGGTCTTCAATCCATTCTACCAAACCGACACGATAGGGCTTTTCACGTACATACTCTAAAACACGAAATCGTTGCTGCCCCAAAGTTAACATTTCCATGCGGTCATCAGGCATTCGTTGGTAATGAATAATTTCCGCGCAGCAGCCGACATTGGCAATTGTACCTTTGACTGGATCGACCATCAAGACTCCAAACCTGCGATCGCTCTCCAAAATCGTGTTCATCATGATTCTGTAGCGAAATTCAAAGATATGTAGAGGTAATGGTCTAGTTGGGAATAGAACCACTTCGGGTAACGGGAACAGAGGTAATTCACGAACTGCAATTTTAGAAGAGGATGTCATTGTTAGTTAAGTATAAATTTCATCTTAAAAAATTTATTTTTCCCTATTTTTCCCGTGCTTTTTTTATATTTTATCATTTGTTTTACAGCTAAATAAAAAGCCCTGAAGAAATTTGTCTCAGGGCTAGGTCAATATTAATACTAATGGAGTCTCTAAGCATTGGTGATTGGTCATTTTTCCTAGTGCTAATGACCAATAACTAATTACAGTTTTACTTCAATATCTACGCCAGATGGTAAATCCAACTTCATCAGCGCATCAATAGTTTTAGAAGAGGGTTGATAAATGTCAATAATGCGACGATGGGTGCGGGTTTCAAAATGTTCGCGGGAATCCTTATCGACGTGAGGCGATCTCAGTACACAATATATCCTACGTTTGGTTGGTAAAGGAATCGGACCTATAGCTGTAGCGTTAGTACGGTTAGCAGTGTCTACAATCTTCTCGCAAGATGTATCTAGTAACCGTCTGTCAAAAGCCTGTAAGCGAATTCTAATCTTCTGCTGCTGTAAAGTTGCCATCTTGAGTTTTCCAGGTTCTGATTGATTACAAGAATTAAATGAATAAAAACTGGGTACTGAGGACTAGATTATTCCCAATAGCCAATCCTTATATAGAAGGAATAGAAAGGAGCAGAGACGAACGTTAGCATCTCTGCTCCAATGTTTACGAAAGCAAGAATGTACTATTTGATGATTTTAGAAACGACACCAGCACCAATAGTGCGACCACCTTCACGAATAGCAAAGCGCATACCTTGCTCAATCGCGATCGGGTTGATTAGTTCTACGCTCATCTTGATGCGATCTCCGGGCATCACCATTTCCACGGTGCCACCGTCATCTGATGTGTAGCTTGTAATCGTTCCAGTTACATCAGTTGTCCGTACATAAAATTGAGGACGATAGCCAGCGAAGAATGGTGTTTTCCGACCACCTTCCTTTTCTGTAAGGACGTAAACTTCACCTTCAAATTGAGTGTGAGGTTTAATTGAACCTGGCTTGGCAATTACCATACCCCGTTCAATATCAGCTTTTTGAATACCACGGAGTAGTACACCTGCGTTATCTCCAGCCATACCTTGATCAAGACTCTTCTTGAACATCTCGATCCCAGTTACGGTGGTGGCGCGAGTGTCTCTAATGCCTACTAATTCAACGTTATCGCCGACTTTGACAATACCGCGTTCAATCCGACCGGTAGCCACAGTACCACGACCTGTAATGGAGAATACGTCTTCCACAGCCATCAGGAAGGGTAGGTCAACAGCCCGCTCAGGAGTGGGGATGTAGGAATCTACAGCATCCATCAGTGCGTAGATTTTATCTACCCAGGGATCTTCTCCACGCTGTACCTTGGGATTCTTGGTCATTACTTCGAGAGCTTTGAGACCAGAGCCTGTAACAATGGGGATGTCATCACCGGGAAAATCATAACTAGATAGCAATTCTCTAACTTCTAGTTCTACCAACTCCATCAATTCCGCGTCGTCTACCATATCTTCTTTATTTAAGAAGACAACTAGACTGGGTACACCTACTTGTTTTGCCAAGAGGATGTGTTCACGAGTTTGGGGCATAGGGCCATCTGCCGCTGAAACCACCAAGATCCCACCATCCATTTGGGCTGCACCAGTGATCATGTTTTTCACATAGTCAGCGTGTCCAGGACAGTCTACGTGAGCATAATGGCGATCGCCAGTTTCATACTCAACGTGAGCGGTATTGATGGTAATACCCCGTGCTTTTTCTTCGGGTGCATTATCAATGTCAGCGTACCCTTTACCTTTATTATTGCTGTCAGCCGCAGCCAAGGTCATGGTAATAGCTGCTGTTAAGGTAGTTTTGCCGTGGTCAACGTGGCCAACAGTACCGATATTAACGTGGGGTTTATTCCTTTCAAACTTTGCGCGTGCCATGAATGCTCGTTTCCTTTTTTAATTAAGCGTTCCCTTTGCTTTTTGCAATGATAGTTTCAGCCACGCTGCGAGGCACCTCTTCATAGTGGCTGAACTCCATTGTAAAGATACCCCGGCCTTGGGTCTTAGACCGAATATCTGTAGCGTAGCCAAACATAGTCGCTAGTGGAACTTTGGATGTCACCTTAGCGAGTCCTTGTTCAGTGCTTTGGCTTTCAATCTGTCCCCGACGGGCGATGAGGTCGCCAATAACGTTGCCGATAAAGTCTTCGGGAACTTCCACTTCAACTTTCATCATAGGCTCTAACAGTACTGGAGAAGCTTTCGATACCGCCTCTTTCATTGCCATTGAGCCGGCAATTTTGAAAGCCATTTCCGAAGAGTCTACATCGTGGTAAGAACCATCTATCAAAGTAGCTTTGACATCAATGAGTGGATATCCAGCGACAACACCGGATTCACAACATTCTTTCATTCCCTGTTCTGCCGGGCTAACGTATTCTTTGGGTACGGTACCACCAACAATCTTGGAGACGAATTCAAAACCTGTGCCTGGTTCTCCTGGCTCTAAATTGATGACAACGTGACCGTACTGTCCTTTACCACCACTTTGACGGATGAATTTCCCTTCAATTTTGTTAACGGCTTTACGAATTGTTTCGCGGTAAGCTACCTGTGGCGCACCCACATTTGCTTCCACTTTAAATTCCCGTAACATCCGGTCTACCAAAATTTCTAGGTGCAGTTCACCCATCCCCGCAATTACGGTTTGGTTGGTTTCTGGATCAACGCGGACACGGAAGGTGGGATCTTCTTCTGAAAGGGATTGCAAGGCCTTGGACAATTTGTCCATGTCATTCTTGGTTTTGGGTTCAACCGCTACCGAGATCACAGGCTCAGGAATGAATAGGGATTCCAGAATGACTGGTGATCCTTCATCGCATAAAGTGTCACCTGTTAAGGTGTCTTTTAATCCTAATGCTGCGCCTAAATCACCTGCCCGCAGTTCTTCCACGTCTTGTCGGTCATCCGCTTTCATCAGCACTAGGCGGGAAATCCGTTCTTTCTTGTCTTTACTGGCGTTGAGGACGTAGCTACCCTTTTTCAACACACCAGAATAAACACGAACGAAGGTAAGGCGACCGTAGGGGTCAGCCATGATTTTGAATGCCAGGGCGGCTAGGGGTTCGTTGTCATCTGCCCGACGCTCGACAGTCTCACCATTGGGTAATAAGCCTTGAATTGGTGGCACTTCTGTTGGTGCAGGTAGGTAATCTACGACTGCATCTAACATCAACTGCACGCCTTTGTTTTTGAAGGCTGAACCGCAAAGTACTGGCACAATAGTTCCCGCAGTTGTGCCTTTACGTAGGGCTAAACGGATTTCTGCTTCTGTCAGTTCTTCGCCCTCGAAGTACTTATTCATCAGAGCATCATCGGTTTCTGATACTGCTTCAACTAGCTTGGTGCGGTATTCGTTCGCTTGTTCTAGCAATTCTGCTGGAATTGCTGCTTCTTCAATATCAGTTCCTTGGTCATTGTTGTATATGTAAGCACACATCCGTACCAAGTCAATGATGCCCTTAAAGTCATTTTCACTACCGATGGGTAGCTGAATGGCGATCGCATTTGCCCGCAAGCGATCGCGCATTTGCTCATGAACTCTATAGAAGTTCGCACCCGTGCGATCCATTTTGTTAATAAAAGCAATCCGAGGCACGCTATAACGGTCTGCTTGCCGCCACACTGTCTCAGATTGTGGTTGGACACCACCGACGGAACAAAAGACGGCGATTACACCATCTAACACGCGCATGGAACGTTCCACTTCAATGGTGAAGTCAACGTGGCCAGGAGTATCGATAATGTTAATTTGATGATCTTTCCAGCTGGTGCTGATAGCAGCGGCAGTAATGGTAATTCCCCGCTCCCGCTCCTGATCCATCCAGTCTGTTACGGCAGTTCCTTCGTGAACTTCACCAATTTTATGAATTATCCCAGAGTAAAATAATATTCTCTCTGTTGTCGTTGTTTTTCCCGCATCTATATGCGCCGCAATACCGATATTGCGTACTTTCTCTAGCGGGTGTGTACGTGCCACAATTACCTCCTATAGTTTTCGCCTCATGATATCTTGTATATTACTCTTTGTTAAGATTCTATACTTTTACGGAAAACCGTCTGTTCGAGAAATTTGAAGATATACCGCTTTGAGGCGATATATCGTTTCTCAAATTAGTAGCGATAATGTGCAAATGCTTTATTCGCTTCAGCCATCCGGTGCGTTTCTTCCCGCTTGCGAATTGAGCTTCCTGTTTCGTTAGCAGCGTCCATTAACTCATTTGCTAGTCTACTGGCCATGGTACGTCCAGGTCTAGACCTAGAGAACTGCACTAACCAACGCAATGCCAGGGTAGTACCCCGATCTGAACGCACTTCCATTGGGACTTGATAAGTCGCTCCACCTACTCGTCGAGCTTTTACTTCCACTAAAGGCGTTGCGTTTCGCACTGCTCTTTCAAATGTTTCCAAAGCACCGGCACCAGTGCGTTCTTCAATAGTTTTTAAGGCATCATACACAATTCTGGCGGCAAGTGATTTCTTGCCATGACGCATGATCCGCCTGATA
This sequence comes from Anabaena cylindrica UHCC 0172, assembly GCF_034931625.1. GTDB lineage: Bacteria > Cyanobacteriota > Cyanobacteriia > Cyanobacteriales > Nostocaceae > Anabaena > Anabaena cylindrica_A. The sequence goes on along the minus strand of NZ_JAYGGY010000087.1, from coordinate 73,797 downwards.
ATCATGCTCACAAGGCGACTGTTGTACACTGAGTCAGACGGAACTGGGCGCCTTTGACTAACACCACGACGAGACATACTTCATCCTTCAATTCGGAATTTGGCAACGAAATTATATGCTATCAGAACATAGGAGCCTAAAAGATGTGTAAGTAGCCTCTCAAAATTTCCTTGAGTTTTAGCTTTAGTCACAACAAGGCTAAACTGATTTTTCCTAACCCTCTACCAGACACACAAGGCGACTACATCATCAACTTTAATATTTACATTAAAGTGCTGCGATCGCATTAAAGTATTCGGCTTTAAAACCCTTACACTTGCTCGCTTAGTGCAAGTTACAGCTTGATTTCTTAAACAAGAACGCACCGCTATATTTTGTGTTTTATGGGGCTTGAGGTGAGACGATTAATCGTTTTTGATGCGATTAATCGCCTAGTTCCTATTTTTTAGCTTCTTTAGGGCGCTTGGTTCCATATTTGGAACGTCCTTGCTTGCGGTCTTTAACTCCGGCTGTATCTAACGTGCCACGAATAATGTGGTATCTCACGCCCGGTAAGTCCTTTACCCGTCCACCACGAATCATCACAACAGAGTGTTCTTGCAAGTTATGACCAATGCCTGGAATGTAAGCTGTGACTTCAAATCCAGATGTTAGTCTGACTCTTGCTACTTTGCGGAGAGCTGAGTTAGGTTTTTTAGGGGTAGTTGTGTATACTCTGGTACAAACGCCTCGGCGTTGAGGGCATTGTTTCAGAGCAGGGGACTTGGTTTTCTGACGCGCTTGTTCGCGTTCTGTGCGTATTAGCTGCTGTATTGTTGGCATGAGTTACAGCGCGTAAAGCTGCTTATGTTCTATTTTAACAAATCCTGATTATAGCGTTTTTTGTGTTTTTATGTCAATTATTATTTTGTTAATTATTCAGTTGTGCATTCCTAATCGCTTACTGAATAATAGAGAAAGAATTACCACAGCTACAGGTAGAGATTGCTAATGGGTTATAGAACCGAAAACCTCCACCCATAAGATCCTCTGAATAATCTAATTTCAAACCTTTGATGTAATTGAGGGTTTGATTGTCTATGATGACTTGGATCATATTCAAGTCGAAAACCTGATCTTCTACCTTGACTATTTCATCAAAAGCAATATCATAAAACAAGCCAGAACAGCCGCCAGTCTTGATTTGTAAGCGAAAAAATATGTTCGGCTGTTGTTTAGATTTTAATCGCTTGATCTCATTAATAGCGGCTAGACTCAATTGAATCATGGAATTTTTATAGCGATCCGCAACTCCATATTCAATATTACAGGAGTATGGCTATAGCTTGCGTGATCAAGTAGGAGTCAGGGGTCAGAAGTCAGAATTAGAAGGAGTACAAACCTTTTGCAGCATTAGTTTCATCATTAATTGATGTCCTCATCACCTTATCGATTAGACAAGAGCGTGACAATTAAATGTACGTTTCTTAGAACCATTGTAGAGACGTTATATGGAACATCTCTACAGCCTTTTCCACTAGATATCTATGGCTATAAATATTCTCCCCATCTTCCCAGTCCCACCTTTATCTTTCACTGCGTGCATAATCATCTTGGTAGCGAATAATATCATCTTCGCCTAAGTATTCACCATTCTGCACTTCAATCAAAATTAAGGGAATCACACCAGGATTCTCTAAACGATGAACGGTGCATTGGGGTACATAGGTTGACTGATTATTACTCAGTAAAATTTCTTTCTCACCACAAACAACCTTAGCTGTACCTGATACAACAATCCAATGTTCGCTGCGGTGGTGGTGCATTTGTAAACTGAGGCGATGTCCAGGTTTAACTTCAATGCGTTTAATCTTATATCCGCGCCCTTCTTCCAAAACTGTGAAAGAACCCCAAGGACGTAATTCACTTGCAGCAATACTTCGAGAATTAAGTGCGGCGCTAAAGGGTAGAGTGTTAGTTGGTGTGGTTTCTGTCAATTGAGCCATAGCTACCTCATTTTGGGACATACAAAGATTTTATTATTCTTAATAATTGATGAGAGAATTGTGGCTGATATTGCCAGTGCGAGAATTAGTAAATTAATTTCACTTTCATAACCATAGCAAAATCAGATGTTATGGCGTAACCCATTTGCAGTGAAAGTCTTGGGTCTACACTAACTCTTCATCAATACAAAACCCAGCTTGTTCGCAGCTTTAAAAATTATTGCAGAATCAGCGTTTGGGGAAAATTAAGATGCAAAATTAAAACCTATTTTTGGTAGTTTGACATTTTTAGCAGAAGTTACGGACAATATCTGGAAAAACGAACCACAGAGGACGCAGAGGACACTGAGAAATAAGAGTTTCAGAGGTTTTTGTGTCAGTCCTATTTAAGTACTTAGGAAAAAATACTTAAGTATTTTTGAACACGAATGAAATCGCTGTATTCTTTGCATTGTTCCCCATTCCCTTTTCCCTGTCCTAAGCAACTATTTAGTTTTGAGTAGGTTTATGGCTGTGGTTGCAGAAAAATACCGATACCGTTATGGACACGGGCTGCTGTATTGGGGGAACGATCTAGTAGTTGTCCTCCTAAGTATAAACTCGTAGAACTACCACCGTCCAAATTGAGGGCATTTACACAGCCCATAACTTGCATTAATTGGGCGTGTTCGGCTAAGGTGGGTCCATATCCGCCCGCGCGAGTATGTACGGCAGTAATGAGTAGATTACCTGTTGTGGTGGTACAAATACCGCTACGAATAGCTTTTTCGGCGATGAAAGCGGCGCTGAATTTTTCGGCTGTGGCATCAAGGACAATTTGCCGATTTTGTAATAATAATGGGCCTGCGCCAATTATGTAGGGGTAACGGCTAAACTCATTGGGAGTAGTGGTGCTGTTAAGACTGACTTTTGTGCCAGTAGGTAATTGAGATGCGTTACTGATAGCAGTGCCGCGCAGAGTTAGTAGATAGCCATTTTGGGGAATAGGGACATTAGTTTCACCAGCTTTACCACCGGATAACTGATTGGTAATTTGGTTATTTTGGACGACTAGAAGAATTTCATTATCAATGATGGGGGTGTAAGTAGCTCCCCATGCTGAGGTGTAACGGGCAATGCCACTCTGTACGTAGCCACTGTTAAGAAAAAGAATTGGCAAAGGCTTGTTATTGGCACTGATTAAAGTTTCATTTAAAGTGAGACGACCAAAGTAAAATTGTCCTGAATCATTCCAAGCGATCGCACCTCGGTTTAAAATTGGCCCCGATATCCATTGATTATCCTGACGAATTGCCCCTAAAGGAAATCTATTATTACGGTTAAAATAACCACCATTAATACCCGCTACGGCTAAATAACGTTGTGCAGTTTGAATCAAGGGGGCAGTACCCGCCAAGATATCAGAACTTGCCCACATAGGTTTTAGCATGATACCAACTTCCCTGGGATTAACTTCTAACCAAACCACAGGAAAGCTTTCTGTACCTACATTGATAAACTTTTGTTGCCAGCGTAATCCCTTAGCCCAGGTGATATCCTTTGCTACTAAAGCATCGGGTCGAATATCAATCACTAAACGATTGGGGTTAGCAACGGTAATAATTCGAGGAGATAATCCAAAGGGAACGCTAAGATGAATATTTGTTTGGTTACTCACCATCTCCACTTTTTGAATTAGTGGTTCAGGAGTCGGTAATTGTTTTAACTGTTCTGGTGGTGTTATCGGTTGGGGTGCATAACGTTGAATTAAGCCGTTATCAGCCTTACTATCTAGGGTAACTATCCACTCTCTATTCGGTGGTGCAGCGGGTTTAGAAGTTGGCGCGTTGGGATCAACAGGTCTTTTTATAGGTTGCCCTTGTGCAACTTTCCACGGTGTTGGACGATCTAAATCAACAACAAGTCTGTCACCCCAAGTTTGTTTACCTTGACGAATATTGTTGACTTGCGCTGGCGGGGTAGAAATCACCAAAATATTACCATTGGCTTGCATTTGCCAGCCCGCTGTTTGAGCAAAACTCGAAATATCTAAATAGCGATATCCTCCCAACAACTTGGCCTGAAGTGCTGGTATACCTGACGAAAACCACTCCACTGGTTGTTGATTAGGATTACTGCTACTTAATAAATCTACCCCCATTAATTGCCTCAACACCCCATCACTAAGATGAGTTGTCACCATACCATCACTTTCCCGTTGCTGTAACCAGGCTCCTTGTACTGTACGACCATTAAGAGAAATTTGATTACCGGATGGTATCACTTGTGATGAAGCAGGTGTTGGCAATTGGGAAATAAAGCTTGGCAAAGATTGAGCATTTGCAGCCGACTCTTGGACTTTAGTCGCACCAGTAGTTAAGCACAGCGCTGTCGCCAGAATTGAGGACACAGAGTAGCGGAAAAACTTGCTATTGCTAATTAGGACAAGGGTATTCATCTGTGCTTGTCCGCAACGATTCGGCATTTTGACTATCCTTCTCTAAGTACTTTTGAACGTTACCACCTTAAGCTGGTATGAGGAAATATTAAAAAAATATGTTTTTGCTTTTCAACAAACATGATATTATGTAGGTTGGATTTTTATATCTTGTAAAAACTGGCAAGCAAATTTCACGCCAAAATTACCAACGCACAATGTTCTTAAGGACACCATCCTTAAATAAGCTATAATAGTAGTCTTGATATTCAAACTCTAGATGAAAAAATTCCCTGCTCACCGATAGCTGCCACTGTTGCAACTTTAAGTGAGGTCTAGTTGATGACAAGACAAATGGCAATAAGTAAGCAGCAAAAATATAGACGACAACAGAAGATATTTTAGGAATTGTCAAATGGGCATATAGTGTAATACGCTGACTTTGGTGCTGCATCAGGATAATTGCGGCTTTCAGGACATTAGACTGTTCAGTTGAAATTTGATTTCAGGTATGCCGAGATAGGTGATATCTGACAGTTATCCTTTATCTGGTCAAAAAAGGATTGAAAAAATACTTAGCCTTACCACATTAAATACAAGTAATGTCAGGGAAACCAGATTATTCGCACAAAGTTAGTTTTTCCAGCAGTGCATAAGCAAATAAAAAAATAACGCGGTGATTTTAACACGAGTGAGCTAAAAAGTTAACTCGAAGTTAAAATTTTTTTTCCCTAAATTTTCGTGACTATTTATTTCTCCAACGCTCAATCTTAGAAATTTTTTTCCCAGCAGTAGCAACAGTGGCAAAATCTGTAACTCAACATTTCAGGAATAGAGTATGAATCATCAACAGTTAAATCAGGGTCAAAAAATCACATCGTCGGAGATGGAAATTAAAGATACCTACCAAGGGCAAAAGTGGTTAGTAGAAGAAAGAGATGCTTGTGGTGTCGGCTTCATTGCTCATCGCCAAAATCGTGCCAACCATGAAATTTTAGAAAAAGCTCTAACTGCTCTTACCTGCTTAGAACACAGAGGTGGTTGTAGTGCTGACAAAGATTCTGGTGATGGTGCAGGTATCTTGACAGCGATTCCTTGGGAATTGTTTCAACAAGAAGGAATTGATGTTGCCAACACTGGCAAAATGGCGGTAGGAATGATATTTTTGCCCCAAGACCAAAAAGCAGCCCAACAAGCAAAAGCTGTATTTGAGCAAGTAGCGGCTGAAGAAAAATTGACTGTATTGGGCTGGCGAGTAGTCCCTGTGCGTCCAGATGTATTAGGGGTGCAAGCGAAAGAGAATCAACCCCAAATAGAACAAGTTTTTCTCAGTTCAGCTGATAAAAGCGGCGACGAATTAGAACGAGAACTGTATATTACCCGCCGTCGCATTGTCAAAGCTGCCAAAAATATCTCAGAAGAATTTTATGTCTGCTCCTTATCTAGCCGCACAATTGTCTACAAAGGGATGGTGCGTTCGGCAGTATTGGGAGAGTTTTACGAAGATTTAAAAAATCCAGCTTTTAAAATCGCTTTTGCTGTTTATCATCGCCGTTTTAGTACCAACACGATGCCGAAATGGCCTTTGGCGCAACCAATGCGGCTACTAGGTCACAATGGCGAAATCAATACACTGTTGGGTAACATTAACTGGATGATGGCACGAGAAGCCACCTTAGATCACCCTGTATGGAATGGTCGAGAAGATGAATTTAAGCCACTGGTAAATATTGACAGCAGCGATTCAGCTACCCTTGATAACGTGCTGGAGTTGCTCGTCCGTTCTGGACGCAGCCCCTTGGAAGCCTTAATGATGATGGTTCCAGAGGCTTATAAAAATCAACCTTCTTTACAGAATTATCCGGAAATTGTTGATTTCTACGAATATTACAGCGGTTTGCAAGAAGCCTGGGATGGCCCTGCACTTTTGGTATTTAGTGACGGGAAAAGAGTTGGTGCTACTTTAGACCGCAATGGTTTAAGACCTGCTCGTTATGTGATTACTAAAGATGACTATATTGTGGTTGCTTCCGAAGCAGGTGTTATCGAATTCCCAGAAGCTGACATTTTGGAAAAAGGCAGATTGGGACCAGGACAAATGATTGCTGTGGATTTAAGCAGCAATGAGATTTTGAAGAACTGGGAAATTAAACAGCGTATTGCCAACTTACATCCCTATGGCGATTGGTTGCAACAACACCGTCAAGAGTTGAAACAGTTGGTAAAACCATCAGTTGCTAATGGAAACGGAAATGGTCATCATCCAACTGACAACGGACATCTGACTTCTGACAAACTGGATAAACAAACTTTACTTCAACAGCAAATTGCTTTTGGCTACACCACAGAAGATGTAGAAATGGTGATTCAGCCTATGGCTAATAATGGTGCAGAACCGACTTTCTGCATGGGGGATGATATTCCGTTAGCGGTGTTGTCAGAAAAACCCCACTTGCTGTATGACTATTTTAAACAGCGTTTTGCTCAGGTGACAAACCCACCTATTGACCCATTACGGGAAAAGTTGGTGATGTCCTTGACTGTGGAATTGGGTGAAAGAGGTAATTTATTAGATCCTCAACCAGAACACGCCCGCAGACTGAAGCTAGAATCACCTGTATTGACGGAAAGTGAGTTAGCCGCAATTAAGCTGTCAGGATTTGCGACTGCTGAGTTGTCAACTTTGTTCTCCATTGCGGCTGGTCCAAATAGTTTAAAAGCTGCTGTGGAAGCTTTACAAAAACAAGCGGCGGAATCGGTGCGGGCTGGTGCAAAGATTTTGATATTGAGTGATAAGATTCACCCAATTCTTAATCAAGGGGAAAAAGAGGGAATAAGTGCCGAATATACCTATATTCCGCCTTTGTTGGCTGTGGGTGCGGTTCACCATTACTTAATCCGCGAGGGTGTACGGATGAAAACATCTTTGGTTGTTCATACCGCCCAATGCTGGAGTACTCATCATTTTGCTTGTCTTTTGGGATACGGTGCTGGTGCGGTTTGTCCGTATATGGCTTTGGATACTGTGCGTAATTGGTGGTCTGACCCGAAAACGCAACAGTTTATGGAACGGGGGAAAATTAATAATCTGACTCTGGAACAGGCGATCGCAAATTATCGCCAAGCTGTAGAATCAGGTTTGTTGAAAATTCTCTCAAAAATGGGAATTTCTCTGCTTTCTAGCTATCAAGCAGCACAAATATTTGAAGCTATTGGTATTGGTGGAGATTTATTAACGTTGGGTTTCTGGGGGACAACTTCCCGTATTGGTGGGCTGAGTTGTCAGGAACTAGCTCAAGAGGTGCTTTCTTTCCACACCAAAGGTTTCCCGGAACTGTCAGCGAAGAAATTAGAAAATCTGGGGTTTGTCCAATATCGTCCCGGTGGTGAATATCATAGTAATAGTCCGGAACTGGTGAAGGCGCTGCATAAGGCTGTAGATGGGAAGAATTATGACCATTATGAAGTTTATAAACAGCATTTGCAAGGTAGACCAGCAACAGCTTTGCGAGATTTATTAGATTTTACAAGCGATTGCTCATCTATCCCCATCGAAGAAGTAGAATCAGTCAGCGAGATTGCTCAACGCTTCTGTACTGGAGGAATGTCCTTAGGTGCTTTATCACGGGAAGCCCATGAAACTTTAGCGATCGCTATGAATCGCATTGGTGGTAAATCTAATTCTGGTGAAGGTGGCGAAGATCCGGTTCGTTACAAAGTATTAAATGATGTTGACACAACGGGACATTCACCCACTCTCCCCCATTTGAATGGTTTGAGAAATGGTGACACAGCTTCTAGCGCCATCAAACAAGTCGCTTCCGGTCGTTTTGGTGTCACTCCCGGATACCTAGCCAGCGCCAAACAAATTGAAATCAAAATCGCCCAAGGTGCAAAACCAGGGGAAGGTGGACAACTACCGGGTCCAAAAGTTAGCCCTTACATTGCCATGTTGCGTCGTTCTAAACCTGGCGTAACTTTGATCTCCCCACCACCCCACCATGATATCTACTCCATTGAAGACCTAGCGCAGTTGATTTTTGACCTGCATCAAATTAACCCAAAAGCACAGGTTTCAGTGAAATTGGTGGCTGAAATCGGGATTGGCACAATTGCGGCTGGTGTAGCCAAAGCCAACGCCGATATTATCCAGATTTCTGGCCATGATGGCGGTACTGGTGCATCTCCTTTGAGTTCTATTAAACACGCTGGTAGCCCGTGGGAACTCGGATTAAGTGAAGTGCATCGGGTGTTGATGGAAAATGGATTGCGCGATCGCGTCATTTTGAGGGTAGATGGCGGTCTCAAGAGTGGCTGGGATGTCCTGATTGGGGCATTAATGGGCGCAGAAGAGTTCGGTTTTGGTTCCATCGCCATGATTGCTGAAGGCTGTATCATGGCACGGGTATGTCATTTAAATACCTGTCCCAAGGGTGTGGCCACTCAAAAAGAAGAATTGCGGAAACGGTTTAGTGGTGTACCAGAACACGTCGTTAACTTCTTCTATTTTGTGGCTGAAGAAGTCCGCAGTCTATTAGCTAGATTAGGTTATCGTTCCTTAACCGAATTAATTGGTAGGGCTGATTTATTAACAGTCCGGGCTGATGCGAGTTTAACCAAAACCAAATCTCTCAATCTCGATTGCTTAACTAAACTACCAGACGCAAAACAAAACCGTAGCTGGTTGGTGCATGAAGAAGTTCACAGCAACGGCGCAGTTGTAGATGACCAATTGCTGGCTGATGTAGATATTCAAGCCGCAATTAAGAATCAAACTACTGTCAACAAAACGATTTCCATTGTCAACACAGACAGAACAGTGGGTGCAAGATTAGCGGGTGCGATCGCTTCCCAATACGGTGATAGTGGCTTTGAAGGGCAGATTAACCTCAATTTCCAAGGTAGTGTCGGGCAAAGCTTTGGTGCATTTAACCTGCCTGGTTTAAATCTGACACTGGTAGGAGAAGCTAACGACTACGTAGGCAAGGGAATGCACGGTGGGGAAATTATCATCAAACCCCCAGCAGATGCTAACTATGACCCTGCACAAAACGTGATCGTTGGCAATACCTGTCTTTATGGTGCTACTGGTGGCGTGTTATTTGCCAATGGTTTAGCCGGAGAACGCTTTGCTGTCCGTAATTCTAAAGGAACTGCGGTAATTGAAGGGGCTGGTGATCACTGCTGCGAATATATGACTGGTGGCGTGATTGTCGTCCTGGGTAAAGTCGGCCGCAACGTAGGTGCGGGTATGACTGGGGGACTAGGCTACTTCTTAGATGAAGATGGTGATTTCCCGGAATTAGTCAACAAGGCTATTGTTAACACCCAAAGGGTAGTTACAGAAGCAGGTGCAACACAACTTTACGAATTAATTAAAGCTCATAGCGATCGCACCAATTCACCCAAAGCACAGCTAATTTTACAAAACTGGGCAGAATTTTTACCCAAGTTTTGGCAGTTAGTGCCACCTTCTGAATCTGACAGTCCTGAAGCAAATCCTGAAGCAACTTCAGAACAAAAACAGCTAAGTTCTGTTTAATCGTAGAGGCGGGGAAACCCCGCCCTTCAATGGGTTACTAATTACTTCTTCTTAGCCATTAACTCTAGATTTTTATCTTGCATTTCTAAAAGTTCTGGAATAGTAACAAACTCATAACCCTGCTTGCGGAATCTACTGATGATTTCTGGTAAAGCCTTAACAGTGTTAGTGCGATCGCCACCACCATCATGCATTAACACAATCCCACCAGATTTTGCTCCCCTGAATACATTGTTAATCAACCTTGGTACACCAGGACGAGAATAGTCTATTGAATCTGTAGACCACATAATAGTTGCATACTTATTGCTTCTAGCGTAAGCTACTACCCCATTTTTCATATTGCCTCCAGGTGGACGAAACAAACTAGTTTTTACACCTGTAGTTTTATAAATAATATCTGTAGTATTAGCAACTTCATAGGCTGCCATTTGCGGGTTCATGTGGTGATACCAATGATGCCAGGTATGATTAGCAATAGTGTGACCATCGGTAACTACCCGCTTGGCTAAGTCGGGATAATTCTTGACATTTTGCCCAACAACAAAAAATGTTCCTTTAATCTTATTCTTCTTCAGGATATCCAGTACTTGGATTGTACTATTAGGCCAAGGCCCATCATCAAACGTAAGAGCAATCACTTTTTGTTCTGGAGGAAGTTTAACTTCCTTAATAGTTGCCCCTTGAAACCGTAATGGTACGTCGGTAGTAATCCCTTTCTCTTGCGCTTCTTGCTGCCAACTGGAGAGCATTGTCTCCTTAAATTCTTCAATACGCTCCTGAGTTCCTACTTTAGCATTGATATAATTAATACTAGTATCTTGGCTAATTTGAGCCTCAGATGTATTAGTCCTAACAAGCATCATAAAGCCAATACCCAACGTACCAGCTAAACTAACCAACGCAATTAATATACCCTGCGTCCAAAAAAATGACTTATTGTTTTCCACCGCATAGCTCCTTCAAAGGTTGAACCATCAGTCATGCTTCTGACGGTAGGTTATAACACATTTTGTCTAGATATTTGTCAACATCGTCGGATCATAAATCAATAATTATTCCATATAATCCAGACTTTAGAAATAAATTATCTACCATGAAATAACGGCACAAAATATCAGTAACATTACTGTAGATGTATATTTTACTGCGTAAGTTTCCAGCTTCTATTGAAAGAAAAAATTCATTTTTTTTACGGCATTATGTTGTTTTGAGAAGCTATGAAATAGATAACCGAAAAAGAACTGATGCTAGTTTCCCATAATCAAGGCTGAGTTAGTTGCTAACATAGATACTCTTCAAACATACAGGGAAAAGTATTTTCTTAATAAAAAATTAGGAAATAATTATTCCGAGTGTTAGTCAGAATACTGCTGACTGGGTAACAATCATAAAGCATAAAATTTTCAAAATGTAAATACCCAACTTTTTTGAGAAGTCAAGGTTCTGGATATTTCCAAGAGTGAAAAAGCTTATGCACTAAGAGGATTTTATTAGTAACTGTTGCTGTTTTATTTTCTCCAAACCACTAATATTACTCCTGTGACTATTAAACTTAATCCTACAAGACGGATGAAAGGTATAGGTTCTTTTAAAAAAAAGAACCCTAATAATACCGAAAATATATAACCAACTGATACAGCAGGAGCAGCAACACTAAGATTTACTCTTGTTAGTAGTAAAATGTAGGCGATCGCACCAATACCATAACAGGTTAGTCCTAATAATATTTCTGGTATGGTGATCATGTTGAAAATCAGACTAAAAATGTTCCCAGCATCAACCTTACCTAATTTGATCGCCCCCATTTTTAATAAAAATTGCCCAGCAACGCTGATAAGAACTGATACTAGTAATAAACTAAATTCTTGTAAAGACACAAATTTTACCTAAATCTCTTAATTCTCATTTTTTAGATAAACAACAAGATCCGTGACTACTAAGAGAAGTCCTAATATATAGCGGTTTCCAATTATATGAGGTACATCTTAGCCCTCTCATCGCTTGCAGTGAACCGTTGCTGTAGGCGACTGGTTTGCCACAACGTGAGAGCTTTGCTAACGCGTAGCGTGCTGGAGGCATCATCCGAAGGAGGAGGGGTTTGGAGGTAGGGTTCTTGTACCTCAGAATATCGGGAAGTGCTGTATAAGCAGATCAAGTTTTTGTAAAACCTCCGGTTTCTTTAAGTGTATAAAGAGGACGACCTTTGACTTCTTCGTAAATTCTGCCAATATATTCACCTAAAATGCCAATACAAATTAACTGAACTGACCCTAAGAAAAACATGGCAATTGTAATTAATGTGTAGCCTATCAAGGGAGATACTGGTGCAAATATCCGCCAATAAAGCACGAGAAATATCATAATTAACGCAATAGCAGCAGATAACAGCCCTAAATAAGTGGCAAGTCTCAGGGGAACTATGGAAAATGAGATAATACCATCAACGGCCAAGGATAAAGACTTTGTAAAAGTATATTTTACATCTCCAGCATAACGGGGGCTTCTTTCAAAAAGTACGGATGTTTGTCGAAAACCTACCCAAGCGCGTAAACCACGAATATAACGGTGACGTTCTGGCATCGCATTGAGGATATCTACTACCTGTCTATCCATTAAACAAAAGTCGCCTGTATCCACAGGAATGTCAACTTTAGCCAAACGCTTGAGAATGCGATAAAAAAGATACGCCATTAAGCGTTTTAGCCGGCTTTCTTTTTGACGTGATATGCGCTGGGCATAAACTACTTGGTATCCTTCATGCCATTTATCAATCATTGTGACGATTAACTCTGGTGGATCTTGTAAGTCAGCATCCATGACAATAATACTTTTGCCCTGGACAAAGTTTAAGCCTGCTGTTACAGCAATTTGATGACCAAAATTCCTAGCTAGACTCAGGTAACGCACTCGATTATTATGGTGGTGAAGTTCGCGGATCATACTCAAAGAGCGATCGCGGCTACCATCATCAATTAAAATCAGTTCAGCTTCACCGTCTAACTGTGCCATGACATTAATTAGACGGCTATACATTTCTGTTATATTTTCTTCTTCGTTGTAAATGGGGATAACTAAAGAATAGACAGGTTGATTCACAGTTATTGATTATTTGGTATAGACTTGTTAATCTCGAATTCACAACAAAGATATCAAATACAGCGGTTTCCGCTCTTATGAGGTACATCATAGCCCTCTCATCGCTTGCGGTGAACCAGCGCTGTAGGCGGGTTTCCCACCGTAGGCGACTGGTGTAAAGCCCTGCGGGCATGGCTGCGCTTACCGCGTAGCGTGCCGGAGGCATTCACCCGAAGGGGGTTGGAGGTGGGGTTCTTGTACTTCATAACACCGGGAAGTGCTATAAACACTTTGTTATTAAACAATAAATTATTTTCAACAAATAATTAAAATTGGGTAAATTTATCGTTTTTATAAATATGAATTATTTCCATAGCTTGAAATTTCAAAAATATTATTTAATCCTATTCATAATTTGGTTATTAGCATTAATTATAGATAGAACTTGGTTTTTCTTAGATGATTCTATTCCTGCCCACGATCAAAGCGCACACTTAACAGGAGCATTAAGTCATTATCGCATCTTTGAAAATTTTAATCTCTTCTCAAGTGATTGGTGGTTATCCTTATGGGCATTAACTCCTAGTTATCGCGCTCCATTTGTATATATTTGCACAGTACCCTTTTTGTTTCTCTTTGGCAAGGGATACGACCAATCTAGTTTAGTGAACTTATTATATACAGCTATAATTATTCTGTCAGTATATCATCTAGGCAAATATTTATTTAACAACCACCAAATCGGAATCACTGCCAGCATATTTTGTTTGCTATTTCCCATTCTGGGAATTATGAGAACAGATTATTTATTAGATTATGGCTTAACAGCAGTTGTCATCTTCACATTTACCATTTTAACCATTTGGAAAGATAGTTATCCTGGTTTTGTCTCATGGTTATTAACTATTACCTTGGGATTAGGCATAGGGTTAATCATGTTAGCAAAACCCACCGGATTTCTTTTTATCTTCATCCCTGGTATATGGACATTAATTATCTTCATTAAAAATCGCAACTTTATTAAACTATTTCAATCAGTCTTATCTCTAATTGTAGCTTGGTTAATTTGTGGTTCTTGGTATAGTGTAAATTGGTTAACAATTATCACTTCTGCCTTACACGCTAACAGTGTGGGAAAAAGGGAAGGTGATCCTGCTGCTAACACTATTGCTGGATGGTTATTTTATCCCCAACTTGTACCTGAAACTGTTGGTTTACCAATATTGTGTATTAGTTTAGGGATTTTATTAGTTTATCTGATTAAAAGTAAATTTTCTCCAAATGCGATTAAAAATAGTTTAGGAAATTCGGGCTTAAATTGGTTATTAATTTTCTTGGTCAGCAGTTATATACTCTGTTCCCTGGGTACAAATAAAGATATTAGATTTATTCTCCCTTGTTTTCCTATTATTAGTTTAATTTTAGCTCACTTCTTCCATTTAATAGAAAATAGCAAGTTTGATAAATTGAGGTTAGTAACTTTAGGATTAAGTGTGATAGTTTTACTGAATAACTTGTTTCCTTTACCTCTAATACAAGCATGGGGAGGAAAGCATTTACCCAATGATGATGCTAAAAAATATCCCCTTTCCCAACTAATAAATGAAATTAACCAAACAACTCCTTATTTACGCTCAACTTTAGGGATAATTCCAGTTTCCTCATCGCAAATAAACGAGTTTACCTTAGATTATTTTGGTAAATTAGCAGACTTTCGTGTACATGGGAGAAAATTAACTACCAAATTAGCTGATATCAACCAAGATTTACAGTATTTTTCTTGGTATATTACTAGAGAAAATGAACCATATCCGGCAGACGAAAAAGGAGAAGTTAAACGCAAACTAACATCTTTAGTGCAATCTTCTCCTGATTTAAAACTACAGGCTGATTGGGAATTACCAAATAACGATAAATTACGATTATATCATCGTAAAAATCCAGATGTAGTCATTGAACACTTAAATTCTAGTGCTGAACCAGTTACTCTAGAACAAGTTAAAATTTCTGATCAATTAATCAAAGAAAAAAATAACCCTGTAACTTATCAAATTACAGGTAAATGGGATCAATTACAAAATGGTTTATTACTTTTAAAATGGCAAAATCAGCAAGGATCATGGTATCATGATCATGCCATCGGTCTGGGACATTTATACTGTGGTTTGAAATGTCATCCCCAAGGAAGTTTTCGAATAATTGAGAATTTATCTACATTTATACCCAAAACACTACCTATAGGTAAATATCAACTTTCTGCTTTTTATTTAGATAGAAGAAATAGTAAAATCACCCCTTTAAATATTCAATCTGTAACGGTAACAGTTACAGATAAAGGAAACATCGAAAAATCTCCACCTTTAGATTTAGTTTCCCGCCTCTCACAATTAGCACCAGAATTACAAAATGGTAAATTAGAAAATATATTTAAACAGATAGATAATTTCAATCAATATGATCCCACCCACGATTATTTAAAACAAACTGAATTTATAGCTAATTATTACCTGCAAAATGAACCAAATAATCTTAATTGGCGTTACACTCTAGCTTTATCACAACTTTTACAGCGTAAAGCACCAGAATTAATCCAGAATTTAACAGAATTAACTAAATATGATGCTCAAAATCCTTATATATGGACTTATTTAGCCGTTGTTCATTTATATATCTTTCAACCAAGATTAGCTGAGAAACCATTAGCTATAGCCGAAAAAATTAAACCAGATATACCAGAATTAAAAACATTAAAAACCGTCACTAATATCATGAAATTTTTACCATTAATCAATTTCTAAATATGAGGAATAACCGCTGGTTGTTAGGTTTATTATTTACATCTTTATTCTTGTGGTTGATATGTTTAGGAAATTTACCTTTGCGAGATTGGGATGAAGGTACTATAGCCCAAGTTGCCCGTGAAATTTGGCGTAACCCCGTGGATAAAATGGTTTGGCTTTATCCAACTTTAGGAGGTGAACCATATCATAATAAACCACCTTTAATACACTGGTTAATCGCTGTTGCTTATTCTTTAGGAGGCGTAAATGAATGGACAACTCGCTTGCCAAGTGCAATATTAACGGCGTTGGGTGTACCTTTAATTTACTCAGTAGGAAATTTAGTTTTTAACCAAAGTTTACCAGCATTATTTTCTGCTTTAGTTTATATGACCATGTTACCTGTCGTTCGTCACGGACGACTAGCAATGTTAGATGGTGCAGTTATTACATTTTTTCTATTGTTATTATTTTGTATTTTAAAATCACGTCAGCAGCGAATTTATGCTTTAGGAATTGGCTTGAGTTTAGGATTAATTACTCTTACTAAAGGCATGATAGTTTTGCTATTGGGAGGAATAGCAGGTTTATTTATCCTTGCAAATAGACAATTTTATTTATTGAAGAGTTTATATTTATGGATAGGAATCTTATTAGGTAATGCTTTACCTATAACTTGGTATATTGCCCAATGGCGACATTATGGTGAAAATTTTTTACAAATAAATTTTCAATCACAAACTTTCGCGCGACTAGTTGAATCTGTAGAAGGTCATAGTGGACCTTTTTGGTTCTACTTAATAGAAATACTTAAATATGGTTTTCCCTGGGTGTTGTTTTTGCCAGGAGGTTTATATTTAGCTTGGAAAAAACGCCATACTACTTGGGGTTGCTTGATTATTATTGGCACAGTAATTTACTTCGGAACTATTTCATTAATGAGTACAAAACTGCCCTGGTATGTAATGCCTATATATCCATTTTTAGCTTTAGCAATTGGTATTAATTTGAGCGAAATTTGGCAGACAGGTAAATTTAATATCAAACTTTGGGCTGTATTTTTTGCTTTTTTAACTGTTGCTGGTTTAGGAGGTTGTGTTTATTTTAGTTTTGCTGACTCACAACCTGTATTAATTATCATGGGTATGGTTTTAGCACTCAGCATGAGTATTACTACATGGTTAGTTATCAAACGAAATCGTAATTTTATCCCTGTTTTATTTACTGGAATGTATTTAGTTTTATTGCTTTTAATGACTTCCCATTCATGGATTTGGGAGTTAAACGAAGCGTTCCCAGTTAAACCAGTAGCGGCATTAATTCGTCAACATATTCCAGCAGGAACAACTATTTATACTTCTTTTGCTTATAATCGTCCTAGTTTAGATTTTTATTGTGACTGTAAGGTTATTTCTGCTCCCGTTTCAGTGTTACAGGAGATGTGGGCTAATAAATTTTATTTGTTAGTAGATAATGAAAATTTGGGGAAAATTAATTTAAATCAGAGTAAAGTTATAGGTGAAGCTAATGGCTTTAGATTGATTTCACTTATTGATAATGGCAGTCTGGAGGGGTTTAGGAAATGAAACAAAAAATGCCGTAAACTAATAGCAGAAAATAAAACTAAGGCACTTATACCAATTATCCAAACGAGAAGACTAAAGTTTAATTAATTTTTTTTGTATATTTTTCAAATAAATACACATCATCTTTTCGATATGTAATTTTAAATTGTGGACTATTTGTAATTTCATTTACTAATTTGTTGGCAAATTCTTGATTACTTGCCCAACCAGGATGACGAACATTTAACAAAACATAATCAAAAATGTTCAAATCTTGATTTTGATAATCTGCATCTGTAAATTTAATTAAATCCCGATTGCTTAAATGTGGAGTAACTTGTGCCGTTGTGTAAACGCTACCCTGATTTTTTACTAAAGAGATAGCTTCTCTTGTAGCTTGCAAATTATCTATAGATTCTAAATATTTACCTGTAAAATGGGTAAATTTTGCCAAGCAGAGAAATGTTATTAATGACCAGATAATAATTCCACGTTTATTTCGCAGCAATCCTTTACTTACAGCAAGACTAGCAATAACAGCTAATATCAAGAATGGTAAAGCTGCTAATGAATAGTGATGAACTAAATCTTTTTGAGCTTGATAGTCAGCTATTAAATTAATTGCTACACAAGGAATAGCAGCAACTAAAGGTTTTAAGCTCGCAGTAGATAATCCCCAAATTATAGATGCTAATAATAAAATTAAGTATCCAAAATTATCTAAGGAAAATATCTTGCTAAATATTAATCCAGGGTTAAAAATTAAATTTTTAGCAATCTCAAAAACTGAGTTACCTAAATAACTGTAACGCCCTACTGCTGCTACTTCAGCACCACTAAAAGCCGGAATAATTAACTTAGTCGAAATAATAAACCAAGCCACACCAAGAATAATAGCTAAAAATCCACACAAACGCTTATTTTCAAATAAGATTAACCATATCCCCATGGCAACAACTGTAAGGGATAATACCGCTTTACATCCTAAAGTGAGAATAATACACACACAAAACCAAGCTATATTTCTCAAACGTGCTGCTAAAACAGCACTTAAAAGCAAAGGTACAGCAATAGCTTCAGGATGAAAATCAAATAAGTTGGCATTAAATACTCCTGGATACAATAAATAGGCAACTGTAACTGCTATAGCTTGACTTTCTTTCAATCCTGCTTGAATAGATAAATACCATGTAGGTAAAGCGCCTAAAGCTAAAGCTAAAGACTGCACTATAAATAACCAATAGACACTGGGGTAAATTTTATATGGTATTGCCAATATATAATGAACCCAAGCAGCGTGATCGTCAAGAATGTGAAATCCTTGTATCGTAGTAATAGGTTCTTTTCCCTGACTAATTAAATAAATTGCTTGATCAAAAATACCTAAATCAAAAGCAGTTGATTGAAATAAGAAGTGTCTTGAACTGCTACAGGAAAATAAAATGAAAGCACTAATGCCAATCATCCAACTGATAGTACCAAGTCCATTTTTGGGTTTCGCAATTTTTAATTCCATTTGCAGATATAACAATTAACTCTTACTATTTTTGCACAAAAAGGTACACATTATCGTATAGCGATTCTACCCTAAACGCGAGAAAATGGTGCATCAATAAATCATAACCGCATTACAGGTAATTTTTACGGTGCGCTGAATTTGGCATTTAGACAACAAGATAAATATGAGGTTTTCAACAGTGATATGCGGTTATGGATACCTCAAAGACTAATATACACTTATCCAGATGTGATAATTATTGCAGATGAACCAGAATTTTTCAAAAATCGCACAGATACAATTAAAAATCCCCAGGTAATTATTGAAGTTTTATCTAAATCTACCAAAGGTTACGACAGAGAAGATAAATTTGAAGCTTACAGAACAATTCCCAGTTTCCAAGAATATTTATTAATTGATCAAAACCGCATTCATGTAGAACAATTTTCTAAAATTGGAAAGAAAAGATGGAATTTGTGCGAGTACGATGAAGAAGATGAAAATATATCTCTTGTAACTGTACCTTTTGAAATTTATTTACAGGATTTATATAATAAAGTAAAATTTGAAGTTGTGGAATCTGAACCAAAAAACAATAGTTAAATTTCATCAGATTATTATTAATATAATCCTAATTACAATAACAAATGAATCGCCGATTTACACTAGACTACCTATTATTAGGCATTCTAATTATTATCGCATTAATCCTCCGCGTTGGGATGGCTTTAAAATTCCGCAATATATTTTGGGCGGATGAAATTTTCCAATCTCTAGAACCTGCACACAGATTAGCTTTCGGTAATGGTATTGTCACTTGGGAATTTAGAGACGGTATTCGTTCATGGGTATTACCAGGGATTTTAGCAGGTATTATGCGTTTGACTGCGTGGATGGGAAAAGGTTCTACTGGATACCTAATAGGAATTAATATCTTTCTGTCTCTACTTTCCCTGAGTAATATCTTAGTCGCATATTTATGGGGGAAAAAAATAGGAGGAACAATTACAGCTTTTATTTGTGCTGCTATTTGTACTATCTGGTTTGAACTTATATACTTTTCACCTAAAGCTTTTACGGAAGTTGTAGCTACTCATTTCCTATTACCTGGCGTTTATTTAGGAGTTCAAAAACAAATATCTCCGACTAGAAATAGCTTATTTTTATCTGGATGTTTATTAGGAATATCTCTAGCATTAAGAATTCATTTTATCCCAGCTATAGTATTTGCTGTAATCTACATTTGTAGAAAAAATTGGAGAGAAAAATGCTTGCCAATGATGTTAGGTATCATCGCCCCCATACTCATTTTTGGAACAGTAGATGCTTTTACTTGGTCTTATCCTTTTCAATCTTTTTGGTTAAATATTTGGGTAAATATCGTCGAAGGTAGAAGTAAACTTTATGGAGTTTCTCCTTGGTATGAATATTTTATTTTCTTACTTAAAAGTTGGTCTTGGTTATCCCTACCTATTATTATTCTTGCTTTGATGGGTTCACGTCGTAGTCCCATTTTACTATGGTTAGTATTAATTATTATCTTGTCTCATAGTTTGTTAGCTCATAAAGAATATCGTTTTATTTATCCAGTATTACCAATGGTAATGATATTAGCAGGAATGGGAACAGGCGAATTAGTTTTAAATTTGTCATGCCGATGGGTTTCACATAAAAAAACATTAATCGCAATATTTCTCTGTCTTTCGCTGTGGACTTCTATTTCTATCGCTCTCCTCAGCCGATTCAATATTTATAATCCTTTGAACTTTTCTATTTTTGGTACTAATTTAGAAAATACACACTTGTCTGTTACAACTAATAATTTACTAGCCTTACAAAGCTTAAGTACAAATAAGAATGTATGCGGACTTGGTCTTTGGGGTGTTCAGTGGGCTTTATCAGGAGGGTATACCTATTTTCATCGGGATGTTCCTATATTTCCAGTGGAGAAAGTAGCAGATTTTGCAGAGCTAAAAGCAGGTTTTAATTACATTGTTACCAATATTTCTGTACCATCTCAATATGAAAACTATACTTTGCAGAAATGTTGGCAAGAAACTTGTATTTATAAGCGGCCAGGTTCTTGTAGCCAGATTATAGATCGTGATATCAATTCTGTTCTGAAAAAATCGGGAAATTAGTCACCGCAGCAATTTATATTTAAAATTATCTGTTAATTCTTAAAAAATTGTGAAAGCTATTACTCTCCTCGGTTCTACTGGCTCCATTGGTACTCAAACCTTGGATATTGTCTCTGAACATCCCGATAAATTCCGAATCGTTGGATTAGCTGCTGGACGGAATATCGAGCTATTCGCGGCGCAAATTCGCCAGTTTCGTCCCCAAATCGCTGCCATTTCCGCTGCCGAAAAATTACCAGAACTCAAAGAAGCCATCAAAGACTTAAATCCTCAACCCATTTTACTAGGTGGTGAAGCGGGAGTCATGGAAGTTGCTCGTTATGGGGATGCTCAAACCGTTGTAACTGGTATTGTTGGTTGTGCGGGTTTACTTCCGACTATCGCAGCCATTGAAGCAGGTAAGGATATTGCTTTAGCAAACAAAGAAACCCTTATTGCTGGCGCTCCTGTGGTTTTACCTTTAGTGGAAAAATATGGTGTGAAACTATTACCAGCCGATTCTGAGCATTCTGCTATTTTTCAATGTCTCCAAGGTGTTCCTAAAGATGGTTTAAGCAAAATATTACTTACTGCTTCTGGTGGTGCTTTCCGAGATTGGCCTGTGGAAAAGTTAGCAGAGGTAAAAGTTGCTGATGCTCTTAAACATCCTAACTGGTCTATGGGGAGAAAAATCACCGTAGATTCAGCTACTTTGATGAATAAAGGTTTGGAGGTAATTGAGGCTCATTATTTATTTGGAGTAGATTATGACAACATTGAAATTGTCATTCATCCTCAAAGTATTATTCATTCTTTAATTGAGTTACAAGATACTTCGATTTTAGCTCAACTTGGTTGGCCGGATATGCGTTTACCTTTGCTTTATGCTTTATCTTGGCCGGAGCGAATTTACACGAATTGGGAAAGACTGAATTTAGTGAAATCTGGTGATTTAACTTTCCGTGAACCAGATCATCAAAAGTATCCTTGTATGCGGTTGGCTTATGCTGCTGGCAGGGCTGGTGGTTCTATGCCTGCGGTATTAAATGCGGCTAATGAGCAAGTTGTAGCACTATTTTTAGAAGAGAAAATTCATTTTTTGGATATTCCTAAGTGTATCGAATGGGTGTGCGATCGCCATCAAAATGATAACAAACAAAATCCTTCTTTAGATGATATTTTAGCAGCCGATAAATGGGCTAGACAAGAAGTTATCACAGCTATGGAAAAGGTAGCAACTCAGCCACAGATAATTTCTGTTGGTTAAAAAGAGATAGAACCCCAACTTCTTGAAGAAGTCGGGGTTTTTGTGAATTTATATATTTTATATATTTTCTTGAATGTTGATTTTTGTATTAAATAAAAATTTAATAAAATTTTCATGAATCAACTAAATTATTTTTTCATTTTCATATATAATAGATGTTTTATTTAACAGTATTGATTTCAAGGATGTAATATTATGATTATTACTTTATTAGTCGCTTGGATAATATTTGTTATACTTTGGAAATTAGTAAAAACCACTATCAAAACTGCTGTTACTTTTGCAGCGATAGTGGTTTTATTATACTTTGGTTTTGGGATTACACCCCAAGATATTTTGTCTAAAATATCTGATTTTATGCAAAATATTTCCCAAACTTCGGTACGTAATTGAAAGGATGTTTAACAAGTATAAAATGTCATGTTGTAACTTGCATTCTTCAGGGTATACAGTGATAGCAAAATGAATCATCTTATTAACTTGACGAAAAATAGAGATTCTTCCCTCCACTATGTTCCGGTCAGAATGACAAATTATACCTTTCATAGAATTCTCAAACATCCTCTAATACCTGTTTAGAAGAATTAATTTTTGATTGTTATACTAAAAACGGGTTAAAAGTGTCATTCTGTAGCTTGCTTCCCGTAGGGTAAGAAGTGTGCCATGTCGTGGAGCTTTACTAACGCGGAGCGTGCCGTATGACATAAGTCCGGGTTTTACCCGTTTGCAGTATAATTGATTACTTACTTATAGGATGTGGAAATTTTAGCTAAAGCATCTTTGAATGCAGGAGGTAGCTGACGCATAATTTTACCTTTTTGACGATCTAATGCAACTAGCGTCACTTGGGCAGTAACATATAATTGCTGCTCATCAGTTGAAACAATTCTATAATCCCAGTTCATGCGAACACCAGTTACTTCAGCCATACGGGTTTTTATCAGTGCCATCATACCTAATTGAAGTGATCGATGATAGCGAATTGATAACTCTACAACTGGCAAGTCACAACCCAGAGCTACTAAGTCAGCGAATTCGATACCTATGGAGCGCAAACATTCTACTCGCGCTTCTTCCATCCAAGTTAGGTAATTACCATGCCAAACTATGCCTGCATAATCGGTGTGGTGAGGTTGCACTCTGATAGGATATTCAAACCAATTATCAAATTCAGCTTTCGTCAGCCTGTCAATGGCGCTAGTTGGTGGTAGTTGTGGTTGGGTTGGTTTATCTTCAGTCATCTTAGAATCTTTTGAGTAAAGGTTTGAAGTCTTACCCATCAGATTTTAACAGACGCTGAAAAATACTTGATAAAACTGTGAAAAGAAGGTCTATCAACGGTAATGGTGAATAGGTAATAGGCGTTCAAAAAACTAATTCGCTATTACCGTTTTCCCAGTTACCGAAAAGCAAGTCCATGTTTAGCATCATCTTGGGCAAGTTAGCACTTCTTGGCAAGGGTTTTATGACTTGTAGAAGTTGGGATAGATTGCTTGATAAGATTAGCTAATTCTTGTAATTGACTAATTGCTTCAGCACCTTCTAATTTCATTAATTCGCGGTCATCTCGCATTTCAGTCCAAGTAATTCCGTAATCTGATACTAGAAAGCGAATTAGGTGGTTGTCTCCTAAGCTAACCATAAACGACGCGCTGTTCATTTGGTCGCCACAAGTATAGCAGGAAGCAGGATAGCCGCTCCGCTCTAGTACTATTGCCAAGGCTTGCAGGTTCATGACTAAGTCTTGGACAAATTGTCTATGTTGATGTGCCAGTCTCAAAAACACTTTTTTCCTCCAGACACCACTGTAATTTGTGTCACTTTTATATTTTCTTTAGATTTTCCCATTCTTTGGTATTGTAAGCTATTCATTACAATTCCCAAAAGAAAGTTAATTCTGTAATTGGCTATCTTGCTTAGGGTAGTAGATAACGATTGTGTATGTCGTATCAAACTATTCAATTTGGAAGATATATATCTCCGATAGGACTACTAAAATTAACATTGTCTAGTAGATGTTTAGGTTAACTTGACTTTATGTTTCCATAAATCAGCTTTTAGCCTAACTCAAATCTGGTGCTAGTCAACTATCTAAAAGTCGTAAATTACACTTCTGTAGACAGTATATAGCCGAATCGGGGGTATTTATTTACTGTATCGCCTCTTTTCGTCTTTGTTCTTGTCTTCTTTATTTTAATGAATTTATTATGAGTCTTATCCAGATTTAGGGCTGTGATAAGTGTAAATTATGTTTGGGTGGCTTTTTAGAGATTATGTTGAATTTACCTTTTAAATCGGCTATTTGGAGATTTGAGTCAAAGGATTAATTACTGGGTTCAGGTAAAAAACTCTGCTTTTTATACTGAATTGTCAAGTTAGAAAATTGAAAATCTACAGATTTCACACTGAACGATAGCTAAATTTGGAACAGTGTTGTCGCGATTTAGGCAATAGTTTTGATTTGTTGAGGGTTATGCAAAAACTCTGGATGGGATAGATGCATTTAATTTTGAGTCAGAAACAGTATAGTCACGACTCTGATTATCATCTCTCTCTAGAGCGATCGCACTCACGGGTTGGTTGAAAATCTTAACAGAAACTTTTAGTGTAGGCTTCAGGGTGCTAAACATATCCGATCTACCGAATGTCTTAAGATCAGAAAAGCCTAATTAGGGGTTGCGGAAAAAGTCTTTTCGTTAGGGCTAGGAGTCAGGAGTCAGGAGAATAAAGGCTTTTTGTGTCAACTTTGATGATGTTGAGAAGATTTCACTTCTCTATATTCTTCATTTCATCAGCATCCTGACTCCTGAATTCTTACTAAAATTCTACTTGCCACCAACCAAAAGCTGGGCCGATAAAGCGGATGGTGATCCAGGCTGCAACCATCAGAAAAATGCCTATCCACGCACCGCGAGTAGTCAAACTTACAAATTGTTCTGCTTGAGATTTAGTGATGGGAACCCACGGTAGAATGCGAGTATCTTGACCGTATTGTTCTCCCAGTGTGGTTTTACGACGTTTTGCTTCACCCATAATAGTAATTCTAAATTCAACTTAGGTTCTTAGTATATGTTCGCAGGAATTATGTCCTTTGTGGAGAGATGAGGTTTGACATCTCAACATAAATTGATGATATAGCAATCCTAAATCTGATGTGAAAAATTTATTTCCCTCTAAGCAGAATTTTCCTGATTGGGTGTAGAAAACAGGCTGGGATCAAGATAGTTCAAGCGTGCTAGAGGGCTGAGGGAGGTGAGGATTTGAGCGCCGTAACTGCGGTTAACGACACGACTATCTAGTAAAGCTACGATACCTTGATTTTCGCGGACGGGTGCGATCGCTCTTTGTAATTCATTCAAAGCAGTGGGTAATAAGTATAACCGAAACCAATCTTGGTGCGATCGCTTGTAATGAGCTACCCTACCAGCTACTAAAGGATTTTCTAAAGATGGCAAAGGTAAAGTTGCAATTATTAACAATCTGGGTGCTGGTAAAACACCTTGATGCGATCGCCAATATTCCCAACCTGTCACCAAAATCCCATTTTCATCCAAACAAGTTTTTTCCACTTGCACCCGCGAACCAAACTCCGAAGCCAAAATTGCTCCCACTCTCGCCTTGAGTGGCACATCACCCACCAACACCACCGTCATCCCTGGTGCAGTAGCACTTAAACAAACCAGAGTGCGGACTTTGTGAATAAAAGCTGCTTGAAATTCCGGTGTATTCGGTAGCGGTAACTTATAAGGAACATAAAGTTGAATTGCATCACCTTGACTATCAGCCGAAAACTTCAAACAAGTGACATCATCCAAACCCAAACGCTGACGGAATAAAGGCGCATCAGTTTCCGGTTCCAAGGCGCTACCAACTAATACCACAGGTTGGCGTTGCCAAATAGGAAAGAGGATTTTGTCTAATTCAATTGGTGCATAGTGTAAAGAAAATAACCCTTGACGACGGTTAATAGTAGACCAAAAGAGAGCAGGATAGGAAGGATTGTCCTCAAGGTTTTGGAATTGCTGCCAGAAAATTTTCCAAACATCTGGGAGACTATCTATATCTAAATCCAAAAATAGACCTTGTAAAATTTCTCTTTCCGGCTGGGAAATTAGATAACATTCATAGGGATTTTCTGGATGCTGAAATAGTTCATGTGTTAGTTGTACCCTCGCTTCCCGAATTGCTTCCACATGGTAGGGACAAGCAAGCATAAGTTGATCCCAATCATGGGATTGAATATTTTCTGTTAGCTGATCACGCACCCAATCTTCTAAATCGTCAACTCCATCAATAATTGTAGGAATATTGAGAGGAAAACCATCACTATTCGCCAACTGCGCTTTTAACCAAGCTTCAGGAGAAGTTAACAGCAACCCTTGGAAATCAGAACTAGGCCAAACATCACCTGTTCTAATCGGTTTATTCGCTGATAACCATTGCTGTAAACGGGGAATTTCTATTTTCAGCAACCGTTGTTGCACAGTTTCCGGGGCTACAATAATTACAGGGCCAGGCCACATCAAAGCAGAAGCGATAAAACTAGTGCGATATCGCCCTTGATAACCACAAACCGCCCCTACTTGAATTAAAGCACTACGTCCCAAACGCAAAGCCCGTGCTACCAAACGTGCCATCGTTAAGTGATGGGGCCAAGAAGGGAACCCCGCCTGCGATCGCAGGAAGTTATGTAATGATAAATGAACTTCTGCCTCAATCACACGCTTTTCATCCCATAACAAGTGACTTTTTCCGAACTGCCCCATTTCTATTATGTTGTCATTAGTCAGTGGTAATTGGTAATTGGTAAAAATATTCCCAATCCCCAATTCCCAGTCCCCAATCCCCAATCCCTAAATTATGCCAACTTACAAAGGAATTTCCAGCGAAGCCTTCAGACATCCACTGGATAGCCAAGCAGAGCAAGCCTTACGAAGCCTACCGGGATTTGATTTAATCGCTCGTAAATTTGTAGAATTTATTTATGAACGCCCTCAGTTAGTCTATCTAATGGGTAACGCCATCCAAGTCGGACCGCGCCAATATTCCACCATTTACCAGATATTTCGGGAATGTGTACGGGATTTAGACATTTACCCCGAACCTGCACTGTTTATCTCACAAAATCCCCAAGCTAATAGCCATGCTCTCGGACAAGAAAATCCTTATATAGTCGTCAACACAGGCATACTAGACTTACTCAATGAAGCCGAGATTCGGGCAGTGTTAGCCCATGAACTGGGGCATATTAAATGCGGTCATACCATTTTAATTCAAATGGCCATGTGGGCAATGAGTGCCGCCTCCGTCATTGGTGAATTAACCTTCGGTTTAGGCAATTTCGTCAGTCAAGCCTTAATTTATGCCTTTTTTGAATGGCGACGCAAAGCCGAACTAACCGCAGATCGCGCAGCCTTATTAGTAACAGATGACCTAAATACAGTTATGTCCTCAATGATGAAAATCTCTGGAGGTAGTAACAAATATGCCAACGAATGTAGTTTACAAGAATTTATCCAGCAGTCTGAAAAGTATCAGGCACTAGATGATGACGGGCTGAATCAAGTATATAAATTTCTGATGTACAATGGCGCTCAAGGCACGATGCTAACCCATCCTTTCCCCGTTGAACGCCTGCATTATTTACGGTCTTGGGCAGTATCAGCAGAATATCAAGAAATCAAGCGTGGTAACTATCAACAAACACCTGCAAGTGGAGCCGTCAACGTCAAAGTTGAAACCCCCGATAATGAAGCTGAAAAACTGCGGAAACAAATTGAAGAATTGCAAAAAGAAATTGACAAAATGAAAAAGTCTAGCTAGATAAGGAGTGATTGGTGATTGGCAATATAGCGGTATGCATTTGAATGAAATACATCATAAGCCCCCTCATCGCTTGCCTACGGTGTACACACATCCTGATCCAGAGAGAGTTTTCAGCCCTAAAAACCGAATTTAACTGTAAATCCAGTTCCCCTCCTCGCTTGCGGGGAGGGGCTAGGGGTGGGGTGTTATGACACAAAAGAGAATTTCCCGACTTGTGTGTACACCGTAGCATCGCTTGCGGGGAGGGGGTTGGGGGTGGGGTTCTTGTATCTCACTCAACCGAGAACCGCTATAGGTTTTTCCATTACCAATCACCAATCACCAATCACCAATCACCAATCACCAATTACCAATTACCCAATTAACTTTCTGGTTCGCAATCAGGAACACCTTCTCTGAATACTCGACTAGCAAGAATATCTACCGCTTCGATAGTTATTAAATCTTGCTTATTTAATTTTTTACCACTACTCAACAAACGATTAGCTTGACGTAAACGCGCTCTATCTATAGCATTACGAACAC
Source organism: Anabaena cylindrica UHCC 0172 (assembly GCF_034931625.1). Lineage (GTDB taxonomy): Bacteria > Cyanobacteriota > Cyanobacteriia > Cyanobacteriales > Nostocaceae > Anabaena > Anabaena cylindrica_A. The sequence continues at coordinate 45,195 of NZ_JAYGGY010000087.1, read as the reverse complement.
TGCGAGCATTAGCAAAATGAGGCATAGTCTTCCGTTTAATTAAATACTCACGGAAAGCTTGTTCTGCCTCAGGACTAAAAGAATAATGCTGTGATTTTAAAATTGTTTGAGCAATAATTAGTAAATTATCGACACTATAATCATTAAATTCAACGTGTATACCAATGCGAGAGTTCATCCCAGGATTACTGTGAAAAAATTTCTCCATATGGTCTTTATAACCAGCTAGAATCACAACTAAATCATCACGCTGGTTTTCCATCACCTGCATGAGAATTTCAATTGCTTCTAAACCAAAATCTCCAGGATGATCTGGGCGGTATAAAGTATAAGCTTCATCAACTAATAAAACTCCGCCCATTGCATTGTTTAAAACTTCTCTAGTTTTCGGCGCAGTTTGTCCAATCCCTTGGCCAACTAAATCATCTCGCGTTACCAACATCACATTTTCTTTGCGGATATATTCCAAGCGATAAAGAATTTCCGCCATCCGCATTGCTACAGTAGTTTTACCCATACCTGGGTTGCCCAAAAATGTCATGTGTAAACTAGGCGCACCCGCAGTTAAACCCAGACTTTTACGAATCCTGTCAACCAGCAACAAAGCCGCCATTTCCTTGATTTTGTTCTTGACAGACTTTAAACCCACCAACTCCTCATCTAACTTATCCAGAATATCTTGGACATGAGATTCCCGAAAAGCTTTCTCTAAATCAATTTCGCCATTTTGGGTAACTGTAGTAACTGCTGCTGCTTCTAAAACTTGTTCACTCATGACTATCACCTCTGGTAATGACCTTGATGATAGCGTTGAGTCTAGAAATATAAAAGAACATAATACTAATGTGTCTGATATATTTTTCTTTATTATCAATCCCTGATTTTAGTCATAGAGAAAACATTATCTCATTCACCACACCTCCAATATAGAGACAGCCTGATCTCGTTGGCCTCTATCTTCAATTTCAGAATTTTCACCGAGTAAGAATCTTGGCTAGTGGGACTGGTGTAGCTGTGCTAAGGGATAATTAGGTACTAAGTGGGTTAATTCCTGATCAAAGATGTGACACCTAGACCCATAATAGGAAAATTATCGCAGCTACTATCCTGCTGGTGAAAATCTACAATTAAATATTGGTTGATTATTCTCTAGCCTTGAATCTAATTTAGGTTTTTCTCATCATGATGATTAAATTGACAAAACGGTTGTTTGTGTTATTGCTTATTGTTGCTTGTAATTTCTTATTTCCAGGAATTACCGTGGCATCAGCAAATAATATGTTTACTTCCTCTCAAGTAATATTCACCTCATTTGGCGAAAATACTAGCGACATCATTGCATTTTCTGAGAATGATTTAACTCCCCAAGAACGCCAAAAACTCCAAGCTGTACGTCAACGCAGAAATAAAGAAATTGCTACTGTTTTAAATTCAAATCAACGGAAACAACTTGCCCATGAATTACATATTGGTAGTAATCTGAATCAAGCTTTAGAAGCACTAGATTTAAATTTGGAACAGCAGGATTTAATCAATTCTGTTATTGAATTTACTAATTTGAAACTGAAGAGAATTTTTTCTCGTCATGCGTTACTTGATGGTCATAAATAAAGTTAGGGATTGGAAATGATAAATTGTGCCAGTTGTGGGGATGCAATTGCATTTCTGCGACTGACAATAAAAATAGCAGTATTATTTCTGGAAATAGAGAGAGGATTATTATTAAGTTATAATCCCGGTGCAAATGATTTTATAGATCAGATAGTCAATACAGCCCTAGATAATAGCGATAATCTGAATACAGGTATTTATTGCAAATTGAATTTATAGTTTTGAATAAGTTGGATTAATAGGTTTTGTATAAGAATATTTGTCAACGGGGTGAGTAATTATGGTTAATCAAAAAATAACTGACCGTCAACAGAGATTAGAAAACTTTTTACAATCCGTAGAAGCTGCCCAAAAATTGCAAAATGATATCATGAAATATGGGCTAAATGCAGCCTATTTGTATTGTGATGATGTTGATGGTGATTGGTTAGAAACTTGGGGAGATGATAATGATGAACCAACTTATATAGAGTTATTGACAATGTTCTTAGAAAGTGATGATGCAGTTGCGGTGAAGGTACGGGAAAAGTTACAGAATAAATCTGTTGGCAAGTTAGCACAGGTAAAGAAATGGCTATCATTTCTGACTATAGAATAAAGGAATCTGTGGCATTCAGTCAAGATGGACAAATATTAGCTGGTGTCATTGGTAATGATATTAAGCTATGGGAAATAACTACAGGCAAGGAAATTCGCACGATATCTGGTGAATTTCGTGTTAATTCTGTGGCATTTAGTGTAGATGGAGAAATATTATGCAGTGGGGTAGGAACTTCTCATAAAACTATCGAAATATGGCAAGAAGTAAATATGATAGATAAGTTTAGTAACGGGATTATGCAACTATTTCAAATATTCAAAACAAAAAAACAAAAATCATCAATAGAAAAAGTATATATGGTGATTACCATTCTCATCAAATGTACCAAAACTTTGCTAAACCACGTCTACTTTGAAACCAATAGTTTTTTCTTAATCGGGTTTTGTTCCTAAATCCTATTCCCTGTTCCCTATTCCCTTTTGAAAAACTCCAGTTCTCAACTTGGACGAGGTTTAAGTAAAATTTTCATTTTCAAATTTGTACCTTACCAAAGCAGGAAACGCTATATTCTCTCTAGTCATTCTGAATATATCAAATATGTAGCTTTTAACCACGATGGTCAAATTCTCATTAGCATAGATAATAGAAATAACCTAAAAATTTGGCAAAGAGGCGGATTTTGAATAAAGAGGAATTAAACTCTAGATTATTTGTTAAAATCAACCATAGAGCAAATGAGACAAAATTATGAATGTCAAGTTGCATCCCCATGCACAAGCACGATTAATTGAACGTGGTGCTACAGAGGAAGAAGTTATTGCTACAGTTGAAGAGGGTGCAACTTTTACAGCCCAATTTGATAGAACTGGATTTAAACGTAATTTCCCTTTCAATGCCGAATGGAATGGCAAATCTTATGCTATGAAGAAAGTAGAAGTAATTGCTGTCTTAGAAGGGGAAGATTGGTTGGTGATTACGGTTATCGTTAAATATTTTTAAAGGTCAAATAGTCATGAAAATTTCCTACGATCCCAGGTACAACATAGCTTACATCTATCTAAAAGAAAAAACTGGACAGGTACAAACAGTTCAAGTAAGTGAACAAATGAATGTAGATATTGCCACAGATGGCACAATTTACGGTATTGAACTCCTCAATGCTAATCAACAATTAGGAACTTATGAACAGGGTAAGTTGATTCTAGTTAATGAAGAATTAGGAGAATCTACAGAAATTAAATTATTGATTTAATTTTGACAAATAATCTATTCTATAATTTAGGATTATGAATTATCTAGCATTTCATCCTAAAAATCCTTGAATCCTGTAAATCCTGATTCTGACAAAAAAATCACCTTCTTCATTAAATAAAAATAAATTTAAGGGCATATCAGGAAAAACCCCAACACACCCTAATTACAAATGAATTATGAGGGCGGGGAGACCCTGCCCCTACGCTGCAACTTCAGCCAATTCAATTACGCGCCCTTCGTAATCTTTCACCAAAAAATTCAACGGCTTTTGGTTGCGAATCTTAAACTTCAAACCCCGTGTTTCCACACGCATTAAAATCAACTCCAAGCAGTCGCGGTCAAAACAAACGTGACGTTGCTGATTTTTAAGTCCCAAACTTGCACCAGTAATGATGTGTAGTTGGGTATTTTTCTTTAATTGATACCACAAACCATCATTGGCATTACTCATCGTTTTATTTGACCAACTGGGACTCGCGGACATATAAAGCGGGTCTATCCCTGTTGCACCAATTGTTTGTTCGTAGTTGTAATAATAGTGCAAAGGTACTTCTGCTGCTGGCAAATCTAGTAACCCTTCATACAACTGTCGGGCAATTTCCAAGTCCGACACCATGACAGTATGTACTTTAGGGGCGCTGGTCAAGAACATCCACATAGCGCCAGCATAGGCCGCCAGCAACATGATCATAATCCCTTGGGTAGAGAAGAGGCTATCCAAGGGTAAAGAAGGTAAAAAAGAGCCTACAGTAAAATGACTAACCAAGAATGGTATCAAACTAGCTGCTATAAACATGAACAAACGAATATTATATGAGGGAGCCGCTTTTAGGATTGTTGATTAAGACTAAGAATAAGTCCTCTTTCTCTAGTTTATCTCATACTCTGAGGTAGGTGACAGGGTACAGGTGACAGCGAATAGATGACAGAAAGAAGTTTACCAATCACCAATTGCCCATTACCCATTAACCTGTATATTTTAACCACTACTATTTAAAGGCTTGTGCAAATTCCTCACTTTCCCGAAGCTAATCATCCCCTGGTGAAGTCGCTGTTTCATCACAGTGATCAGGAATTGCTGAGTCTATTTCAGCGTTATCCAGATTATGGCAAGTACTTTACGGTGATTTTTTGCCGCTATAGTCCTATAGTTTACACCTTGATTCAACATTCGGCGCGATCGCCTGTTCAAGCTGATTATCTCTTTGCTCTCACCTGGAGACATATCTATTATGAACTCGGTGGACTTGATTTAACTAGCCAGCAAACAGGACAGGAAACCCTTACTCTGCAAAATTGGTTAATCAACATCACCGCTGTCTGTATTAATGAAATTAAACTACCACCAACGGAGGCTATTCATTATTCACTCAAAGACACCTCTCCACCATTATGGTGCTATGTAGCACAAGCATTAGACCAAATACCACCAGTAATACGTTTGATTGTTTTGATGGCACAAACTTTCCACTGGAGTGAAACTAGAATCGCAGCCTATCTTCAAGCTGAAGGCGAAAATTTTTCTCCGATGGAAGTAGCCAATTTTCTGGAAGAAGGCTATCGTATACTAGAAGACAAATTACCTCCTGATATTCGCGCTATTTACTTAGGCGAAGAGGTAAGTCAATTCTAACTTAGGTATAAACGAAACAGTAGCTCTTCTACTATTAAAAATTGAACCTTTTTCTTAGACCTTCTACTATAATTTCACCGGTAAGCATTATGAAACAGGATCATTTATTTCCAGGGCAGATAATTTTAAATTTAGATGTTGAAAAATTCAAAGTTGGTATTTTTTATTTTGTCATATCCGCTTGTTTTTTCAGCCCCACGGCTGCAAATGCTATTGATATTACCAAACAACTCCATAATCCTTTAAATCATCCTATTGGCAAACAATTAAATATTAGACCACAAAGAGAAGAAGCTGATAGATTACTGCGTTTAGGTCAGCAACAATATACATCAGGATCTATTGCTAAAACGATTGAATCAGGATTAAAAGCACTGGAGATTTATCACTCTCTTGGTGAGATGAAAGAGCAGGGTTTAACTTATGATTTACTGGCTAGTGCCTATATTCAATTAGGTAATCTCAAAGATGCAGAAGATGCTCTTCGTCGTCGGGTAGGGATTGCTCGTGATAATCAAGACTTTGAAAATCAGATTTTTGCCCTCAATAATCTTGGTACAATCTTGCTGCAAAAAGGTGAACCAAAAGCCGCAGGAGAAACTATTCAAGATGCATTGGTAATGTCTCGCAATTTGGAAAACATAGCAGGGCAAGGACTTTCTCTCAGTAATTTAAGTCTGGTATATACAAGATTGGGTGATTATAACCAAGCGATTAAACTAGCTGAAACCGCTTTAATATTCCGCCGTAAAACTGGTAATGTTATTGGTGAAATAAATACTCTCAATAATTTAGGTGATGCCTACCTCAAAGCTGGAGACTATCAAAATACCATAGGTACTTATGGTGCAGCAATGCGATTAGCTAAAATAAATTTTAATCGTCCTAACCAATTACGAGCAATTGATGGTTTAGTGGCGGCTCATTCTGCTGTTGGTCGCTATGAACGGGCTTTAGATTTACTAGAACAACGGTTTGAAGTTGTTAAATTTCTGCAAAATCCTGCTGAAGAATTGAAATATTTAACATCTTCTGGACAAATTAATGAAAAGTTAGGAAATTATGCTAAAGCACGTAGTTTTTATCAACAGGCTATTTCTCTAGCGCGGAAATTAGAAGATGTCAAACAAGAAGCAAAATTGCTTGATAGTTTTAATAATTTGCCAAGACGTTAAGTCTAAATTATTACTCGCCCTGGCGACTAGTACACTGCGGCTACACAGACAAGACACGAAGTGGCTTCCCTCCGGGAAGGCCACCTGCGTGGGTTTAAAAACCTTAATTTTTTGTTAGGACTTTACTTGTGTATTAGCGTTAGCCCTTGGCGTGGCGAAGCCATATTATAATCGCCGAAAACTTTTAAAACATCCTCTAAGAAGCGATCGCACTCCTGATGCTAAACTAATTCAAGAAAACTGAACCATTGGCTTGAATTCTCATTGCACTGTTATCCTGGTTGACATCAGTTGTTTCTGCCAATGTCACTTCTAAGGTTCCTTTGTCTTCATTAACTTTAGGAGTCACCATTAGTAATCCCTTGTCTTGTCGTTGAAATGTCACCGTTACTGGTGTACTTAAACCTCTTAAATTCGTGCTGGTTTTACCTGATAATATACGTTGTGCTGTATCACCAATCACTTGATAAGTAACATCTGCTCCTGTATCATTGATTAACATGATATTTGCTTTACCATTTGCCAGCGCCATTCTCGCATTGGGTTGTTGTCTTTGTTCTGGTGCGGGTGACTTTAACCTACTGTTACGGAGACGGGATTGTACTGTTAACGGTTTTTGAGGGAGTGTATAGCTTCCTGGCTGAAAACTATAACTGCGTTGAGAACTATCATAGGGACTTTCGTTAAAAAAACGAGAACTGGGATTAAGTGCTGAAGGTGACTCACCACCAACACTTGAACCTATTTGATTACTTAATGGGGTGACAGGAATTAGTCCTTGTTCTATGAGTTTTAGTGTTAAGGCATTGGGAGGACATCCTGTGGGAACTAATACTCGATTGTTATGTGGTTCTTCATAGAAAATTTTGGGACATGGGTTAACGTTAGCAGTAATTTCTTGTGCCATCACCGCGTGAGAAATAACTGGTAAACCAATCAGTAATCCACCACAAACAGTCCCAATTAATTGAGCATACTTGTAAATATTCATTGTTTTTACTCCTGTAAAAATATTCTTTATTTGAGATAAAAGACAGAAAAGAAGCGACGTTTAAAAGGTAAAAACAGAATTTAATCAATAATTTAACGAATTATCTTTTTCCTGCTTAACCGATATAAATAGTACACAATAGCCTAAATCAACTAATGATTAAAAAATCATGAAAATCCTGTGTAATAGGCTTTTTAAATTTTTAATTCCGCTAGATATGGGATTTTTTAGTTTCAACCACTTATATAGTAATCTATTAGTATATTTGTCTTCATCCATCATAAGAAGCAAATCTTGCATCAGGAGTTAATTCTCAAGAGAGATTGGTAAGGTGACAATGGAGGTAGTACCTTTAGCGACGATACTATCAACTTGAAGCTATCATTAACTTGCCTGTAAGAAGTGATAATAGATAGGATGACATTTTCACCGTCAGAGAGTAGTAGCCATGACTGGGTTACTTGAAAGTGCGATCGCCTGTCATCGCTCATGTTAGGCTAAATAATAGCGAATATCCCTGAGTTTATGACCATTGCTCAATCGGCAAGACCATCCAGCAGCCCTATTACAGTGACCTTAAAACGTCTTGTTGCTCTCTTAGAAGAAGATGAAGTAGATGAGTATGGAGTTTTACGAGCGAGTCAAACTGCATTTAAGCTGGCAATGAGATTTGTTGTAGAAGCCTATGATGTAATGGGCGATCGCTTCCCAAAAGCGTCAGCTTCGGCGGATGAGCAAGGCAGCATTCGACTGACATGGAGTAAATTAGAGCCAGAATGCGAAGTCCGGTTGATTTGTCCTGCTCAGGCTGATCAGCAAGCTTACCTGTACCATGAACTAGGCAACGATTATGCGGTAGAACGAGAAGTGACAATTTCTATTCTCTTGCAGTGGTTAGAATGGCTGAAGCAAGCATGACAGAGTTTGATTCCCTGCCAGATAATGCCAGCGTTTATCGAGTACTGCTACGGAAACAATGGATCGATGAGGATACAGGAAGAGTGAAGGCAGATGCCTATTTTCTAAGAGTCAACGAGCGTGGACTTTCAGTGAATCTGGCAAGTGTATGTTCTCCGAAACAATGTGCAGAATTTTTTCGTAAGTGCTACGGAGTCGCCAGTCTTGAAGTTAAGAGCGTTCGCGAGGTTGGTTTGGATGTGGAACAGGATTCTGTAAATCATGCCAATATTGTAGGTTTACCGTATCGAGAAGATAACCTAGCTGAGGCAGAACGATTGGCAGGTTTGCTTGCAAGGCAATCTCAAGTTGTTTGGCAACCAGAGTTACATGAATGAGACTTACACTCCTACAGTGATTGGTAAAATAACAGTGAAAGTAGTACTTTTACCAACAATGCTATCAACTTGAATTTGCCCTTGATGATGTTTGACTATAGCTTGTGCGATGCCTTCAAACTGTACTTAACTTGCCTGTAAGAAGTGATAATAGATAGGATGACATTTTCACCGTCAGAGAGTAGTAGCCATGACTGGGTTACTTGAAAGTGCGATAAGCAGCAGTGTCAGGTTTATATTAGGATAAGTGGTAGGAGAATTGATTATGCCAGCTACCATCGAGGAACTTTACACCCAAGTTATCCTCGCTTTGCCACCAGCGGAGCGATTGCGGTTGGCAACGCTGATTCTTAATGATTTGGTACAGTACAATGTTGATATTGTTGACCAAAGTGATACTTGGACAGAGCAGGATCAAATTGATTTAGTTACCTTTTCGTTGCATCATGCTGCACCAAGCTACTCTGACCATGAGGAGTTAGCCGAGTGATTTTGAATTCAGGTGATGTCATTACTGTTGATTTTCCTGGTGTTACAGGTGTTAAGCGTCGTCCCGCTGTCGTTTTATCTTCGGCAATATACCATGCAAATCGCCCTGATGTAATAATTGGATTGATTACAACTCAAACAACTGGATTAGGTATCACTGATTACGTTCTTCAAGATTGGCAAGCAGCAGGTTTACGAGTTGCGTCTGTTTTTCGTAGTTTTATCGTTACCTTGCCTTCTTCCGCTAATTTGGTTTTTATTGGGCATTTATCGGCACAAGATTGGCAAGGAGTTCGGGATTGTGTCAAGGTAGCTCTGACAGAATTAGAGCAGGGATGATCTGTAGAATGAGACTTACACTCCTACAGTAATGGGTAAAATAACAGTAAAAGTAGTACTTTTACCGACAATGCTATCAACTTGAATTTGCCCTTGATGATGTTCGACTATAGCTTGTGCGATGCCTGCAAAAAGCGATAATAGATAGGATGACATTTTCACCGTCAGAGTGTGGCAGCCATGACTGAGTTACTTGAAAGTGCGATCGCTAGATTGAAAACCTTACCTGCAAATGAGCAAGATGCGATAGCGAAGCGCTGCTGCAAGCAGATCGCTGCGATGATTATGGAAGAACTTGAAGATGATCTGCGTTGGGATGAATCATTCTCCCGTTCTCCAGATACTCTGGCTAAACTTGCTGCTACAGCAATGGCTGAATATCACGCAGGTAAAACTCAAGAACTTGATCCAGAAACATTGTGAATTCACGCACGACAATCCAGTATTTATTCTGCCCGAATTAGCAAAAACTATCGTGCCGTTGGTCAGTTGGATGGAGACACTATAATCTGGTTTTGGGTTGGTTCACACGCCGAGTATGACAAGCTGCTGGGGCAATTATAGCGGGAAAGCTTAATAAAACCGTTATCTGTAGAGCGATCGCACTTTTTCTCTCTAAACCCCTACACTAATGGGTAAAATAACAGTAAAAGTAGTACCTTTACCGACAATACTATCAACTTGAATTTGCCCTTGATGACGTTCGACAATAGCTTGTGCGATCGCTAATCCTAATCCTGAACCTGTAGTATTAGCTATCTTTGGTGTCTGATGAGTACGTGCTGGATCAACCCGATAAAATCGGTCAAATAAGCGTGGTAGTGCCTCTGAAGGAATCCCAACTCCGGTATCACTAACTTTTATTTGTAACTGAGAACTGGTGTAACGCATTCCCGAAACCCGATTTATTCCCTCTAATCTCGCTAACTCGATTTTCACTTCTCCTTTAATTGGGGTATATTGCAAAGCATTACTAATCAAATTTGTGCATAAACGCACTAGTTGATCCCAATTCCCCGTTAAAGTAAACCAATTTTCTAGCAATTCGGGATTGAGTTCTGACGGCGGATCAATTAAGTTGAGAATCAGAGTAATTTCTTTTTCTGTAGCTAAAAGTTGCTGTTCTTCCACAACTTCTATTAATAAAGCATCAAGAGGACAGGATGAAAAAACTTCTTTGCTAATACCACTATCCTGTCGTGCGAGAAACAGTAAATCATTGACTAATTTACCTAAACGCTGGGTTAGACGTTCTACAATCTTTAATTGTTGTCGATATTGTAGAGGACTATTCGCTTTTATCTCTGCTAAATCTAAATCAGCAAGAGCAACTTGCACATTAGTTTGAATTAACGCAATAGGACTTCTCAATTCATGGGAAGCATCAGCAGTAAATTGTTTCAGACGTTGGTAAGATTCTCTCACTGGTTCCATTGCTTTACCAGACAGAAACCAACCACTAGCTGCTACAGAAATAACCATTAACCCAGTACCCAAAGCCAAATCAAATATCAACTGACGACTGGGTTTAGTAACTTCAAACCAGGGATGACTGACGCGTAGGTATCCTAATACCTGTCTTCCCATTTCTACTCTTTGTGTGACTTGTCTTAATAAAAGTGGTGAGTCCTTACTGAGTTCTGAGTGAGGATCACTATCACCCCATCTTCCCATTCCGACTACACGCACAGTTTCCCCAGCAGAATTGTTATGAATGGGAATATCTAAAGGTTCAGAAAATGTTGACCAAAGTAATTTTCCGGTGGGGCTAAACCATTCTAGGTCAATGTGATCATCTTCTGCGTTATCAGCATTGTTGCGAAAACTGGCTTCTATATTGACGCGGATTTGATTAGTTTGGAAGTTAACTGGTTCAATGACGAGCGATCGCTCTACTACTTCTACTACATGATTTAAAGTATCATCAACTCGTTCAACTAGCGTACTGCGAACATATAAATACACACCAGTGGCAAACAGGAGTAGTAAAATAGCAGTAACAGCAGTGTACCAAAGGGCAAGACGGCGACGAGTGGCTTGAAACATGATTTTGACCAATAATTCCTTGATGGTACAAGCCCCCGGATTGATCTGTGGAACCAACCCAAAATCCAAAATTGGATGATGTTGTTAAATATCACTTAACCAAAACTGACTATATTGATTAAGACTTCTCCTGTCTGCTAGAAGATAGCTATTCATTCCTACGTAATCATGTCAAAATCCAAAAAAAGCAACCCTACCATTAATTTGAATGAATCACAATACTATATAAACCGCGAGTTAAGCTGGTTAGAGTTTAACAGTAGAGTGTTGCATGAGGCTTGTGATGAGCGCACACCACTACTAGAACGCCTCAAATTTTTAGCTATTTTTAGTTCTAATTTAGATGAATTTTTTATGGTGCGAGTTGCAGCACTAAAGCAACAGGTAGAAGCTAAGGTAAACTTATTAACTCCCGATGGTCGCACACCGCAACAACAACTAGATGATATTCGCTCAAAACTCAGTCCCCAAATCAAAAAACAAAATGAGCAGTTTGAGCAGGTTTTACAACCTCTGTTAGTCAATCAGGGAATTTACATCCTCGATTACATAGAATTAAATCAAAAACAGCGTATTTATCTAGATAATTACTTTAAAGAACAAATTTTTCCCGTTCTGACTCCTCTAGCTGTTGATCCTAGTCACCCCTTTCCCTATATTTCTAATCTCAGCTTAAATTTGGCTGTGATGGTGAAAAATCCAGATACGGAAGAAGAATTTTTTGCGCGAGTTAAAGTCCCTAAAGTTTTACCGCGATTTTTACCTTTACCAGCAGATTTAGCAACTCAAAATCCCGGAAAATCTGTTAATTGGACAGGTGTACCTTTAGAACAAGCGATCGCTCATAATCTCCAAGACTTGTTTCCAGGGATGAATATTCAAGAATATCACCCTTTCCGCATTACTCGTGATGCTGACCTCGAACTAGAAGAAGACGAAGCCGATGATTTGTTATTAGCCATTGAACAGGAACTCCGCAAACGCCGCATGGGTGGAACTCCAGTTCGCTTAGAAATTAAATCTCAAACTCCAGAATCAGTGCGTTCTCGGTTATTGCAAGATTTAGAATTAACCGACAGCGATATTTATGAAGTCGATGGTTTGTTGGGACTGCGAGATTTAATGTATTTTATGGCCTTACCATTACCAGAACTCAAAGAAACCCCCCGTCAGTCAGTCGTCCCTTCCCGCTTACAACGTCTTAGAGAACCAAGTGTCAATCCAGATTTATTAGAACTAGAAGAAGGAAAAGATTTCTTTGCTATTATTCGGGAAAAAGATTTGCTGGTGCATCATCCCTATCAATCTTTTTCTGGGACAGTGGAACGCTTTATTACCCATGCAGCCCATGATCCGAATGTATTAGCTATCAAAATGACTCTTTACCGAACCTCTGGAGACTCACCCATAGTTAATGCTTTAATTGCTGCTGCGGAAAATGGTAAACAAGTTTCTGTGTTGGTGGAATTAAAAGCCAGATTTGATGAAGAAAATAATATTTACTGGGCTAGGCGTTTAGAAAGAGTTGGTGTCCACGTTGTTTATGGTTTGGTAGGTCTAAAGACCCATAGTAAAATTGTCATGGTGGTGCGGCGCGAAAAAGACCGGATGCGTCGTTATGTGCATATAGGGACTGGAAACTATAACCCGAAAACAGCACGACTATATACAGATTTAGGGTTGTTTAGTTGTCGTGAAGAATTGGGTGCTGATTTAACAGATGTGTTTAACTTTTTAACCGGTTATTCTCTCCAAAAGACCTATCGAGAACTTTTAATTGCACCAGTGAATATGCGCGATCGCTTTTTTGAACTTATTCAGCGAGAAATCGAAAATGTTCAAAATGGATTTTCTGGCCGCATCGTCGCCAAAATGAATGCCCTCGTCGATCCCAAAATCATCACTACCTTATACGAAGCCTCCCGCGCTGGAGTCCAAATTGACTTAATTATCAGGGGTATTTGCTGTTTACGTCCAGGACTCAAAGACATCAGCGACAATATTCGCGTTATCAGCATCATCGGCAGATTTTTAGAACATTCTCGCATTTTCTACTTTTACAACAATAGCCAAGAAGAAATATATATTGGCAGTGCTGACTGGATGCGCCGCAATCTAGACCGCCGGGTAGAAGTAATTACTCCAATTAGAGACCAAGATATTGCTAAGGATTTGCAAGAAATATTGGGAATTATGTTAGCAGATAACCGCCAAGCTTGGGAATTACAACCTGATGGTAGTTATATCCAACGACTTCCCAGTGATGATTGCACAGAAACTAATTCACAAAAAAATCTCATGTCTATGGCATTACGCTCTGTAGGTATGACTTAAAAATCTAACACCTTAAAAGGTGTACTCATTTAAGGGTTTTTAAGAAAAAATAAATTTTTCTTAAAACTCTAATCATTACTTCATCATTACTTCATATATAAAACCCATTTATTCCACCATAAGATAGAGTAAAGACAGGTACAAGTTCCCATAAACTATAGGAACTCTTGTATGTAGTTGTCTGTGTCCGAAAATGTTAATGTTGTCCTGTGAGTCTTCTGTCTTGCGTATCTTATTGGTTGATGATCATGAATTGACTCGTTTAAGCCTACAATTAGCTTTTTCTTGCCAAGAAAATATGCTAGTAGTAGGTTTAGCTAGTAATGGTCACGAAGCTATAGAAATGGTCAAACTTTCTCAACCTGATGTGATTGTTCTAGATTTACATATGCCAGTTATGGATGGCTGGCGAGCATCTAGTTATATTAAATCCATATCTCCAAATACTCAAATTTTGGCTTACTCTTCGATTGATGATGCACATTTGCAGCAGACAAAGGCAATGCCTAACTTCGATGCAGTTTGCAACAAAGATGCACCTACAACTCAACTCATTGCTTTGGTTAGACAGATGGGGCAGCGTGCTATCCAAAATTCAGTTAGAGACTGAATTATCTCAATTCTGGTTCAGAAAAAATTTATGCTCAAATTTATAGTTATGGGTGTCGGTTTAACCGTAAAGTTACGGTTTACCGACGTATTATTTTATCTTAACTCCAGTCCAGCTTAATTAGTTCCTGGTTCGGGAGTGGTGCGTTGAAATTCATCAATTAAATCATCTAATTCTTCTAAAGCCTGATTTACATCAACTCTCAAAGTTCCTAGATTGGGTTGTTCTAGTAGACTCAGCAGATAGTCACGTTTATTCTGCACTACAGCAATTCGTTCTTTAATTGTTTGCAAATCCATTGTTTTCTTCCAGTCTTAATAATATTCTCAGTTTTTAACTTAACGCAAAACAGGCTGAAAGCTTCAGCTTATATTCCTAACATATTTTTAATTGTGTTGCCAAACTACCGCAAGGTTTTATGATGATGGAACTAAGATATCACGCAATTATACTAACCTCAAATCATGCTAGGCAACATTTCTTTGGGAACACTCGGTTTAACCGTGGGTAGCATATTAATCATAGTTGGCTTTGTCGCCTACGCTGCTGATAATGCCTCTCTTAATCTCGTGGGATTTTTCTATGGCTTTCCTCTCTTCTTGGGAGGTCTAGCACTCAAAGCCAATGAACTCAAGCCTATCCCTTTTAGTCAAACTACCACACCGTCGGTTTTAGAGTTAAGGAAACAGCAAGCAACTGTGACTCAAAACAGAGTTCGTACTGATATCACACGATTTTGCTACGGTCAAGAAGGTCATTTTGATAGGGCGCTTACTTATCTGGGTTTGAGTCCCAGTAAGGATGAACGACCAATAGTTAGTGGTTTGCGAGAAACAGAAGTTAATGGAGCTTATTGTATTATTTTAGAATTTGATTCACCCCTAATTCCGCTAGATATTTGGCAAGAAAAACACGAAAAAATGACCAAATATTTTGCTCCTAATGTTGATGTAAAAATTACACAGCCTAGTGAAGATAAAATTGAACTGGAGTTAATTACTACTCAATAGTTTAACGTAAGTTGCTAGTTAGGAGGCAGGAGGCAGGAGTCAGGAGTCAGGAGTCAGGAGTCAGGAGTCAGGAGTCAGGAGTTATCTTAAATCTCTTCCAATGACCAATGACCAATGACCAATGACCAATGACCAATGACCCTTTATCAAATATTTACTTTTCTAGTCGCACTGCATACCACTGTAAATATTTTCCTGGGCCAACATCTAACTCACAACTGGTATCTATCAAGTATTGTGCTTGCTCTGATACCAGTTTAAATCTCTGCACATCAGGAGGTAAGTCATCAAATGGAAGTTGTTGCAAAGTATTTGCCAACTTTTCTAATAACTCTGATGTCGTGAAAAATTGTTCTGGTTGGTTTGTTTCCAGAACAACAAAATTATCCTGTTGATACATTAATGGATTTGGCATTTATTAAATTGCTTATTTAAAGTTTGTCAGTTGTCAAAGCTTTAATTACCAATGTTTAAGACGGATAAACTGGTAAAGTAAAGTGGAACCATGCACCCCCATTGGCTGATGAATCTACCCAAATTTGACCATAGTGTGTTTGGATAATGCGTTGGCATAAAGAAAGACCAATTCCATAACCATCTTTGCCTTCATCACGTTGCAGACGGAAATGATTTTCAAAAATACGATCGCGGTTTTCTAGAGGAATACCAGGGCCAGTGTCACCAATACTGAATTGAACTTTTTGAGTAGTGCGGTGCAGTCCAGCGACACTAATGATACCGCCTTCTGGTGTGTATTTAATGGCATTATCCAAAAGGTTAACCAGCACTTGGCGGATACGTTCTGGATCTGCATATACACGAGGTAAATCGCAGGGGATATCAGTTTCTATTGTTTGAGATTTGGCAATATAGCGATCGCGCAATTCCTCCAAAACATCTAAACTAAGTTTACCCAATTCCAGCTTTTGCGGTATAATCGGAAATTCCGTATCATTACCACGGCCAACTTCTAACAGATCAGCTATCATCCGATCAATTATTCGCGTTTGACTGCGGGCTTGTTTTAATAAATAGACAGTCATAGCCGGTTTTAGACGCTGGAATTCTCCCTTATCAGCATTGTAGTTAGATTGGAGAGTTTCTATAGCTATAGCAGCAGCCGTTAAAGGATTGCGGAGGTCATGTGCCAACATCGCCATCACTCGGTCTTTAAACTGTAGCTGTTCTTGCAGCTTTTCTTTTTCTTGCTTCAAGTGAAAAATCTCGTCTGAAAGCCGGATTAACTCAGCAGAAACAGCTACAGAACGGATTGTCGATTTAGGTGATATCACCCGAACATTCTCATCCATACATTCATGTAAATCTTCCTGTAACTTTAAAAATGCGTCTACAGCAGTTTGCCAGCGAGGCCACCAGTTTTTCAATTCGGCTATGATATTACTGCCAGCTAGACTCTGTTGGGGTTCAGGATGAATTTTGACCAAAGCAGGCGTAGCTACCAATTTGAAGTGTTCCGCCAAATGAGGCTGTTGCCCGACATCAATGATTTGCAGTTCAAAACTATACTCAGCTTCTAGTTCTTTTAAGTAAGCACGTATTTGCTGTATTTTTTGTCGGGACTGTGGTCGCCCATCAACAAAAAGCAACAGCTGGAGTGGAGCCTCAGAATAAATAGGCTGATCCTGGGAAACTTGCATGTAATCGTGTTTCAGCACTGGTAACAACCTGGCGACGCTTTACAGAAAGTAAAATAGATTGACGGTTGTCGATAGTCGTTGTTTTCTTCCAATTTAATATCTATTTTAGATTTTTCATACTCTTATCTGAATCTGGATTTTCGACATGAGAAAAATCTGTTTGGGACTTTTGCTTCCTTTTTCAATAGTTTCTACTCCTAGCTTCACCTTAGCTATGGAATACAAAGCTGGATTTGACCTGAGTCAAAATCTGGCTTCAGAAGAAGCTACTGAAAAATTTTATACTACAGCAGTGCAACTAGTACAGCAGCAAATTTATTTAGTTGCTCGTCTTGAGCAAGCATTTATTGATCCAGACCCCAACAAAATGAGATCCGTGCGGGGACAATTAACTGTTCGTACCTATGCTGTAGAAAGTTTTCTCACACGTCAATACTCAAGTCCGAAAACATTGTGTAACTCACGAGGAGAATTTTCCCCACAGTCTTCTTTACCTGTCCAGTTAACAGAGTCCCAATCACAAATTTACTGCTCTTTGTACGCTTCCAACCAAGAATTGTTGAAGTTGTACCCAGTTATAGATCGGTTGTTATCTAGACGGGGTGAGTTGGCTTTAGTTAAACCCCTACCCTTAGTTTCTGGAGAACGACAATCAGATCCGGTACTTACTATTGCACCAGTGCAACGTCCTGATCTTGGCAAACCAGCCACACCTTTTGCTAGTAGGGAACCAAATTTAACTTCATCCCCATTATCTGTAGTTGGCCACACTGCAAAAACAGCACTAGCTAACTATGTAGCGCCTATGCAACCTGCTATTGCTGTACCAGAGGAAGCCGCTATTACTCTCAAAACTGCTAATCAAATTTTGACAGCAGTTCAAAAAGCATTTCCCGCAAATATTAAATTTATAAATCCTCAGGAAGATGTTGCGACACTTGACCGTTTTGCTTACGACATAGATTCCCAAGAAAAACAAACCTACGCTCAGTTTTTGAAACTGCCTAACACGGGAATTTTCCGGGTTTTACCTGATTCAGCTTACCGTCGTCCGCTAAATCTTCTCCAGAATAGATTGCAAGCCAATGTTAGTGAGCGTTATCCTTTTCCCTCGGTAGGTGAGGTGAAGGGGGATTTTAATCCTAGTTTAGCACTGAAGATGATGGGCGATAACTTCCAATTAGTCCATCAAGAAATAGATTATGGCTTCATCGTAGATGTGGGTGATGTGCCATTAGCAAAATTGGATGAAAAATTACAAGCTGTTTCTGCCTCTACGGGAGAATTTTTGCTTAACTACCAGCCTCCGAGAACATTAGAAGCCTTACAAATAGACAGACGGAGGTTTTTAACAGGTAAAGATCAGAACTGGCAGGAGAAGCAAATATTTTTAGCTAGTGCTACAGCCAAATTAAATCATACTTATTTAGTGCGATCGCTCCAATTCCAACTTCCAGAAATTATCTTAAGTCGTCAACCAATTTCTCCCCAAAATAGCCGCATTACCCAGCAAATAGGACAAATACCTAGTAGTGATACTATTCTCGCCTTCCGCGCCGTGCGCCGCCGCCCTGATGGCAGTTACACCATTCTCTGGCGAGTTATCAAACAATTACCCACACCGCAAATTGAAGATTTAGAGAATTATGTCAATAGGTGACATAGGGAGAAGAGTTTTTCCCAATTACCAATTACCCATTACCAATATCGTTGAAAATGCTAGGGTAGAAACGGAAACTTGATTTGTGATTTCCTGTGCTGCCCTCTAAACCTCCAGTTCTCTTTCTCGGTTTGGCTGTTTTACTTTCTTCCTTAACAGCCTGCGCTAATGGCCCAGCCGCTAAAAATTTGGAGCAGTCTTTGGCAGCAGACCCCAGACTGCAAAGTAATCCTGCGGTTTTTGGCGAAACTAAGAGTAAGGAAGTAGCCACCGCATCAACACTTCAGTTACCTGCTGACTTTTCCAAAGATATTCCCATATATCCCAATGCCAAACTTGAAGAAGTTAAACCTGCAAGTAGTTCAGAAAATAAATTAGAAAATAAAATAAGTACTCGTTGGCAAAGTTCTGACCCCAGCAATTTAATCGCCAGCTTTTACAGTAGTCAGTTCCAAGGCAGCAACTGGCAAATTTTGCAACAGCCAAAAAATGATGTCGAAGGCACTTTTGAAGTAAAACGGAATAATTTACTGTTACAGGTGACAATTCAACCAAAATCAGTTACCAACGCTGCACCCAATCAACCTCAAACAGCAACTGAATTACTAATTGAATACGTAACTAATAATACAACTACTCAACCAAACACCAATTCTAGCGAAGTTCCCCAGTCAAGTAACCCAACTTTTATTGGCCCTGTTTACCCCACTACCGTTCCCCCCACAACAAATGTAGTCAAACAGCCAACAAGCCAGTTCAACTCATCTGAATCTCAAGAATTCACCGATTTAAATAAAGTCCCACCAGAATGGCGACAACACATTCAAGATTTAGCAACCTTGGGTGTACTGTCCATAGAACCAAAAACAACTAAAAGTAACTCTACAACTCAAACAAAGCTTTTTGAACCCAATAAAATCATTACCCGCAGAGAATATGCCCGTTGGTTAGTGGCTGCTAATAACGCCATGTATGGTAATAATCCAGCAAAAAAGGTGCGTTTGGCATCAGAAAGCAATCAACCCGCTTTTAGAGATGTTTTAGCTAAAGATCCTGATTTTCCAACAATTCAGGGTTTAGCAGAAGCTGGTTTAATTCCCAGTTCTTTATCTGGAGATACTACAGCAGTTTTATTTCGTCCTGATGCACCCCTAACACGGGAACAATTACTATTATGGAAAGTACCTTTAGATACTCGTCAAGCTTTACCTGCTGCCAACTTAGAAGCTGTCAAGCAAACCTGGGGTTTCCAAGACACAGAAAAAATTGAACCTAAAGCATTAAAAGCAGTTTTGGCAGATTTCCAAAATGCTGAACAATCAAATATTCGGCGAGTGTTTGGCTATACGACACTGTTTCAACCCAAGAAAGCCGTCACTCGTGCTGAAGCTGGTGCAGCTTTGTGGTATTTCGGTATTCAGAGCGAGGGAATGACAGCAACTGAGGCTTTGAAATTAAAAAATTAAACCCCAGAATAGGCATTTTTTGCTTTGTAGCTACAACTTTCTATCGCCAGATACAAAATTTGGACTCAGGGTTTTTGACATCTATAACTTCATAAGTTCTTTATAATACACCATTAATTATAAAGTTAGGGTAAATCTCAGGGTTTTTATTGAATTAAGATCCTATATCTTGACATAAACTAAATATACTTACGTAAAGTAACTTAATAAGCTTGACTCAGCGCCAACTGGCAGAAAAAACCGATCTAAAGTTTTGTAAAAATACTTAGATTGCCAGCATCATAATTTTTCCATGTTTTAACAACTTCATAAATAACCGTAGGTTTACTAATCCCTACAGACTTATTGATGTGCAAGATTCACAAAAAATACCAACAATCTAATAAGCATGAAAAAACAAGTTGTAGCGGCCGGGTTTGTTGTTTTCTCTTTCATGTTGCCACTGAAAGCTTCAGCAGCAAATTTTAGTCAAATTATTGCTTTTGGAGACAGTACTGTTGATAATGGCAATGTATTCAAATTCACCGAAGCAGCCATAGGATTTGGAATACCGCCGGCTCCCTACTTTCAGGGGCGTTTCTCTAATGGACCCGTCTGGGTAGAATACCTGGCACAGAATCTAGGTTTAACAGAAACTAACTATGCCTTTGGTGGAGCTACTACCGATACTAATAACACCCTTATTTCTGGTAATCCCTTAAATTTACCAGGTTTGACACAACAAACTCAGACTTTTGTGGGAAATAATTCGCAAGCTGATAAAAATGCCTTATACATAATATCGGCAGGTGCTAATGATTATCTTGGTGAAGGAAACACAGATTTTACTCAAATAGTCAATAATTTGGCGAGTGCTATTACTTCACTTGCGTCTATTGGTGCTAAAAATTTCTTAGTGGCTAATTTACCTAATTTGGGTGATGCTCCTGCCACTAATGGGGGTCCTTATTCTGGTCAACTCAACTTTTTGACTGGATTGCATAATTCGACTTTAAGCCAGACTCTCAATGGCTTGAGTCAGCAACAACCAAGCCTGAATATCACTCTTTTTGATGTTAATTCTTTAGTAAATAGTGCTATTGCATTACCAGGAGAATTTGGTTTACAAAATGTGACTGACGCTTGTTTTAACAGCGATACTCAAACACTCTGTACCAACCCAGATGAGTATTTATTTTGGGATAAATTGCATCCTACAACCTATATGCACAGCATAATAGCAAAAGAAGCTCAAGTATCACTGAAAGAGATTCCTGAACCTTCAGCAACTTTGGGAATGTTGGCACTGGGGGCTTTGGGTGCGACAGGAGTTATGAAGCGCAAACAAAAGACGCTTAATTCAATAAATCGGGTTCTTGTCGGATAATCATCTCATACAACGATTGAAAGCTAAACCAACCTAATTCATGGGAACCAACCTGGCTCTGGGTCAAACTAGCATACTCTGGTTTGATCAGGCTAGGTTTCCCAACCGCTTCCGCTAATAATTGAGCTTGGCAAGAACGCTCCATTGTGATGAACCACCAAGCAGCCTCATCAACCGTATGACCAACTGTCAGTAGTCCATGATTTTTGAGAATGAGAGCTTTATTTTGACCTAGAGTTTGAGCAATGCGTTGACCTTCTTTAGGGTCGAGAACAACACCTGTATAGTCCTCAAACAGGCTATGGTCTTGGTAAAAAGCGCAAGCATCTTGGGTAATGGGGTCAAGCAAACGGCCAAGACTTGACCAGCTTTTACCGTAGATAGAATGGGCATGAGCCGCTGCAATGACATTAGGACGGGCTGCATGAACTTGGGAATGAATAGCAAAAGCTGCCCGATTTACTGGACTATTACCGTAAATTACCTCACCTTGATGATTAACTAAAATGAGGTCGCTCACTCGAATTAAACCAAAGTGCATTCCAAAGGGGTTAACCCAAAAATTTTGGGGATTTTCGGGGTCGCGTGCGGTGATATGACCAGCAACACCCTCATCAAACCCAAATCGAGAAAATAAGCGGAATGCAGCAGCTAGGCGCTGCTGAAGATATAGCCGTTGTTCTGCAACAGAATTAAAAGTTGGTATTTGGATCATATTATTAATTTTTTCTGAAATGTAATTTGCATACCATCGGCTAAGATTACCGAATTTCACAAACTGTCTGAAAATTAAATGTGCGGTTCCTAGAAATCTTGTAGAGACGTTCCATGTAACGCCTCTACAATCGTTTTCGGAGATGTCTATTAGGTACGCTTTAGCTTTTATCAGTAATAAAAAAACTGAGTTTTACGCTTATAATCCAAATATTTAGTAATTAATTGTACCATCAGGCATTACCACACCAGTTAAATCTGCACCGGTCAGATTTGTACTACTAATTTCTGCTCTGATCAGATTTGCCTGACTTAAATTAGCACGTGTCAAGTCTGTCTTGGCAAGATAGGCATCAACTAAGTCTACTTCCGTTAGGTTAGCCTCTCGCAGGTTAGCCCGACTTAAATCAACTCTACTCAATCTGGCAAAACTCAAATTTGCTCGACTCAACTTGGCTCTAGTTAGTTTAGCATCTGGCATAATTGCACCATACAAATTAACACCTGTAAGTTCGGCTTCATTTAAATTTGACCGTTCCAATCTGGCATTGATCATGTTGGCACCTTTCAAATTAGCACGCTCCAGGTTAGTATCACTCAAACCTGTTTGATTCAAAATAGCTTCACTCAAGTTAGCATCACTCAAATCGGCATGACGCAGCATTGCCTCACTCAAGTTAGCACCACTGAAATCAACTTTAGCTAAGTCTGCACCAGTTAAATTGGTTCCCCGCAGATCAGCCTTACTGAGGTTAGCACCTCGGAGAATAGCGCTGTAGGTTCTTTTTTCTTCTCGCAGGTTCGCACCACGCAAACAAGCACCTTTTAGGTTAGCACCACTTAGATCTGCACCACGCAGATCTGCATCCATTAAGTTAACATCCCGCAAATCCGCTAAGGTTAAATTCGCATTACGCAAATCAGCACCCTGTAAACTTGCACCATGCAAATCCGCATCATGTAAGTTAGCACTGATTAAACTTGCCTGATTTAGGTTTGCACCACTTAGTTTTGCACAAATGAGATTTGCCCTATCTAGAATTGCCCTATTGAGATAGCTAAAAATTAGGATAGTGTTACACAAATTTGCCCGACTTAAACGTATACCAATTAAGTCTGCTCCAAATAAATTGACCCCATTTAAGTCAGCTTCGATAAATTTTGTTTCTCCATTTGCATATTGCTTAAGAAGTTCGTTAGCATTCATATTTTTTACTTTCAATTATTACAAAGTTTCAACTTTTACAGAATTTAAAATAATCAACAATTGTTATGATTGTTTTTGTTCTGGTGTATTTGTTAGAGGTGACATGACAATTTGACAAGTGTTATTATCTTCTTCATATTCATCTTTTTCCTCATTTTCATCATATTCATATTCATCAATTAGTGTAGGTTGATAATTGGTATTGACTATAGTTTTAACTTCTGGAATTGAATAGTTATTCAACGCTTTTTCTTGTTGTGTAGATACAATATCGCCATAAAAATCTTGCATGACGCGGATAATTGCACTGGATGCTTGAGTATTTTCATCTGCGTTGCCTAGATGTATAATAGTATTATTTAGTTTAGATTCAAGCTCTTTGAGAGTTGCACAAGAATCAAATAACTTTTGCAACAAAACATCAAGTTCTTTTGTCTTCAATTTTAACCAGTCTTCTTCCTTGAAAGTGAATTTATTATAAAGTGCAGAAAATAAAACTATTTTAGCCCTAAGAGGATTAGTATATTTCATAAGATTTTGCCGTAAATCAAATTGGTTATATTGAGATTTAATTGCCTTACCGGGAGATTTTTCTGGTAAGTTTTTGGATGATATTTCATTTTGATTAGGTTGTTTTAATACTATTCCTGTTACTTCTTCTGGTACTATATATATTTTTTCTATTTCATTTAAAATTACACTGGCGACAAGAGTATATTCAGATTTCTTATTCAGGGTTTTAACAACTTCAGACAAAGTATAATTCCAATGTTCTATAGTGGGGTTCAAGCTGTATAATTCTTCAATTAATTCTTGTAATTTAAACTGATCTAAGGTATTTTGATCATTCTCCCAAACATTTTTACAAGCACAAAAGACTAATTTTTTAATCCGTTTTGAGTTTTCATGTTGTTCTAAATTTTTAGCTACTTCGTCAAGGCTAAATAGAGTCTTCATAGGTGAATCTATGTTTGGTAGAAGTTATAGGTATCCGATAGAGATAAATTATAGCGGTAGTGGGGTTTTCTTACTATCTCTGTAATACAACGCAAGGATTTACCCTAATTCACGCAAAAAGTTACGGTCTTGCATGGGAAAATACCTGAATTGACACAGAACTTGTCAATTTTGTTGGTCATTTGAAAGGGTTGGGGTGATTGGGGGGTGCGATGCCTGCGGCTGGTGGAGCGATCGCTCGTTGGGAAAAGTTTCGTTTTAATCCCCCTCCTTCTCGGCAACAGTTGGAGGCTTTGGCTAAGGTTGTGTGGGTTGATGCTGATAGGTTAGAGCAGATGTTAGCACCTGCTGGGTTGGGAATGAATCTTGAACCAATTCAGCTTTGTGCTGCTTGTTATGTGGAGTCGCCTTGTCATCGGATTGAGTGGCAGTTTAAGGTGACTCAGGGGTGTGAGCATCATCATTTAAGTTTGCTGTCTGAGTGTCCTAATTGTGGGGCTAGGTTTAAAGTTCCGGCGTTGTGGGTTAATGGTTGGTGTCATCGGTGTTTTACGTCTTTTGGGGAGATGGTGAAGTTTCAGAAGGGTATTTGAGTAAGTTTTGAATTCATTATACTGAAGGCATATTATTAGTAGCTGTAGCAATTATTTTTAATAGTAAATGGTGACAGCGAAATTCAGCAGGATATGATTTTCCTAGAGGAACTACTCGTTGGTGATCCGAGGTTTTGTGATCACGAGTTGGAAAATCTGGATGATCGTTTAATGTGCATGGTACTTTAGTTGCAATATTGGTAAAAGCTTTGTTTGAATCACCAGAAAAAAGATAACCTAGCATTCCTCCTTGACTAGAGAAGGGTGCATATCGGCAAGTTATAAAGTTGTCTTTTATCTCTTTTATATATTCACCTACTGCACTATCTGATTTCAAAACCTTAGCTTCTAAAGGAAAGATAATTCTTTCATTAGCCGTAAGAATAAATGCAATATCATATTGTGGTGGTTGCGCTTGTGCTGATTGGCCACTTTCTATTTCGTAAACTTCATGTTGAATATCAAAAAACTCATAAGTCATATTTCTACGAATTCTTCGCTCCAGACATTGAGTGATGCTCCTTTCTAGCTGCTCCTCTGTGCCATTACAATTAAGATCGTTAACCAGCCTATCGTAGCCTTCCCAAACGAGTTTCATCATTATTGATATAGCATCAGGATTCCATTCTTTTGCCAATTCAACAAAGTCACCTGTATTTGGATACCTATTTTTAAAAATATTTCCTCTTCTAAGCACTATATGACTCCTCTATAACCTGCGATTTTTCATCAAATATTGTCCGCCACGTCATAATATCTGCGGCCACTTCGTCAGCATCTCTTAAAGCCATAGAGCGAGTCCAATAACGAATTTTGTCAGGTTTGATTAAATAAATAGTAGGAATTTTTACTCCATTCAATTGTACTGAATCATAAATCCTGGCAACACGCTGATAAAAGATGCCACCATCTTCTATACTTCCTCTTTCCAGATACAACTTATTTAAGTTTTCCAAGCGTTCCATTAAATCAGGAGAGTCAATAGGTTTAATATGAACACCTTCAGAATCAGGCTTATTAAGATAAATAGCCACTAAGCGAATAGGAAGAAGAGTCTTAGTTTGTTCCTGAAATATGGTGGCACAAACTTGTTTATCTTGTCCAAATCCTGCTTTAAGAACTCGCAAGAAATACTCACAATATGCCGTAAGTTCAGGTTCAGTATTATTCTGAGATTGATTATTATCTATACGGTGAGTTCTTTTGCGTCCTGGAGAAGCAACATCTCCTTTAAAGTCTGGCAGAGTGTAATTAAATAGATCATTAATTAGCACCCATTCACTATCTTTAAATTCAAAAGCTTGTCTTATGCACTCATCTATATCATCAATTGTTTTTATATTCTTCAATTCTCCTACCGACAATTCAGGTATTGGCACACGCAGTAAATCCCTTGGTTTTATTTCAGGAATATATGATGCAAAACGACCATTTGAAAGTAGTAGATAATAGACAGCTAATTTACTTTTGTAGCTCAGACAAGCTGCTTCTAATATTAAAGAGTTTTCTTCGGCAATGTGTACACTGACATAGCTACCAGAGCAAATAATTCCTTCATTAGTTCCATCTAATTCAGTTAGTTCTGCTCTAAATCGTTTATTTTCTACTAGCCAGCTTTGCTTGATTATTAATTGTGGTAAATTGAAAGCATCTATTTTTGTTGATCTTCCTCGTTCAGCGTAGGGATCTTGATTAATAGGAAAATCATTTTTATTAATACGAATAAGTTTATTTTTTGGGAAATTTTTCGTTTCTAAAATTCGTCTATTTAAAAGATGATTATACCTTTGTTTATTAGTACCTCTAATTATTCCCTGACTAGTAATAGCAATATTATTATTCTCTAATTGTGTAAGATTATTAAATCTACTTAATCTCCTGACAAGAGTTAGATCACGTCTTCCTCCCCACATTAAAGCTGTCCAAACTAATGGATCTGTTATTGCCTCTTGTGGGTAAATTATATTAATATAATCTGGCTCAATTACTATATGATAGTCATCCTCATTTGTCATAACGGGCTTGGGACAAATGTATGTCAAAGGCTCACCATCAGGAGGTATTGCTGACATAGTAATGATACAAGTTGGAGAAATAGCATCTTTAAAAAGTCCAAAACGTAATGCAGACAAATTAACTATTTCTTCTATTTTGAAATCTGAAAAGAGAGTATTACGGAATATCTGAGCAGGTTTACTTTGATTAAAAATCAAAGCCATTGCAGGTTGCATCATTGCGATTTGCCCACCCAATTTAGTTAAAGTAGCAGCTTTTGGTAGAAAGAAAAGGGCAATATTACCATAAGAGGTATTCCATTTATTCCGATTTTCAGGTCTATTTTTCCAAGAATCTATGTATAAAGATTTCTTTATAGAATTTTTACCCCAGGGTGCATTACCAACAACTAAATCATAGTTACCAGCATCTTGAACAGAACGAAAACCTTCTTTATCTTCTTGAAAAAAATCAGCAGCAATTAATTGACGTTCACGTAATCTAGGAAAGCGAAACTCATTCTCCCAATAGTATTGAGGTTCAACTTTATCAAGCATGGTTAAATAAAGACTAAAAGATGCTACTCTTACTGCTTGAGCATCTACATCAACACCAAATAAATTATTTTCTAGTAAATATTTTAAATCACTTGGCTGAATTGTTTTTGGATGAGCTTTTTCCCATCTATGAATTAAACGCTGAAATGCTTTAACCAGAAAAATTCCTGAACCACAAGCAGGATCAAGAATCTTGATATCCCATTCTTGACTATCCCAAGGTAAAACACCATCTAGTACAAAGTCAACTATATGTTCTGGTGTGTAATGAACTCCTGTGCCAGATTCTTTACTAACAAATTCTTCATATATGCTACTAATAAACTCTAAAGGTATAACGTCAAAATGGTAATATGGCCATAGACTTAATTGTCCAGTTTCAATGTCTACATGACCACTAACAAAATCAGCAAGTATATTTAGATGAGGTTGTTTAACTTTTTGTTCTTCTGTTTGCCATTCAGCTTCACGTTCTTCTTCGGTAGCACCTTTACCTGGAAATAAATCACCATTGAACTTGCCGTTGAGCCAACGAAAAAATTGATAAGTATCTCTATGATTTCTTAATATGTCAGCTAAATGAGAGTATTTAGCCGATAATAATTTCTCAGTTATATATAAGTAATCCAGTAAAGTTGTATTTAAGGCAGGATTACCTTCAGAATCTTGACGGTCAAAAAGGAATTGAATAAAAATAATTCTTGCTAATAAATCATGAATTGTATCATCATCAAGTTTATTTATTTGAAGACTTTTCCGAACACTTTTCAGATTTTTCAATAGCATCTGGTCAGCAGCTTGTTTTCGTTGAAATCGCTGGCTATGTTCTTGAAAAAATTGACCTGATACTAAATCAGCCCAGTGTAACCGCAAAGTTTCAGCAGCTTGACCTGAAAGAGATACCTGATTAAATGACTCAATTTCCCGTTTAGAAACATCAATTACAGGATTGATAATATCATCTTCTTTGGGAAGTTTTTCGTAGCACGTCCAAATTCTTAAGCGATTAGGTTCTGTTGTAATTAGTGATGGTGTACGAGAAAAACTCCAAGCAAGTTGATGAGTTTTTCTCAGTGTTTCTTCTGATATTTCTGTGGGAAAGTCACACACCAGAGCAATGGGTGTTTCTGTTGAGTCACCTTGAGGATTTGCGGACAGCACGCCTATTTGCACACCATGACCATCTGAAAGTTTGCTGATAGTTCTACCCAATTTTTCCCTAGCGATTCGTGCATAAACACTTGGACCAGCACCAGATGGCTCCAAAATTTCTTGTGGAGTTGGCCAGTGAAGCTTTTCATGTGCTAGTTCAAGTAGTCCAGACTGTGACATTCCGTTTTTTACGCCGCATTAAAGTATAGTTTCACATTTCAACCATCACATTGTCATGATATTGATTGATAATCTTCAAGAGTACAGGAGTATTATTCACTGCTGCAATAATATTTAAATATAGTTCATAAAATTTTATTTAGCGGAAATTACGGCTTTATGTTTATCTAGAGATGCGATAGCAAAGTGATCCGTAGGAATTGCTATCTTGGTAACTTACTTGCTAACTCTTGATAAATAACATCTAACCATACAGGAATCACACCCTTACCTTCATCCAGAGATGCGATAGCGAAGCGCTCCGTAGGAATCGCTATCTTGGTAACTTGCTTGCTAACCCCTGATAAATAACATCTAACCACACAGGAATCAAAGGTTTACCTTCATCTAGAGATGCGATCAAATTTTATAAGAGAATGCGACGGTAATAATATTAAATAACCAAAGCCGATGATGGGATTTGAACCCACGACCTACTGATTACGAATCAGTTGCTCTACCCCTGAGCCACATCGGCATACACAGCTTAACATTATAGCATTATTTACCTATGATAGACCCAAATTCTAAAAATCGTCTTAACTCTAAACAATATGCCCATCTGAAAGCTGAAATAGCAGCCCCCTATCGTGGTTTGCGGCAATTTATCTATATAGGTGTTGGTGCTTCTGGTTTTATCGGCGCATTCACCTTCTTTTTTCAACTGCTTGCTGGCAAGAATATCGACAGCACTTTGCCCAATTTCGCGCTGCAAGTGGGAATAGTCGCCTTGATGATATTTCTTTGGAAATGGGAACAAAGTCGGCAAAAACGTCTTTAAGAGCTAAAAATCAAAAAACATCAAGCGCCAGATGAAAATTTTATTCATAGTCTGGCGCTTTCAGTTTCCCAACTTAGCTTACTGTGCTGTCACCAAATAGGGAGAGGGAATTGGTTGCGCCCTGCCAATAGTCACAAGTGACTGATAAACAAAAGCTGCAATTTCTGCTCTAGTCGCCTCACGATTAGGATCAAGTTGTTGCACCATAGGATAATTAATCACTAATTGCCGCACAGTAGCAGCAGCAACAGGAGCGATCGCATAATTGGGAATTTGATCCGCATCAGTGTAAAAACTGAGAATATTGTTATTATTGGCAGTCAAATTCAAACCATTAGCTAGAGCAACTAATGCCTGTACTCTGGGAATTTGTTGCTGTGGTTTAAACGTACCATCAGGATATCCAGCCACAAATTGACTCTGGTAAGCCGATTGAATTGCCCCATAAGCCCAAAAATTACTTGCGACATCCCTAAACTGAATAGCTGTCCGTTTAGCTGGGGGTGTTAAAGCTTTGGTGATAATAGTAGCAAATTGAGCGCGAGTAACAGGCTCATTAGGTTTAAAAGTACCATCGGGGAAACCTGCAATAATATTTTGGGAAGCTAAAGCTTCAATATAGGTTTTTGCCCAATAACCTGTAGGCACATCCTGAAAAACTACAGGCCCACCTGGTGGGTTAACAGTTGCAGCCACAAA
This sequence comes from Anabaena cylindrica UHCC 0172, assembly GCF_034931625.1. Taxonomy (GTDB): domain Bacteria; phylum Cyanobacteriota; class Cyanobacteriia; order Cyanobacteriales; family Nostocaceae; genus Anabaena; species Anabaena cylindrica_A. The sequence continues at coordinate 14,843 of NZ_JAYGGY010000087.1, read as the reverse complement.
ATCGACTGCGCCAAAAATGCGCTTTTGATCAATATCATTACCAATAGCAACAATTCTGTTAACCTTCGTCGAATTATTCAAGTCATAACGGGCGTTATCACGGATAAGATTACCACCTGGATTGTCATTAGTACCGAGGTTGGGAAGAGCATCAATTGTGGCTACAATACCATCCCGTTTATTATTCTGAATGACATTTTTACGTAGTACAGGTTGAGCCGATTCTGAGATAAACATACCGTCATTGTTATCGACGATGTTGTTGCCTACTACTAGAGTTGTGGCAGCACCACCAATAGCCAAACCAAAACCCGTATTCTCAAATAAGTTATTGCGAATCTCCCCTTGAGCAGATTTAGTTACTGAAATCCCATTGCCTTGATTTTTCACAAAGACGTTATTTTCAATTTTGGGATTTCCTGTACCTGTGATGAAAACACCATCTCTGGCACTGTTAGTAAAAGTACTGTTTTTGATAGTGGGATTGCTTGACTCTACCCATATCCCAGTACCCCGTTGATTGGGGTTAGTAACAGTGACACCTGTAATAGTGGTGTTATTCTCAGCCAAGATTGTAATGTCTTGTCTAGCAAAGGTACGACTGGTGTAATAACCACCACCGATAATTGCTGTCCCTTGACCTTTGATAGCTTCATTACCCAAAAGTATTACTCCTGGTTTTAGCAACAAAGGGAAAGTTTCTCCAGTATCCTTGGTATAGCTACCAGGTGCTAGTTGAATAACTGTATTTGATTGGACTCTCGAAATAGCGAAGGTAATTGTTTTGTATGGTGCTTCTGGGGTAGTACCAAAATTGTTACGATCATTACCAGTAACAGGATTAACGTAAATCACTGTTGCACTGACTGGAATTTGTGCAGTTAAGGTTGGTCTGGAACTAGCATTGACTGTACTGGGCAGTAGCATAGAAGCGCCAGTAATAACTAACAAAGCTGTGAGACTGGTTCCTAAGGTTAAAGTAGAGATATGAAAACTCCTATATTTCATTTTTATTTTTCTGATTTACTTGATGACGCGACTTTCAACATAGTCTAAGGTAACAGGGCGTAACTGTAAAACCCATGCGAAACTATACTGGATAATTAACGCTTGTTCAGCCAAAATTGTGATTAAAAAATAATACGGTTCAATTAACTTTAGCCACAGTTTTTAGTCTGGGGATGGTTAATTGAACCGTATTAGATTAAAACCGGTAATTTTTTTGCTATTGTGAAATTTTGTCATGGAGTTTGCGGTTAAAGCTCTGGAAAATTTCTCCCATGCACTCCGCTAGTTGTCAACAGGTCTCAAAAGATTTACTGTTTTTTTAATAAGCTAAAGTTTCTAAGGTTTCTCGTAAATACCTTTGGACTTGCTGTTCTAAGCGCAGACCTTGTAGTTGAGCAGTACATTCTAGTTGCCAGCGCTGGAAACCGGAACTAGTAGAAATTGCATTCTTAAGGTTGTGCCAAAATTTAGTGTCACGAGAGAATTGGCCAGTGCTAGAAGCTGAAATTTGAGCCATAGTTCCTCATTCCTGATTTTTAACTTCCAGAGTTAGACTATTTTAGAGTTTAGACTTCGTCGTGAGCGCTATTTCCTTGCGGGAAGCTACGTAAATGCGTAGCGTCTCGAAGAGAACGACAAGGCTCAGTACAAGTCAGTCGAACGATTTCGGATTGATGATTTGTTTTGCCCACAAGGGGGAAGATATAAACGAAGTCAAATCTAAAATCTGTGAGATGGGTTCAAGATGTGATTCACCTGTACCCATCAAATTCTGAAATTTTACTTAATCTTTTCTAAAGATAACGTCTATGTAGCAACAAGTTCTGTGTTATTGGTCACTAAAACTGGCACTACACTCAAATTTTTGTATAAAAACAATTTGTTTTTAATTAAACAGAGATTTTTTTAAGTAATGAGACTCAAAGTAGTGGCAGTTATACTCAAAACGGATAATTACTAGACTTTTGCCTGGGCAAAAATCCTTGTATATCAATACTCTTAGTGATTATAAAAGTAAAGTTGCCACCCGTTTTTAGTATAGCACTAGCAACAAATGAAACAAAATCTTTTTCCCTTTTGCTTTCTGCCTTCTGCCTCCGGCCTCTCTCCCTCTCATGTTTTGTTTTTTAAAAGTTAAGAGTGCTGAGGTTTCAGATTTGAATGTTGAACTAAAAACTATGCCAACTCAACATTCATAAATTAACTCAGCACTCCCTACTCAACATTACTTAGTGAGGGTGAGGGTACGGCGTTTGGTTACCATCTGATAGGCTTCAATGATGTCACCTTCAACCCAGTCATGGAACTTATCAATGTTGATACCGCACTCATAACCAGCGTTGACTTCACGGGCATCTTCTTTCATCCGTTTGAGGGAATCAAGCACGCCTTCAAAGACTACCTTACTACCGCGACGCACTCGCACTTTGCAATTGCGAAGTAGTTTGCCTGATTGAACATAACAACCAGCAACAGAACCACGACCAATTGGGATGACAGCACGGACTTCTGTTTGTCCCAAAGGTTCTTCCACCAATTCTGGTTCGAGAAGACCTTCTAAAGCTCCTTGAATATCTTCTAGAAGTTTGTAGATGATGTTGTATTCCCGTACATCTACACCTGCTTCATCGGCAGCTTGTCTGGCACCACTGGCATAAGTGGTGTTGAAACCAATGATGACGGCGTTACTAGCAGCAGCCAAGTCGATGTCTGTTTCCGTAATTTCTCCAGCAGTCGCCAACAACATCCGAATTTGGACTTCGTTTTGGGGAATTTGCTTGAGAGAGCCGATAATAGCTTCTACGGAACCTTGCACATCTCCCTTGAGGATCAAGTTGAGTTCTTTCAACTCGCCTTCTTGGGCTTGAGCAGAGAGGGTTGTGAGAGTTACACGTCCTTGTAAGAGACGGGATAGGCGTTGTTTGTCGAAGCGATCGCTGGCGAGGGTTCGTGCTACTTTTTCGTTCTCGAACACCTCGAAGTCATCACCGGCTGCGGGTACATCACTTAAACCCAGTACCTCAACAGCGCAGGAAGGACTAGCAACATCTACCCGTTTGCCTCTGTCATCGACCATTGCTCGGACTTTACCAAAGGCAGAACCAGCTACTAGCATATCTCCAACATGGAGAGTACCGTTTTGAATTAGCAGGGTAGCAACTGCACCCTTAGCTTTATCCAAATGAGCTTCAATTACTGTTCCCTTAGCAACACGATTTGGGTTAGCAGATAGTTCTCCGACCTCAGCTACTAGCAAGATCATTTCTAGTAACGTATCTAGGTTCTCGCCCTTAATAGCGCTGACAGGAACCATGATTGTTTCACCACCCCAGTCTTCTGCCGTCAGTCCATAATTGGTTAATTCTTGTTTAACCCGTTCTGGCTGTGCGCCTTCTTTATCAATCTTGTTAATGGCAACAACGATTGGTACACCTGCGGCTTGAGCATGGCTAATAGCTTCTATGGTTTGGGGACGGACACCATCATCGGCAGCCACTACCAAGATAGCAATGTCTGTTACCCGCGCTCCCCTTGCCCGCATAGCTGTAAAAGCTTCGTGACCAGGAGTATCTAGGAAGACAATTTGTTGTTTTTTGCCATCATGTTCTATGTCTACGTGGTATGCGCCGATATGCTGGGTAATACCGCCAGCTTCACCAGCAGCCACTTTAGTTTTGCGAATCGAGTCGAGTAGAGTGGTTTTACCGTGGTCTACGTGACCCATAATTGTCACAACTGGCGGACGACGAATCAGATGTTCCAAGTCGGCCACGTCGATCATTTCCGTGACTTTCCGGGCTTCTGCTTCTGGTTCAGTGATTTCGACTTCTACTTCTAGCTCTTTAGCTACCAGGGTAATGGTCGGAATATCCAGATTTTGGGTGATACTTACCGCCATGCCTTTCATAAACAGGATTTTCACAATCTCTGTATCGGCAACAGCCAAGCCTTCAGCCAACTCTTGGACTGTCAGCGGGCCTGTGACAATTAGTTTTTCTGGACGTTCCTGTTTGACCTCTGCTTCTTGTTGACGACGATTGTTGTCACGGTAAGAAGAACCAGACCTTTTATTATTTCTGGTAGTTGGGGCAGCAGCAACTAATGTTGGTTGCTGTGCAGGTCGAGTAGATTTGGGCTTCGGAGGACGAGCGATAGAAAGACTTACCTGGACGGTTGCTGGAATTTCCAGACCCTCTTCATCCAATAAGTCGTCTTCTTCAAAATCATCATCTAGGATGGGTTTGACTCGTTTGCCTTTTGGTCCAACCTTAGCCTTCTCTTTAATTTCGTCAATTATCTCCTCTTCTTGCCATTTTTTTCCACCCTTGGCTAGACGAGGCGGTGTTGGGCGTTTCAAATCCAGGAGATCAGGTGCGATCGGGGTATTATCATCTAATCCCTCTTTTTTCGCCCCTGCTCCTACCATATGCCTTGGTGGAGTTGCAGTTGGTGTAGCTGGCGATTCACCAGGACGCGCTGGTCTAGGACGTTGTACATCCGTTGATATTCCAGGCGTAGACGGTCTACTCGCTCTGTGTTCAGGTTTGAGCGGTGATGGAGTTGAACGTGCCTTTTGATCTGTGCTTGGTTTGTTGACTCTTGGCTTGGCCTGGTCGCGTTCGTCTTCACCCCGCGTCGGTCGTTCCCGTTTGAGAACTGGTTTGATTGCCGGAACTAGCTGCTCAGTAGCAGGCTCATCGGTTTCCTCTAGAGTTCTTGAGGGTGGAGCAACTAACTGCGGTTTTTGAGCTTTTTCTGGTTTTGCTCTTGGGGAAACTACTTTTTCAGGTTTTTCCCCTACTGGATTTGCATTATTAGTTGTCTGATCCGGTTCCGCAATATTAGGTTTCTGCGGGGTCTCTGATTGATTCCGTGGTACAGGTCGAGTTGGTGCCGTCGGCTTCATGGGGGAGACTGGTGTAGCGAAAGGCCGTGGAGGTGAAGGAGAATTAGCCATGGCTGATGCCTCCTGTTCACTATCACGAACGTCACTCAGGCTATCAGATGAAGCAACTTGGTTATTAGTATCAATTGACGCCTCTGGGGCGTTGGAGGTAGTGTTTCTCAATATTTTGGGTTTGCGAATTTCCAAAATTTGCTGTTTGTGGGCTGCAGCAGGTCGGTTACGTCCGCCAGTTGGAGGTGAATTTGGTTTATGGTTATTTGTACCTAATTCCTTTTTGGGCGAGACACTCGTAGCTGCGAGTTTTTCCGCAGCCATACGAATTTGTTCAGCCTCAGATTCTGAGATTGTGCTGCTATGACTTTTGACCGCGATGTTGAGCTGGTCGCAAATTGCTAATAGCTCTTTGTTATCCAAATTCAATTCCTTTGATAATTCGTAGATTCTAACTTTGCCGTTGTTCATCCACTCTTTCCCCTTTAATTTACAGTTTTAGCGGATGGTTGCCTGGTTTGTGACATCTCCATCCTTTGATCACTGTTTTTTAGGTTGCCCTTGGTGATGTTGCCGGTGCCTCCAATTAGGAAAGAGAGATGTTTCGGTTTAATTCTGGCATCCCCATCTGGAATGATGGTTGACTGATTTCCACAAAAATTTTCGACTTAAAAAATTCTTATGGACAGCCTTGAAGCCGAACTGCGCTTGAGCGCTACCAGGTTGCCATACTTGAGTTTTTTGTTTTGCTGATTCTGGTCTTCCACAACACAATCGAGTAAAACTTGTTGGGAGTATTGCTTAGTCATCTCTCTCAATGAAAGGAGAGCGGCTTGCTTTTTACACCCATTTACTATTTTGGCACTAACCCCAACGATACCAGAGGGAGTGATGAGAGTGCCAATTGTTCGGCTTTCATCACAATTGCTCTAGAGATTACCGTCTTTAAGTCGTTCCAATTAAATGTGATTTTTTTGGGTATTGCTTTGGGCTAGACGCTGAGACAGTTCCTGATAAACTGCTTCAGGTACTGTTCCATGTAGCGATCGCCCTAATCTATTTTTTTTCTGAGCTACTTGTAGGCAGCTAGTTTGTGGACAAATATAGGCAGAACGCCCCATGCCCTGATCTAATTGTACCTTTCCAGATGGAAAGACGCGGACAATCCGCCAAAACTCTTCTTTGAGTCCTATGCGGCGACAACTAATACAACGCCGATAGTTCGGTTTCATCAATCAGTTCAGCAGTTTATAATCCCCTAAAATTAATTCTGGATTGCCCATTTTGACACTTGTCGAATGTTTTCCAGTAATATGTTTGACATTTGACAGTTAGTAGACAGTTCCCAACCGCAGTTGAGGATTAATATTCTTCCTCAGTGTCAAAATTATCATGCTCTAATTCTAATTCTTCTTGATTTTCATCTTCTAGTTCCTCCATCTCATTTTCATCATCCTCCGGTTGATATTTTGCTCTTACAGCCACAAATTTAGCATCCTCTGCGGCATAGTCATATTTAGCTTTATCTTTAATGTCAATTTTCCAACCGGTCAATCGGGCGGCTAATCGGACATTTTGTCCTTCTTTCCCAATAGCTAAACTTAGTTGATCCTCAGCTACTAGAACGTGGGTTTGCCGAGTTTCCGGGTCCATCAGGCGGACTTCATCTACCCGTGCTGGACTTAAGGCGTTAGCGATGTAGGTTGCGGGGTCTGGAGACCAGCGAATTACATCAATTTTTTCACCTCTTAACTCATTAACTACCACTTGAATTCGAGATCCTCTAGCTCCAATACAAGCCCCAACTGGGTCTACATCACGATCTAGGGTATCTACTGCTATTTTAGTCCGTGGTCCTACGTAACGGGAAGGGGGATTGGCTTCTCTAGCTACAGCGACAATTCGCACTACTTCGTCTTCAATTTCTGGGACTTCGTTGGCGAATAAATAAACTACTAATCCAGCATCAGCACGGGATACTAGCAACTGAGGACCTCGTTGCTGACCTTGAGATACTTTTTTCAGGTATACCTTAAAGGTGGCATTAGCCCGATAATTATCGTTAGGTAGTTGTTCTCGTTTTGGTAATTCAGCTTCTACTTCTGGTTGACCAAAACCACTACTAACTGCCAAAACTACAGATTGGCGTTCAAACCTCAAAACTCTGGCTTGTAAAACAGTTCCTTCTGAATCTTGGAACTCTTCTTGCACCATTTGACGTTGTTGATCCCGCAGTTTTTGCGCCAGGACTTGCTTGGTTTGCATTGCCGCCATGCGACCAAACTCCCCTTGTTCGGGGGTGACATCTAGTACTACTGAGTCCCCAGATTGGGCTTCAGGTGCTACTTGTTGTACTTCTTCTAAAGAAATTTGATGGTCGGTGTTATCAACTTCATCAACAATAGTTTTTGTAGAAAGAACGCGAAATCCTTCTCCTTCAATATCAAGTTCTACTTCAAAATTATCAAAATATTCTTCATCAAATTGTCTACGCTCTAAATTTTGGGCGCGACGATAACGTTCGTAACCTTTAAGTAGTGCTTCTCTAATAGATGATTGAACTGCCAAACGAGGCAAATTTCGCTCGCGGCTGATACTTTCGATTAACTCTTTTAATCCAGGTAAAGTAACCATTGACATAAGCAATCTCCTTATTTTTTATGTCAGCATCCAGTAAAATTTTGGATTTTAAACTTTGGATTTTAGACCAAAATCTAAAACCCCTAATCTAAAATCTAAAAGCTAAAATCTATTTAGTGGCGCTCATCCAGCTGCACCCTGGTAACTAGGGAACGGGGAATTTCAACTACACGACCTTTCTGATTTAGGTAAACTGTTGTTTCATCCCGGCGAATCAAGTGACCAATCCATTCTTGCTGTCCGTCGTAGGGTGGAGAAGTGGAGATAGTTACAGGAAATCCCTTAAAAGAAATAAATTCCCTGTCGGTCACAATTTGTCGCGAAATACCAGGACTGGATACTTCCAATACATAAGCATCTGGAATCATCTCTGCCGCATCTAAGGAGGCTTCTAAGGCACGGCTCATCCGCTCACAATCATTCAGGCCAGTGTCCTGTTGGAGATTACGGATGTCCACCCGCAAAACTGGCGGCCGCTGGTTGGTGTGAAAAACTATACCAACAACTTCCAATCCCAGTTCTTCTGCTACTGGTGTGGCTAATTCAATAATTTGTGGGACTAAGGGATGAGTCATGCGAGAATTCAATAAAAAAAGTGGGCATTTACCCACTTCCTGCGATAGGGATATCTTCCAAGAAGTCTTGTGACGAACCGTCGTTGGTTCGCCCCTAACATGAGTGTAGCGTATTTTTTTCGTTAGTCATTAGTAGTTGACAGGGAATAGGGAATAGGTAATTAGTTATTAGACATCTCCTCTACCTATCGCGGATTTCTGGAAAAATGCCTGTATGTACTACTGTCTGAACAGATGCTTTATTTCTCATCTGCCTGGTTTGCTGAATAATTTGGTCAATATCTTCTTGGGATAAACGTTGGACGTAGTTAATTTTGACTTCTTCGAGAAAGTCGTTGAGTAAACTTTGAATTTCTGTAATTACGTGTTTTTCCTGGATTTGGGAACCTAAAACTGTGCTGAACTTTTCGATTAACTCGTTAGTAAGTTTTGCTGCCACTGGATCTTTAATGGCACTAACCAAGGCACTATATAGGTTAGTAGTGATTTGGTTGACTAATTGGTCACTTACTTGGTTTTGTGCTTGTCCCATACCTGGAAGCATTTGTAGATGACGATAAGCTGGTATTTGCTGGCAAGCAGTTTCGATATTGTGGCGCAAAATGGCATTAATTTCTGGCTGGATTTTAGGTAGTACTTGATTAACAATGGTTTGTAATAACAGTCCAGCGATCGCTTCCACTTCATTTATATTATTAATATCTATGTAGGCACGCTCTTTTTCTGGCTGCAATAACCACCGAGTAAGATCACCTCGCTGAATTGAACCCTGAACTTGATTTATTACTCGCACCACCACTATTTCTGTGATTTCTTCAGCAAAATTGGCTACTATACCTTGATGAATTTGTCGCCGCACTAAATGCAGATCAATTAACTGTGCTTGATCTAGACGAATTATTACTGGTAAAACTCGTAACCAACGCCAAACAGGAATTAGTAAAAATAGATAGTACCAACGCCACAAAAATGCTTCTAACAGGCTTAAATGCCGATTTTGACGTTTGATGTAAAAAGTACGTCCTAGCAATTCCAAGCCAAATATCACTACAAACGGTAAATCAATTAACCAAAAATTATCCAAAAATTCCCCATTATCCCCGATTTTGCGGTAATAATTAGTAACTATTGACGGGCGAATTTGGCGGTTGAAAAAACTAATTTCTTGAATCCAACCATTTCTAGATAAATACCCCGGACTCCAAAAAGTAGCAAAGGCACGTTTTGCAGATTCTTGGCCAATATGTTCCCGCATCCGGTTTTTAATTTTTTCCAAAGATCCACTCTTACCCACACCGGCAAAAGGGTTACTATCAATCATCTCACTGCTGAGACGGTTAATTTCTTTTAGCTTGGCAATTACCACAGGTGAATTTAACCCTGTTTGACTGACTTGTTCTTCTAATACAGCTACTGTTTCCAGATAATTTTTTGTGTCTCGATGAGTTTCAATACCTTTAATTGGATCATATATCTGGGTGATCTGAGGAACTCTTCGGAAGTAAAAATCCCGCCAAGGTACATAACTCAAATCAAACAAAACTAACCCTAAATTAACAGTGGCAGTAATGGCCATTAACCTTTCAAACCATAGATTGTGTTGCTTGCGAGATTTTATTTTAATCATTACTAGTTATGGAATATACCGAAACTTTGATTTTCCTTTCTATTAGTGTAAGATATGAACTGGTAATGACTACTACTAATAAAAACCAGATCATTATATAGATATCAAGGCTCAACTTATTTATATTAGTTAATAATCTGGAAGATTCCAAATTAATCAAAATTAATGAATAATTGACAAAAAATAACTTAAAGAAACTTAAAATGCATCTGTTAGCATTTCTATTTTGCTGATTTCATCCAAAGGAGTTTTAATAATGTGGTGTAATTTAGGAAAATCAGAGACAACCATCGCTTTGATCTGTATAGTGACAGTTGGTGCAGTAATCTCAGATACTGCTTTTGCAGTCCGTCAGCGTAATTATAATCCAGAGGAATTCCGTGCTGTTTTACGGGGATTAGGCTATAACGTCAAAGTGACAAACAGTCCACTAACTGATAAAGAAACTAAAAAAGCAATTACTGAGTTTCAAAAAGGCTATAAGTTAAGTGTTGATGGTAAAGTCGGCCCAAAAACCCAAGCTTTTGCTGCCAACATTGTACAAATTCTGCAAGGGAATTTGAATGCTGTACTCCAGCCAAATCCTATCTTGCCTCGTGATCAATTTTACAGTCCCCGCGTGGAAGAATTAGTGAAGGAGTATCAGAAAAAAAATCAACTTCAGGAAACTGGAATTGCTAATTTGGTACTTCGTCAGAAGTTGAATGAAGAGGCCAAGAAAATAATTAGTCAACCGACAACAAAGCCGTCACCTACAGCTACACCCACAACCAAACCAACACCAACAACAAAGCCGTCACCTACAGCTACACCTACAATCAAACCAATACCGACAACAAAGCCATCACCTACAGCTACACCTACAACCAAACCAACGCCAACAACAAAGCCGTCACCTACAGCTACACCTACAACCAAACCAACGCCAACAACAAAGCCGTCACCTACAGCTACACCTACAACCAAACCAACACCCTAAATTTGTAATTTATTTACAGTGTTTTCTGGTAAATGAAGTAGACGATTAGGGGCGAACGGCGGTTCGCCCTACTATAATTTATACTTTTTCTAGGTGACTGATTTATGAACAATCCTCTCAGTTAGAGATATGGGAATTATCTATATTAGTTTATAAAGATACATATAAAAATTATGTATGAATGTCCTATACCTGATAGTTGTATACAAAGTTTATTGTGCCAAATTATCGAGTCTGACGCATCCTACAAGCGACTAAAATCCATATTCAATATAATGAAAGAGGTTATATGTCAAACTTCAAAAAAGATGATATGCCTACTCTATTAGTAACAGGTGGAGCCGGTTTTATTGGAGCTAATTTTGTCCTCCAAGCTAGAAAAGAAAAATGGGCTAATATCATTAATTTAGATAAACTGACTTATGCAAGTAATTTACAAAATTTAGCATCTGTGCAAGATGATCCTCACTATTGTTTTATTCAAGGAGATATTAATAATTTTGAGTTAGTCAGTTATTTGCTCAATCAATACCAGCCAGATGGAGTAATCAATTTTGCTGCTGAAACCCATGTTGATCGTTCAATTCTTAGTCCTCAAAATTTCATTCAAACAAATGTAGTAGGCACATTTCAATTATTAGAATCTAGTAAGGTTTATTGGCAAAAATTAACATCATCAAAACAAGAAAACTTCCGCTTTTTACATATATCGACAGACGAAGTATATGGTTCATTAAACTTCACAGATCCAGCCTTCAGAGAAGATACACCCTATACACCGAATAGTCCCTATGCAGCTTCTAAGGCGGGTGCTGACCATCTAGTTCGTTCCTACTATCACACATATGAACTACCTACTTTAACAACCAATTGCTCAAATAATTATGGACCTTGGCAATTTCCTGAAAAACTGATTCCTTTGACTATTCTCAATGCTTTGAATGCTAAACCTTTACCTATATATGGTGATGGACAAAATATCAGAGATTGGCTATATGTAGGCGACCACTGTGAGGCTATTTATCTTGTTTTCAGAGAGGGAAGTATTGGTGAAACATATAATATTGGAGGTATAAATGAACGAACTAATTTAGTAGTTGTGGAAAAGATTTGTGCGATTCTTGATGAATTAGCACCTAAAGATAATTTTAAATATTCTTCTCTAATCACCTTTATTAAAGACCGTCCTGGTCATGACCGCCGTTATGCAATTGATTCTAGTAAAATCAGCAAAGATTTAGGCTGGCAACCAAAAGAAAATTTCGATAGTGGTCTATTAAAAACAGTTCAGTGGTATCTCAATAACTCTGATTGGGTAGACTCTGTATGTACAGGCACATACCAAAACTGGATTAAACAAAATTATGAGACTCGTTGAATAAGAATTCAGAAGTCAGGAATATCATCTCATTAATTCTCCTGACTCCTGTAGGGGTTTAGCACTGCTAAACCTCTACTAAATCCTGTCAATAAACAACTTTTTTAACAAATTCTATTGATCAGGTTATCAATCATCCCCGTCTTCTTCGTCAGGTTCTAAATCTCCTTCTGTCAGTTCTTGATGGGGAATGGCGGCGATAATTGCATCTATTACCTTGGATACTGGTAAAATCTCGATATTCAAATCGGGGAATTTTGTTCCTTTGGGAACGATCGCTCTTTTAAAGCCTAATTTTGCTGCTTCTTTTAACCGCAATTCCATTTGAGACACTGATCGCACTTGTCCACCTAAGCCTACTTCCCCGATTAAAACAGTACCGGGATCAACTATTCTGTCACGGAAACTGGCAACAATTGCGATCGCTATTCCTAAATCTACCGCAGGTTCTTCTACACTCAAACCACCAGCAGATGCAACGTAAGAATCTAATTTCGACATGGGTATCCCCACTCGCTTTTCTAATACGGCGAGAATCTGCACTAAACGGTTATAATCTATCCCAGTTCCAGCCCGTCGGGGTGAAGGGTAACTCGTAGGACTAACTAAAGCTTGTAATTCTACAACTATTGGTCTTGTTCCTTCACAAGCTACGACAATAGCTGTACCCGGTGCAGGATCATCTCGATTACCTAAAAACAATTCTGAGGGGTTGTCAACTTCCCGTAATCCTTGGGCTACCATTTCAAATATACCAATTTCGTGCGTTGCTCCGAAACGGTTTTTTACTGTTCTTAATAATCGGTGAGAGGCAAAGCGATCGCCCTCAAAATACAATACTGTATCAACTAAATGTTCTAAAACTTTTGGACCTGCGATCGCACCTTCTTTGGTGACGTGGCCGACAATTAACATGGTAATATCTTCGTGTTTTGCCACCTTCATTAAGGCTGCTGTACATTCACGAACTTGGGCTACTGAACCTGGCGCAGATGTCAAAGCTGGAAAAAAGACAGTTTGTATACTATCAATCACTGCCACATTTGGTTTGAGGGAATCTATTTCTCGTAATATTTCTTCTAAATCCGTTTCTGGTAAAACATATAAATCTGCACCGATACTATCGGGATCAATTTCTACTTCAGTAATTTCATCTAAATTATTAGTTTCTTTTTTTGCTGCTTCTTCGCTTTCTTTCTCCTCGGCAATCACAGTTAAGGGTTTTGACATTCCCAACCGAGAAGCGCGTAATTTTACCTGCTGTCCTGATTCTTCCCCTGTGACGTAGAGAATGCGGTATTTTTGTGCCAATTGATTGGATACTTGTAAAAGTAAAGTAGATTTACCAATACCTGGATCACCGCCAATTAGCACCATTGAACCAGGGACAACTCCACCACCGAGTACCCGATCTAGTTCACCATAACCAGATTCCCAACGCGCAATTTGGCGATCGCTAATTTGATCAAACGTTAAAGAAGCTCTTGCCTTAGCCGGTTTAGCTAATTTAGCACTAGATTTATTGTGAGTTTGAGCAGCGTGCCAATTACCAACTCCTCCTCGACTAGGTACATCTACTCCAAAAGGGCTGAGATTCTGTTCTATCAAAGAATCATAAGTGTCACAATTTGAACACTTTCCAAACCATTGGGAGAACTCTGCTGCACAATTACTGCAAATGAATATGGTTTTTGGCTTTGCCATGCTTAATTTTTCTTAAAGAATCTTAATTCTTTCTTAAGTTTTAGAAAAAACACAAATCTAATCATAGTAGTATTTACAGGTTTTTTCTGATCAGTTGATGGAATGATATCTTAATATTATGGTATTAAAATTCATCATGTAAAATTTTAGTTAGGGAGCTTAGGGAAACTTGGAAAGTCATAAAGAAAAAATCCTGGTAGTAGACGACGAAGCCAGCATTCGCCGGATTTTGGAAACACGCCTTTCCATGATTGGCTACGATGTAGTAACTGCTGGCGACGGAGAAGAAGCCTTAGAAATTTTTCGCAAAGCTGAACCGGACTTAGTAGTTTTAGACGTAATGATGCCAAAGCTAGATGGCTATGGTGTTTGTCAAGAATTACGTAAAGAGTCCGATGTCCCCATTATCATGCTAACAGCATTAGGGGACGTAGCTGATCGCATCACTGGATTAGAATTAGGTGCTGATGACTATGTAGTTAAACCATTCTCTCCCAAAGAACTAGAAGCTCGCATTCGCTCAGTATTACGAAGAGTAGATAAAACAGGTGCGACAGGTATTCCCAGTTCTGGGGTAATTCATGTCGGGAATATCAAAATTGATACGAATAAACGCCAAGTCTATAAAGGTGATGAGCGAATACGCTTAACGGGTATGGAGTTTAGCTTACTAGAGTTGTTAGTAAGTCGCTCTGGAGAAGCTTTTTCCCGTTCAGAAATTTTACAAGAAGTTTGGGGATATACACCAGAACGCCATGTAGATACTCGCGTGGTGGATGTGCATATCTCCCGTTTACGGGCAAAATTAGAAGATGATCCTAGTAACCCAGAACTGATTCTCACAGCCAGAGGTACTGGTTATCTTTTTCAACGCATACTGGAAGCGGGAGAAGAGTGAAGAAGGTGACAGGTGACAGGTGACAGAGAAAAAGCAGGGGGAGCAGGGTATAGGTTACAGGGGGAAAGATAAATATTCTTCCCCAATGACCAATGACCAATGACCAATGACCAATGACCAATGACCAATGACCAAT
>NZ_JAYGGY010000086.1:0-82178 GCF_034931625.1 Anabaena cylindrica UHCC 0172 | reverse complement strand
GAGAGCTATGAGGCTTATTCTGTCTGCATTTTAACCATTTTTGTCATCCCGTCAGCACCGAACTAGAACAGCAGTTAGCTGTAACATCTGCACCGCAAATGCAGATAGTAGGAAATCAACTGCAATTAGTAGAAAATCAATTACAGCAAATAGACGCAAAATTAAATATTGTCATTGTTAATCAGGATTCTCTATTAAACCGTTATAATGCTGCTGAACAATCCATCCTCAGAGTTATTATTGAACAGCTAAATCAGACACAATTAGCTTTTGCAGAAAATATGTTAAATGCAGTAGTAGCAAATCAAGTATCTGAGTCGGAAATGCTGCAAATGTTGGCAGTGTTAGAAGAACGCATACCTTCTTTACCACCTAGTAGTCAAGCGGAAGTTGCAGAAATTATTAAATCTCCTGAATTAGATGCTAAACATAAAATTACGGTTACTTTACCTCTTGTTCCTTTTCTGATTAATTATGAAGGTGAACTAGAATTGGGAACTGGTTTTAATATCAAGTCAGCTTTAGAGTTAGTTATGAATAAACTAGGGAGAAAGTAAAAGGTGGATTTGCGTCAGCATTTGGAAGAAGAATTAAAAAAAGATTATCAACTACTTAAAGAGTTTGAAGATAGGAAACGTAATGAAACAAATCCACGTCTAATTAATCAATATAATAGTGATATTGAGAGAATTGAACAACAAATTATTGAGCGTCAGCAGAAGTTAAATAAATTAACTCAAACTTCTCCAAATAATGAAAAATCAATTATCGAAGATTTGGGTTTTGGTGTAAAGTTAGAAATGATTTATATTCCTGGTGGTACATTTACAATGGGCGCACCAGAAAAAGAGGAAGGTAGTCGTGATAGTGAACGTCCTAGACACCAAGTAACTTTACAACCTTTCTATATGGGGAAATACACTGTTACCCAAGAACAATGGGAAAAAGTTGCTGGTTTTTTTCCTCAAGTCACAAGAGAATTAGATCCACATCCTTCTCATTTCAAAGGTGATAAACTACCAGTAGAGCAAGTGTCTTGGCTCGATGCGGTTGAATTTTGTGCTAGATTGTCTAATAGGACAGGAAAAAAATATCGCCTACCCAGTGAAGCTGAATGGGAATATGCCTGTCGTGCTGGTTCGGCAAAACCTTTTGCTTTTGGTGACACAATCACCACAGATGTGGTAAACTATAACGGTAATGCCACTTATGGTAATGCCCCGAAGGGAGAATTTCGAGGAAAAACAACGCCAGTAGGAACTTTTAAGCCCAACGCCTTTGGTTTACATGATATGCACGGCAATGTTTGGGAGTGGTGCGCTGATACCTGGCATAACAACTATGAAGGAGCGCCTACTGACGGAAGTGCATGGATAAATGAGAATGATAATCAATATTGTCTGCTGCGGGGTGGTTCTTGGATCAACATTCCTAGTATCTGCCGTTCCGCGTATCGTAACTACTACGTCCGCGATAACCGCACCTTCATTTTTGGTTTTCGTGTTGTCTGCGTTGTTGGGAGGTCTTAGTAGCCCTTTGCACTCTTGTCCTTTTTACCTCTGCTCTTTTCCTCTTTACCCTTCTCAAGCGTAACGGAGTGGAGCGATCTTTTTTTATTTTTTGCCTATTACAGAAATTTGAACTATTCAATTCAACAGAAACTTTCAAAGCCTTGGTTTCATTTATAATAACACATAAACCTGAAGCTGTAAATCAAATTTGCAAACAGCATAATAATTACAATACCTTCGCTATTTTTTGTAGGTTGGGTTAAGCGACAGCGCAACCCAACAAAATTCTGTAAATGTTGGGTTTCCTAACGTCAACCCAACCTACAATTTTCTTAATTGTATGGCTTTATGATTACCTTTTAAACTTCCTCTCCAAGAAAGCGATAATTTCCTGCCAAGCTGAAGTAGCAGCAACAGCATCAAAACGATAACCATCATCTCTCATGAAAGTATGTTCCGCTTCATAACAGAAAAATTGATGAGGTATTTTGGCAGTTTCTAAAGCATTAATTATCGTTTGTCGGTCATTTTCAGAAATATGCGGATCTTGAGTTCCAAAAATCAACAACATTTCTCCTTTAATTTCCTCAAATCTGTGAATAGTATCTGCCACACCTTTACCTAATTTACCGATAGGAATACCTGTAGGATAACAAGCAACACAAGCTTCAATTTCACTTTCAAAAGCAGCGCGAAAAGCCAAATGTCCACCAATACAAAAACCCAAAATGCCGATTTTATCAGCAATAACTGAATTATCATTTTTGAGAAAATCAATTACAGCGCGAGTATCAGCATCATATTCAGAAATTAACGTCCGTCGTGCATCATCATTACCCCGCATTCTCCCAAGATCATTCGGTTCAATAACAGAACCCACAGGTTCAATGCGGTGAAAAATTTCCGGTGCTGCGACAACATAACCAAATCCAGCTAAATAATTAACTAACCGAATTATGGCATCACCTAATTGATAAATATCACTGTAAAAAACAATTCCTGGATATTTCCCTTCTGGTTTAGGAGATGCGACATAAACCCGCATTAAACTATCATCAACTCTTAATTCAATATTGCGTTTAACGATTTGCATTTTTCGGTTTTGGGTAATGTGTTAATTTGTAATTCTTCAGATTTAATAATAATCAGTAAATTTTCCTAAAATACCTGATTTTATAAAGAAGTCGAATTTCGTAGTTTGACACGCATTCTGTATCTCTAACTAAGATGATGTACTATCATATACAATAAAGGATATATCGGAAGATGCAAAACCTAAATGGGAGAATTTTATTCAATTACGTCAAGTATTCCCATCGGCTGATTTAGTTGGAAATTTTACCGTTTTTAATATTAGTGGTAATAATTACCGACTAATTGCTTTGGTGGACTAAAGTATTACTTGAAGAATTGAATTTAGAACCAAAGGCTTTAATATCGATTTTTGAAGAACAAAATATTTTATATGATGTTTTCAGTGGAAAACAACAAATGACTGTTAATCACATAGACAAACTGGCTAAATTCTTTCATGTTTCTCCTGCTGTATTTTTAAAAGAGGTTTAATTACTCCCAATCTACCATGATACAATTAGATAAAATCATAAAATAGAGGTCAAAATCATCATGGAACAAATTAACTTAGAACTAGATAGACTCACACTTGAAAGAGCCAAAACCCTGGCGATAGTCAATCAATCTACCTTATCAGAATTGATAACAACAGTAATTGCCCGTTTAGCAAAAATTCAGGAACAAAAAGACCCCTTGATGGGATTATATGCCGATATTCCAGAAGTAGTTGATGAAATTTTAGCTGAAGCTATGGAAAAAAGAGGACATAATCTCATTTCCTCCTCTTTGCACCTCTGCGTCTGAAGCGTGAGATAAAAAAAATATTTAACTTCTCATCGAAACAATTAATCACAGGTAAGATGACACAGAGTCAGCAAACTAATACACTGACACCATTCGTGCAAATACCATTTTGGAGTTTGATATGACCTTAGCCAGCACTCCACAAACACAGTCTTTAACAGATACGGAATTACAGAAAATCAACGCCTACTGGCGTGCAGCTAATTATCTCTCAGTTGGGCAAATATACCTCCTCGACAACCCTCTACTGAGAGAACCACTCAAACAAGAACACGTCAAACCCCGACTATTAGGACACTGGGGAACCACACCAGGACTGAACTTTATTTATGCTCACCTGAACCGAGTCATTAAAAAGTATGACCTGAATACAATTTACATAGCTGGCCCCGGACATGGTGGACCCGGACTTGTTGCTAACACTTACTTGGAAGGAACTTATAGCGAATATTACCCCAATATCTCCCAAGATGCGGGAGGGATGCAAAAACTGTTTAAACAATTCTCCTTCCCTGGTGGTATTCCTAGCCATGTTGCCCCAGAAACGCCTGGTTCTATTCATGAAGGCGGAGAATTAGGATATTCCATTGTTCACGCCTTTGGTGCTGCTTTTGATAACCCTGATTTGATTGTTGCG
This sequence comes from Anabaena cylindrica UHCC 0172, assembly GCF_034931625.1. GTDB lineage: Bacteria > Cyanobacteriota > Cyanobacteriia > Cyanobacteriales > Nostocaceae > Anabaena > Anabaena cylindrica_A. The sequence goes on along the minus strand of NZ_JAYGGY010000086.1, from coordinate 78,152 downwards.
GCTGTTGTGGGTGACGGGGAAGCAGAAACTGGGGCTTTAGCTACTGGTTGGCACTCTAACAAATTCCTTAACCCTGCTACTGATGGTGCAGTTCTCCCAATTCTGCATTTGAATGGATACAAAATTGCGAATCCTACAGTATTAGCACGGATACCTCATGCAGAATTAGAAAGCCTGTTTATCGGCTATGGTTATAAACCTTACTTTGTCGAAGGTTCAGATCCGGCGGAAGTCCACCAAAAAATGGCGGCAACTTTAGATATTATTGTGGCAGAAATTCAAGGTATCCAGAGAGAAGCCAGGATACATGGTTTCAAAGAAAGACCGCAATGGCCAATGATTATTTTGCGGACTCCCAAAGGTTGGACAGGCCCCAAGGAAGTTGACGGGAAGAAAACAGAAGATTATTGGCGATCGCATCAAGTCCCCTTTGGTGATATAGCTGGTAAGCCAGAACACCTACAACTTTTAGAAGACTGGATGAAGAGTTACAAACCCGAAGAACTCTTCGATAGCAACGGTAAACTCATTCCTGAACTTGCAGAACTAGCACCCCAAGGACATCGCCGCATGGGTGATAATCCCCACGCCAATGGCGGTATTTTACTGCGTGATTTAATCATGCCCGAATTTGAAAACTATGCTGTAGCCGTACCCAAACCAGGTAAAGTTAAAGCCCAAGCCACTAAAGTTACCGGTGAATTTCTGAGAGACATCATGAAACTCAACCAAGAAAGCCGCAACTTTCGTGTCTTTGGACCCGATGAGACAGCATCAAATCGCCTCAGTTCGGTATTTGAAGTTACAGACCGTACCTGGGTAGGAGAAACTCTCCCCGAAGATGACCATTTATCACCCAACGGAAGAGTCATGGAAATCCTCAGCGAAACCAACTGTCAAGGCTGGTTAGAAGGCTATCTGCTCACCGGTCGTCACGGCTTTTTTTCCTGTTATGAGGCATTTATTCACATCATTGATTCCATGTTCAACCAACACGCTAAATGGTTGAAAACAACACATAAAATTTCTTGGAGAAGAAAGATTGCTTCCCTCAATTATTTGCTAACTTCCCACGTTTGGCGACAAGATCACAACGGTTTTTCTCACCAAGATCCTGGTTTTATTGACCATGTAATTAATAAAAAAGCCGAGATTGTTCGCGTATACCTGCCACCTGATGCTAATACCTTGCTATCAGTTACTGACCATTGTTTAAGAAGTCGTGATTATGTCAATGTCATAGTTGCTGGGAAGCAGCCAGAATTACAATATTTAGACATGGATGCAGCAGTTAAACACTGCACCAAAGGCTTAGGTATTTGGGAATGGGCTAGTAATGATAAAGATGGTGAACCAGATGTAGTAATGGCCTGTGCTGGAGATGTTCCTACCTTAGAAACTTTAGCGGCTGTAGATATTTTATGGCAACATTTCCCCGATTTAAAAGTGCGTGTTGTCAACGTTGTTAATTTAATGACGCTACAACCACAAAGTGAACATCCTCACGGTTTAAGTAGTAAAGATTTCGATACAATTTTTACTACCGACAAACCGATTATCTTTGCATTTCATGGCTATCCTTGGCTAATTCATCGTCTCACCTATCGCCATACTAACCACAAAAATCTTCATGTCCGTGGTTATAAAGAAGAAGGAACAACAACGACACCTTTTGATATGGTGGTGATGAATGATCTAGATAGATTCCACTTAGTTATGGATGTCATTGATCGTGTACCAACATTAGGTTCTAAAGCGGCTTATATGCAACAAAAAATGCAAGATAAGCTTATTGAACACAAACACTATATCCGGAAACACGGCGAAGATATGCCAGAAATCCGCGATTGGACTTGGCCGTATTGATAATTAAGTTAAGCTGATTTTATAGGTAAGGGTTTAGCAGTGCTGAACCCCTACATATCTAAGGTTTTTGTAATCTTGTAAAAATCCATCTTCCTTGATGCTAGAATTTAAAAGCCAGGGTTATAAAAATAACTTTCTATGATTGGTAATATTCTCCGTCAACGTTACAAGATTATTAAAGAACTAGAACTCAAGAAAGGTGGGTTTGGGGAAACTTACCTTGCAGAAGATTTAGATATTCCCGTGAGTCCTAAACCAGTTTGTGTGGTGAAACGTTTAAAACCTACAGAGATTGACAGGGATAGTATCCGTTTATTTGAACAAGAAGCAAGAATTTTATATGAATTAGGACAAAATCACAATCAAATTCCTAAATTGTATGCCCATTTTCAGGAAGGTGAAGACTTTTATATAATTCAAGAATTTATTGAAGGTAAAGATTTAACTAATGAAATCAGCCCTGGCAAAAAGTTGAGTGAAAGTGATGTAATTCAACTGTTAAGAGATATTTTAGAAATATTAGTTTATGTCCATGATAACAAAGTTATTCATCGAGATATTAAACCAGACAATATTATGCGCCGTAAAGATGGGAAATTAGTATTGATTGATTTTGGTGCAATCAAACAAATTAATACTACTATTGCCATGAAATCAGGCTCTACTACCCGAACTATTAATATTGGTACATGGGGATATAAGCCTTTAGAACAGGCTAGAGGTAAACCTAAATTTAGTAGTGATATTTATGCTTTAGGAATGATTGCAATTCAGGCATTAGTTGATCTATCACCACGCTTATTAGCAGAAGATGATGATGGTGAAATTATTTGGATTGACCAGGTTGAAATAAGTGAGAAGTTAGAGCAGTTTATCTCTAAGATGGTACGTTATGATTGGAAAGAACGTCATAGAAATGCAAAGGATGCTTTGGAGGAATTAAATAAAGTTTTCGTCAATAATCAAATATTATCACTAATATCTAAGTTAATTCCGGTTAAACTTAACGGTAAATATGGATATGTTAATGGTGGTCAATTAGCCATTTCCTGTCAATTTGATGAAGCTTTGGGTTTTTCGCAAGGAATTGCAAGTGTGAAAGTGGGAGAAAAATGGGGCTATATAAACACTTGTGGTCAAGTGGTTATTCCGTATTATTTTGATAATGCTTTGACATTTACTGAAGAACTTGCATCAGTAAGAAAAGGAGAAAAATGGGGCTATATTAATACTAGTGGTCAAGTAGTTATTGATTTTCAGTTTGATTTTTCATTGGGATTTTCTGAAGGAATTGCCGTAGTAAAAAAAGGAGAGAAATGGGGCTATATTAATACCAGTGGTCAAGTAGTTGTTGATTTTCAGTTTGATACTGCTAACTCATTTTCTGGAGGACTTGCAGTGGTAACAAAAGAGAAAAAAAGGGGATATATCAATACCACTGGTAAAGTATTTATTGACTGTAATTTTGATTATGCCTGGCAATTTTCTGAAGGACTTGCTGTAGTAAAAATAGAGAATAAATTTGGATATATCAACAGCACTGGTGAAGTAATTATTGACTGCGATTTTGATTTTGCTAAGTCGTTCCAGAAAGGGATAGCATCAGTCAGAAAAGGGGATAAATGGGGATATATCAACAGTAATGGTAAATTTTTTATTTCTTGCGAATGTGATTCTGCTGGTTCATTTCATGAAGGACTTGCAGCAATCAATAAAGAGGATAAATGGGGATATATCAGCAGTAATTTTCAAATCGTTATTCCCTACCATTTTGATAACGCTAAGTATTTTTCTGAAGGACTTGCAGCAGTAAGTAAAGGAGGAAAGTGGGGATATGTCAATACCACTGGACAAATCATTATTCCTTGTAACTTTGATGATGCTGATAATTTTCAAGAAGAACTAGGAAAAGTAACAATTAATGGCAAAGATTACTTAATAGATAAAACAGGAAACATTGTTTATTAACTAAATATGACTAATGATAAAATTAAAACAGTTATCTGGGTAAACTCTGCCAAAGAAGAACTTCTAGAATTTACTGAAGATGTAATTGATGAAATTGGATATATTCTCTATCGCGTGCAAACTAATCAAACTCATCCTAAAATCAAGCCATTAAAAGGATTTAGTGGAGTATTTGAAATTCGCAACAATTATCAAACCGATACATACCGCACTAGACCTCTTGCAGAATTCATTTTATGTTACAATGGGGGTTTGCCTTAATTTTATCCAAAAGTTAGAATTAAACGCCTATCTTTAAATTTGCGATCATAACAACACCCAAACGCACATAAAACCTAAAACCTTCAATTGTACCACAGAAACAATTGTGCAAGAGGTCTACTATTTATGCTATAAAAATAGATAATGCTGTTTATATTCTCCATGCTTTCAAGAAAAAATCACCCAAAGGGATAAAAACACCTCAACAAACTATTGATTTAATTCATCAGCGATTACAAACAGCAATCCAAATTTCACAAATTAGACAATTATGAAATAAAGATTATGTTAGATTATACAATCAGTTCTGGCAACATATTTCAAGATTTAAGATTTGCTAATGCAGAAGAAAAACTAGCCAAAGTTAAATTAGCTTCGGTTATTGCAGATATTTTAGAACAGCAACAAATCACACCTCAACAAGCCGCACAAATTTTAGGCTTAGAACTTGAACAAATAAATAATTTAACTAACGGTATTCTCAAAGAATTTACAATTGAAAATTTATTAAGTTATTTAATTAAATTAGGTCAAAATGTAGAAATAACGGTAACAAATCAACAGCCATATAAATCTCAACCAAAAATTAATGTTGTCTATCAAAAAATTACTTAATGCTAGTTGATATTTAATTTTTTAAAAAATCTGATATAATTTAGTTCAAGCCTTTACTTATAGGTTGAGATAATCATGGAAACAATCACTAAAAAAAAATATATTTATTGGCAAGATGAGGATATGTTTATCGGTTACTTAGAAGAATATCCTGATTATTGGACTCAAGGAAATTCCTTAGAAGAACTCCAAGAGAATTTATTGGACTTATATCACGAATTTGACCATAATAATATTCCTGCTATTAGAAAAATTGCCGAGTTAGAATTATTGTGAAAAGAAGAGATTTAATTAAAGAGTTAGAAGAAATTGGTTGTATTTTTATCAGACATGGTGGTAATCATGATTGGTATCAAAATCCTCTCACCAAAGTTTCACAACCAATTCCTAGACATCGAGAAATTAACGATAATTTAGCTAAACATATTCTAAAAATGTTGCAAAACTATTAATTTTTCTTCGTTGATGTTAGTAAATTTTTAAATTGAGGTAATCAATATGACACAGGAATTAATAGACCTCAGAAATAGTATTATAGAACAACGTTACAGCGATGCTTTGGCTATTGTTGATGAATTAGAGGGGATGAGTAAACAAGCCATATTACGAAATATTCAAGCATTTTTAAGGATTCTGTTAATTCATTTGCTTAAAAATCAAATAGAACAACGGTTAACTAATTCCTGGGTTGCTTCTATTCGTAATTCATTAATAGAAATTAAAAAAGTAAATCTCAAAGAAAATAAAAAATCCTATTATATTAACCAAGATGAATGGGATATTTGGTTAGAAGAAGAAATTGAATTAGCAATAGCTGATGCGAGTTTAGAAGTGTTAAATGGGATTTATAATGAATTTCAATTAGCAGAAATGGTAAATAGAACCGAGGTAATTTCTATCGCTGGAAAATTTTTGGAATTGACTTATTTATATTCTGTGAAAGAATTACCAAAAACAATTGCTGAACTGTTAATTCAGTTACCCGGTGGTGAAGACTGGAAGTTAGGGAAAAGGTAAGATTATAAACACATTCATTTTTAACACAGATACATAGATATGGAAATGATGTATCTAATAATCATTAATGATCAATGACTAATAACTAAACCTTAAAAGATGCCAGCTAAATCAGCTTTATGCCTTTTGTGACTGTAAGAATCAGCTAAGTCAGACTAAGATTAACCCGGTTAATCATCCTTAGTTGAATCCTCAAAAACAGGAGGTTTAATTTTGACGAAGTTGAAAGTTGGTATTAATGGATTCGGTCGGATTGGACGACTTGTGCTTCGTGCTGGTCTTACTAACCCCAATATTGAATTTGTAGGAATTAATGATTTAGTTCCACCTGATAATCTTGCTTATCTCTTAAAGTATGACTCTACACACGGTAAATTAAAGAACAAGATAGAAGCGAAGGAAGATGGCATAGTTATTGATGGCCATTTTGTCCCTTGTGTGTCGGTGAGAAATCCAGCGGAATTACCTTGGGGTAAATTGGGTGCTGATTATGTTGTGGAATCAACAGGACTTTTTACTGACTATGCAGGGGCTGAAAACCACCTGAAAGCAGGTGCAAAGCGAGTAATTATTTCTGCACCTACAAAAGAGCCAGACAAGGTGAAAACATTATTGATGGGTGTAAATCATCATTTGTTTGACCCTGCTAAAGATTTAATTGTTTCCAATGCAAGTTGCACTACAAATTGTTTGGCTCCCATTGCTAAAGTTATTAATGATAACTTTGGTTTAGCTGAAGGATTAATGACTACAGTCCACGCGACGACAGCTACCCAACCCACGGTAGATGGCCCCAGCAAAAAAGACTGGCGCGGTGGTAGGGGTGCAGCCCAAAATATTATTCCCTCTTCGACAGGGGCTGCTAAAGCGGTGGCTTTGGTTTTACCAGAGTTGAAGGGTAAGTTGACTGGTATGGCTTTCCGGGTTCCTACTCCCGATGTCTCGGTGGTTGACTTGACTTTCAAAACTACTAAAGCTACCAGTTACAAAGAAATCTGTGCAGCGATGAAAAAAGCTGCTGAAGGTGCTTTGGCAGGTGTTTTAGGCTATACCGATGAAGAAGTGGTATCTACTGACTTTCAAGGTGATGCCCACTCTAGCATCTTCGACGCAGGTGCAGGAATTGAACTGAATGCTAATTTCTTCAAGGTTGTTTCTTGGTATGACAACGAGTGGGGTTATTCTAACCGTGTCGTTGATTTAATGTTGTCAATGGCAAAGAAAGAAGGATTGATTTAGGTGACAGGTTATGGGTGATTGGTGATTTGGTAATGGGGAAAAAATTATTCCCCCTGCACCCTGCTCCCTTCCCCCTGCCTCTTCTTGGGCTTAACGGGGTGCGCTACTTTACCGTTATTCCCTATTTTTGTTATGCGTCGAACTAAAATTATCTGTACTGTTGGTCCTGCTACTTCTGCACCTGAAAGGCTGCAAGCTTTGGTAGAAGCGGGAATGAATGTGGCACGGTTGAATTTTTCTCATGGGGCTTATGAAGTCCACGCGCAAACTTTTCATCATCTCCGCCGGATTAGTAGCGAGTTGCAAAGACCGATCGCTATTATGCAAGATTTATGTGGGCCGAAAATCCGTTTGGGGAAGTTACCACCAGAAGGTTTAATGCTGGAAGCTGGTAGCGAAGTTACCTTTTTATTGCAAGATACGGGTGAAACTATTGATGAGTTACCCCTACCGCTACCCACTTTGTTCGCTATGGTGCGTCCTGGTGAACCAATTTTAATTAATGATGGTCGGGTAAAGTTGACTGTAACGAGTCGTGATGCTGATAAAATTCGCGCTCATGTGGATATTGGGGGTTTAGTTTCCACTCATAAAGGTGTCAATTTACCCGCCACACCTTTACCTGTAAGTTCGATTACAGAAAAGGATTTAATGGATTTGCGGTTTGGGATTCAGTTGGGTGTAGACTGGGTGGCAGTTTCTTTTGTGCGATCGCCTCAAGACCTGGAACCAGCCAAAAGAATGATTGAAGCTGCTGGTGCTAAAATTCGCCTCATTGCCAAAATTGAACGCGCCGAAGCCTTAGAACAACTAGATGCAATCATCGAAGTTGCTGATGCAATTATGATTGCTCGTGGTGATTTGGGCGTAGAAGTACCCATCCACACAGTCCCTCTGATTCAAAAAGACATTACCCGTCGCTGTAATCAAGCTGGTAAGCCAGTTATTACCGCTACCCAAATGCTGGAGTCGATGATTAGCGCCCCAGATCCTACCCGCGCTGAAGCTACCGATGTGGCTAACTCGATTTTGGATGGTACGGATGCCGTCATGCTTTCTGGAGAAACCGCTGTGGGACAATATCCCATCGCTGCTGTGCAGATGATGCACAATATCGCTGTGGAAACAGAAACAGCCCTCAAACCAGGTAGTAGACATTCCTGGAATCATGAAGCCGGTGGTCTGAGTGTAACGGAATCAGTAGCCCAAGCAGTTTGTCGAATTGCTTACGAAACTGGAGCTAAAGCCATTCTTTGTAATACTACATCAGGCAGTACCGCCAGACTAGTTTCTAAATACCGTCCTCTGACTCCGATTATTACCCTTACATCTGAGGCAACTGCTTACCGACAATTAGCCCTATCTTGGGGGGTAGAGCCTTTGCTGATTCCACCGGTTTATAATGCAGAGGAGATGTTTACCAATGTGGTCAACACAATCGTCGATATGGGTCTAGCTAAAAAAGATGACAAAGTAGTCATTACCTCTGGTGTCCCAATTGGTATGTCAGGAACAACTAGCTTAATTAAAGTGCATTCTATTGGACAGCCAATCACGGCATGAGACATCTAAAATGGGGCTGAGGAAGTGAGCAGTTTTAGCTGTGCTTAATTAGCTTTCATTAGGCAATCGTTAAGAAAAATTGCCAGAATCGGAATTTTGTGGAAGATGAAAGAGTTTAAATAACTGGGGATTGGGTAAATCCTAAACCAAAAAAATCACGGAGTATGTTATGCCTAAGAATTTACTAGAACAATTGCGGGCAGTAACCGTTGTCGTAGCTGATACAGGTGATATTCAATCTATTGGCAAGTTTAAGCCCCAAGATGCTACCACTAATCCCTCACTGATTACCGCTGCGGCACAAATGCCAGAATATCAGGAAATTGTTGATCAAACTTTACTTAAAGCCAAAAAAGATGCGGGTGCAGGTGCGACCCCATTAGATGTAGCTACTCTAGCTTTTGACCGCTTGGCGGTATCCTTTGGATTGAAAATTTTGCAAATTATCCCCGGTCGTGTGTCTACAGAGGTAGATGCTCGTTTATCCTACGATACTGAAGCGACTATCGCTAAAGCACGGGATTTAATTGCTCAATATAAAGCTGCTGGTATCTCTAAAGAGCGGATTTTGATTAAAATTGCTGCTACTTGGGAAGGTATCAAGGCGGCGGAAATTTTGGAAAAAGAAGGCATTCACTGTAATCTGACTTTACTATTTGGTGTGCATCAAGCGATCGCTTGCGCGGAAGCTGGTATCACCCTCATTTCTCCTTTTGTAGGACGTATTCTCGACTGGTACAAGAAAGATACCGGAAAGGATAGCTACCCCGCAGCAGAAGATCCAGGTGTATTGTCTGTCACCACAATCTATAACTACTACAAGAAATTCGGTTACAAAACTGAAGTTATGGGCGCAAGCTTCCGTAACATCGGCGAAATTACCGAACTTGCTGGTTGTGATTTGTTGACCATCTCACCTGCGTTGTTGACAGAATTACAAAACACTGTCGCCGAATTACCCCGCAAACTTGACCCTGCCAAGGTTACAGGTTTGTCAATTGAAAAAATTTCCGTTGATAAAGCCACCTTTGACAAGATGCACGCCGCAGACCGCATGGCATCTGATAAATTAGCTGAAGGTATTGATGGCTTTACCAAGGCTTTGATTTCTCTAGAAAAATTACTGGCAGAACGCTTGACTCATCTTGAAAGCCAAAAGGTGACAGCCTAATCATTTGAGATAATTGAGCTACCTTTAACCTCTTTAGACGATGTTAAACATCTCCAGGAGTTAAATGTGCATTTTCTAGAATCTTTGTAGAGACGTTCCATGGAACGTCTCTACATTATTTACCACCAGATATCTAAGGTATGTAACGTCTCTAATAGATCAGCAATTACCTATTTGGGTACAAAGTTGTAACCAGTCGGCGCTTGAGGATCTGCTTGTATCTGAACAATTACAGCTTTACCGATTCTATCGCCAGTGCGATCGCCCCATGATAAAAACTTAACTATTCCTGTCACACCTGAAAAAGAGAAATTATTATTTAAAGCTTCTTGAATACCTATTCTCGTGCTAGATTTTTTTTGCATAGCAACAGCCAATGTTTTAGTCGCATCAAAAGCCATAGCTGTACGCCAAGTAATTAAGTTTTGTTCACCCCAAAGCCTATTTGTATTTTTTACAAATTCCTGATTATACAAAGCATCTATTTTCCAAGGTACTGCCATAATCATACCATTAACTGCATCCCCCTCAGCAAGGGTTTTTTTAGTTTCTAAACTGGGATTTCCTAATAATAAAAACTTGCCTTGATTACTTTTAGCGAATTCAATAGCTGGATTAATTCTATCAACTTGAGGATTAAGCAGAATAGTACTTACCTTTTCCTCAATTGCACTTTGAATAATCTTCTCACTTTGAAAGTTATCAGCAGCAAAATCGCACTTAATATCACTAATTAGTTCCAATTTTCTAGTATTCATGGCATTAACAAAAACCTGTTCAAAAGACTGATCTGCGGCTTTAGAATCACTACAAATCAAAATCTTATTTTTCCCAGTTTTTTTAGCATATTCAGCCAAAGCTTCCGCAGTTGCAGTGAAACTAATTACAGTTCTATAAATATAATTACCATGAGTTCTGTCTTGACGATCAGTTAATTTTGTAGAACTACTAGTTGGCGACATCATCACCAATTTTCCAGCCTGATATATATTAGAAGCTGGTAGACTAGCATCACTACTATTATGACCAACAACCGCTAAAATATCTGCATTTTTCACAAATTTTTGAGCAACTTGTTGAGCAATTTCTGGGTTATTATCATCATTGGCAATTTGTACTTGTAAAAACTTACCATTCACCCCACCATCATTATTTATCTCTTGTTGCGCCTGTGCGACTCCTCGGAGAATTTCTTGCGCTACTGGAGGATTACTACCTATAGGTACAGCTACACCGATTTTAATTACTTCTTTGTTATCAATCTTCGCATTTTCTAAATATATTCTAGCTTCTGGATCATTAGGATACTCTTGTAAATAAGTAGTAAATTTTTTAATGGCTTGATTGTAATTTTTCCATCGAAATGCTTTTATAGCTTTTTCTTTATCTAAATTAATCACCGAACTAAATAATATTTTCTCTCCATAACTAAACCGATTTTGCAATTTAAATTCCTTTAAAATCAGCCATAAAACAGCACCCATTATTACTAATAACATCGTAGCTATAACTGATCGTAAAGCGATCTTTTGTAAATTGCGAGGTTGGGGATATTTAAGTAATGCTGCGGCTGGATTTTGAAAGATTACAGGTATCCAAGAAGCACAAGGATATTGATTTTCTAATTCTTCCTGTAAACGCACACGCGCTTGTTGAACAGAAGTATATAAAGATTCCCCAGATGCAAAAACTGTGAGAAAATATTCTAGAAAATGTTGAGCAACAATATCAGGAACAGGTTCTCGCATCACAATAGTATAAGGAATCCTCAAATTAGCTAAATTGCGTGCTAATCCTAATCCATCACAAGAATTAAAAATTGCTAATTTCAATCCTTTTTTTACAGCATATCCCAATGAATGACGTAACTGTAAAATTGATAAACTTTCATGATCATTAATTTGAATTTCTCCCCAACTATCACCTTCTTGACTGCAACTATGTCCAGCAAAAAATAAAATATCCCAAGATTGATTCCATAATTTATCTACTAAATCTTGTCGTGAAGGTTGCAACAAAGGTTCAATAATTGCACCTGGTAATTTTGCTGTCAATGCTTGTAAATCTGGTTGAATATCAATTCCTTCACTGTTTCCTAAAATCGCCAGAATTTTCACCGGACTTTTTAATTGAATTTTTGATGGTTTATACTCTGAACTAATCACAACCTCTGGTTGAATATGACTAGTATGAAATATCTCCCATAAATGCCAAGGAAGTCTTCTTAACAGTGAATCTTGTGTTTCTAAAATAAAGCGGACATTATCCCATTCACCGATTTTTTGTAAAAATTGCCGTTCTAATTTTCTTACAGACGGCTGATTTAACCAATCATGAAAACTAGATTGGAATTTTTGAGCAGCAGTATTACAAACTTCAGTAGTAGATACATTAGTTATTTGCGTTTCAGGAACAGTAATTAACCAATTTCCAGGCAATTTATAATAAGCTGATTGCCATTCATAATAATTTTGAGGAATTTCTAAATCTGCTGGAAACCTGCCAGAAATCTCTGCGAAATGAGGTTTACCGTCTTCCCCAATTCTGATTTTGACTGGAAATCCTTTTTCAAAACTACCTTCCCCAATTTCAAATATTACTAGCTTACCCACTGTTTTACCTTAATTGATTTGTCTACTTAAATGACAAATTTTTCTGTGCTAGTCTATGTAGGTTGGGTTGAGGTACGTTCACATAGTGTGCCGGAGGCATAACCCAACAAATGCGTTGGGTTGCGCTGTCGCTTAACCCAACCTACAAAAAATGGACAAGGTATTGTTTAAATGACAAACTTTTCTGTAATGGTTGCATTATTTAGAGTAACCCGAATCTGGAATTTTTCACCTAGTTCAGCACAAAATTTTAATTGGATGTAATTATCTCTTTGTTCTCTAGCTTGAACTTCTAAAAATGGCTGTCCATTTTCATATAGTCCTGCTAATAATAAATCTGTTGGTAAATAAGGTTGATTCCCTATTGGATATACCCGTAAAAGCACAGCAAAACTTTTATCTAGCTTGGGTAAAATCGCCACCATTAAAGCTACAGAATTTCCTGCTAACTGCATTCCTAAATCCATAATTCGTCTAGCAGTAATTACAGGATGATTTGGTGCTATTGTCCATAGAACTTCTGCTAGAGTCCAACGGATTTCTTCATCATCAGTAGTTTGTAAAAGATGAATAAGAATATCTGTTACTTCTACATCCGAATCAACTAACAATGTTGATGGCAATATTTTTTGCCAACTGTGCTGGGGATATAATTGTTCAATAACTTGCCAAACTTTTTTGGGTGTGTCTATTTCAAATCCCCGCACTTTCGGAGAACGAAAGGCTAATTGCGGACTTTTTTGTAAAGCTAATTCCTCAATACTTTGCCATTGGGATGTATATATTCCTTCTAACCATTGTCTTAATTGTACACCTGAAAATTGATGATAATGTTCTATGAAAATTTCTAATGGTTGTAACTGTTCTAAATTGATTTTTGTTGTATTAACTTCAGGTAAAAATCCTTTAATTTCTGCTTCTTGACAGGTTTGATTAATTTCTACTACCAAATAACCAAAACGATGATGCCAAACTTCAGGAGGAATATGACAAAATTCTTCTCCTGTTCTGATATATCTACATTCTAAATGTCCGATTCCAGTTAATACTAAATCTGCAACATCTCCACCCATTCTTCCCCAAGAATCCCAACTATAACTGGCTTCTAATGCGGTAGAAATATCTAACATTTGCAAATAATTATTCACAACTTGCACAGCTAAAGTGTTCAAATATACGAGTTTAGCTTTTTGTTGATTTGGTTGTTCTTGGGCAAATTGTAAAGCTATATCTCGGAACTTTGCAGAAATAGGAATAGAAACGCTTTCTTGTTCAGTAGGATAATTCATGACTTGCTATATATCAAAGTAACCTTCGTTATCAAAATAAGCTTGGGATTTACCAAAATTGAGGAGACGAGGAAAGCACTGACGTTGATAGAAATTGCTAAGAGTTGCTATGGGTATACCAAACTCCACAGATAAATCTATCCAAGATGTTTCCGGTGGTAAACGACGGGAAATTAAAACGTAACAATTAACATCTGGACGATCTCTGATATGAATACGTTGTAGTTCTAGAGAATTTGTTTTTAACCATTCTTGAATTTCATTTAATATTGGTCTGGGTTCTGGTGGTGCAGGAATTAAATTTGCAGGATCTATTTGTTGTTCATTGTCTTCTAGGAGTAAATTAAATTTATTTTTTTGTTCATAATAATTAATTCGTTTATCTTGCAAACGATAACCTAAGTAATTATTAATCCAAGTGATCACGCTACTTTTCTCAGGATTATATGGTTCTTTTGCAGTAGTTGCTTCACAGAGATTGCGACAAAAAAACCACCAAGTTTCCTGCAAAGCTTCTTCGGCATCAGGTATACCAACTCCGCGCAATAATTTACCTGTTTTTTGAATCAGTAAAATAATCTGATTAAGTCCTTTTTGACGGGCAATACTACCTCTAGAGTGTTGACAGGTTTCTTGAACAAGTTGGAGGATTTTTGCTTCTAATTCATCCATTTGCTTAGGTTAATTGAATCGTGATATATAATACCATTGTTTTTATTTTGTTATTATCTCGCCTCAATATTTATCTTTGTTTTCCTCTAATGGTGGTAACAATAAATTCTTGATAAGTCCAGTTGAGGGTAAATTTTTTGCATTGAGGACATTGGCGATTATTGATTGCTAAAATTATTTTTGAAAAAAACTAGTACAAATAACCCAGCCAGTATAATAATTTGCCAATTGTCCCAGAAGTTACCTTGTTGCCAATTAGGTTTAGTGATATTGAGAATGTTGTTAGGAAATGTAATCTGAATTTCTAAGTTTTCCTGTGGTTGAATAGGCTGAGTAGCAATAAATTCAAATTTTCTAGGATTTACTTGGCTGGCTGTAGCCGCAGTACCAAAATTTTTAAATTTCAAGACTTTACCCGATAAAGCTTCCGGTAATTGTACTTGAACCTTTGCCGCTTGAACTGGGGCTTGGCGATTTGCAAAAATTGCTTTCCAGTCAATCTGAGTATTTTTGTTATTGATATGTAATGCACCAATTACACGATATTTTAAAACAAATGTGTGGACTTTTGGTGGTTTTAATTGATGTTGCCAACGAATCCAAAATTGATTATTTTCAATTCCGGTTTCACTAGGAATGATTTGATTATTTTCTGCAACTGTTACATCCTTAATTTCATCAACTTTATCTAAGCGAATATAGCGATATCTTTGGTTGGAGTGATCAGATTTAAATACATACTTTTGCGTTTCTGTAATTAACATATCTCCGTTTGTTTGCACGTCGATGTTAACGTTGATATAGTCCCAATAAAACGGTAATTCTTGGGCAACAGCATGGGTAAATGTAATCAGAATTGTTACTAATACAGCTATTAAAGAAAACCCAATTCTTCTCATCAAAAATTTATTCATATTTTCCTTTTCTCTGCGTCCTTTGCGCTACGCCAGTTGCTATAAGTCGGCAGAGCCGCCCAACGCACTGGCTCCTCTGCGTGAGACAAAAATTAATAGCCTAGAAAACGATTAACCACCACCACCGCAGCCACCACCACCGCAGCCACTACTACCGCAACCACTACTACCGCAACCGCTACTACCGCAACCACTACTACCACCACCACTGCTACCACCACCACCACTTTTAGCAGATGTAAATATCACAAAGATTACAAAACCAACTACTATCAAGAAAAACCAGAATCCTATAGAATTTTCGTAACTTTGGGAACTTTGGGAGTTGCTATTATTTGATGCTAATAAAATCTGAGAATTGGTGATGATTAATGTCAAGGTAAACAAAAATGCTAAATAAAAATGATCGGGAATAAAACGAGAAATATTGATGTTGGGTAACTGAAAAACAGGTTTAGGTAAAACCCAATTTTTGTGAGTATCTACACGCTGAAAATTAGCATCTTTATCAAAACGAATATGAGAAGCTGGCCAAATATCTATGGGTGGAGTTTCTCCAAAAAACTGTTCGTAACTGGCTACAGTATTCAGATACCAATTATTAAATTTATTATATTCTTTGTTACCACCACGAGTCGGACCATGATCTAGTTTTATTCCTAATATTCGACAAAAATCATCCCAATAAGATTGGGTATATGTTAAATGTAAATGCCAAACTTGATCTACTTGATCAGATGGTGTAACTGGATGTCCGGAGAAAACAGCAATAACTGCAAATTTTTTATATTCATCAATTACACGCTGAGTATATTCAATTGTCCAGTTATTCTCTCTTGCTAATCTCTGACTAAAAGAGAAAGAAACGTTTTGTTCATCTAAAGAAAATTCCTGAAGGCGTTGATACAATTCTGCTTGTTGAGGATTCATAGATTTTGGGAATTAATCTTGTTTCTATGAGTTCTTCTGTCAACGCAGAGTAATGTTATCTATCTGTTTACAAAACTTTACAATTATGGAAGGAACGTCCTAAAATAAAGTGAATTTACTGAACTATACTAAAAACGGATGAATACTAGCTCCTATCTCCAAGATCCTCACAACTGAGATGAAATTCCCTTTCTACTTATATCTGGGTTCGTTCCCAATTCATCCCCATATCTTATTTGAATCCATTGCTTATGCGATCGCATTCCGGCTAGTATTGCGTAATATCCATAAAGACTCAATTCAATCTAGTCAAAGAACTTCGGTAATCGTTGGGGGAATGGTTGGGGCGCTATTGGGGGCAAAGTTATTAGTTGGCATACAGCATATAGATTTACTTTGGGAATATCCTAAACAATTCTTATTACTCTTACTCCAAGGAAAAACAGTCGTCGGTGCATTATTAGGGGGATTAATCGGTGTTGAAATCACTAAAAAAATGATTGGTGTTACTAAATCGACAGGTGATGTCTTTGTTTATCCCTTAATAGTTGGAACTGCTATTGGGAGAATTGGTTGTTTTCTTGCCGGATTAAGCGATAAAACCTATGGTGTTGCCACTACATTACCTTGGGGAATCGATTTTGGTGATGGTATTTCTCGTCATCCTACACAACTGTACGAAATTATATTTTTAATGAGTTTGATTTTATTATTAAACTTTCGCCAAAAATATCAATATCAAGAGGGTGACATATTTAAGTTTTATTTAGTCACATATTTAGGCTTCCGTTTTTTAGTAGATTTTATAAAACCTGATTTTCGCCCAATTATAGGTTTAAGTGCTATTCAAATTGCTTGCATAATTGCGGTTATTTACTACTATCGAAGTATCCTACACCTGTTTAAATTTACTCGCACGATCAAATATTTTTCCTAATTTTAGCTATAGCTGAACACTAGAATAAAAAATCATGCCAACTCGCAACTACCTTTTCTACGCTTTAACTAATAGTGTTTGTTCCAAATGTCTTGTTAAAGTTGAAGCAAAAATTATTTTCCAAGATGACAAAGTTTATTTAGTTAAACATTGTCCCACTCACGGACGTGAAGAAGTTTTAATTGCTGATGATATTGAATATTATAAACAATCCCTAGAATTTATTAAACCTGGGGATATGCCATTAAAGTTTAATACGCCAATTGATCGAAGTTGTCCCTATGATTGTGGATTATGTCCAGATCATGAACAACATAGCTGTTTAACTCTAATTGAAGTTACCGACAGGTGTAATCTTTCCTGTCCAATTTGTTACGCTGATTCTGGTGCTGAGGAAATTTCTCAAAATTCACAGCAATTACGTCGTCATCGTACTTTAGCAGAAATAGAATTCATGATTGATGCGGTTGTTGCCAATGAAGGAGAACCGCAAATAGTCCAGATTAGTGGCGGAGAACCAACAATTCATCCAGATTTTTTCGAGATAATTGATATTACCAAACGTAAGCCCATTAAGCACCTGATGATTAATACTAATGGGGTGCGAATTGCCAAAGACAAAGAATTCTGTCAGCGTCTGAGTGAATATATGCCAGGAATCGAAATCTATCTACAATTTGATAGTTTTGAAGCTGAAGCTTTAAGAGAATTACGTGGTGCTGATTTAAGAAGTGTTCGTGAACAAGCTATAGATAATTTAAATGAATACAATATTTCTACAACTTTAGTTGTGACTGTGAAAAAGGGTTTGAATGACCACGAAATTGGAAAAATTATTGAATATGCTTTACAGCAAAAATCAGTCCGTGGTGTCACATTCCAGCCAATTCAAGCAGCAGGAAGACTAGAGGGATTTAATCCTAAAAAGGATAGATATACTCTCACTGAAGTTCGTAGAGCAATTTTAGAACAAAGTCCTTACTTTCAACCTCAAGATATTCTTCCTGTACCTTGTCATCCTGATTGTTTAGCAATGGGATATGCACTGAAAGTTGATGGTAAAGTGATTCCCCTAACTGGGTTAATAAATCCAGAAATGTTTGTAAAAATTATGCCAAATAGTGTACTTTATGAGCAGAATGAAGAACTAAAACGTCAAATTTTTGAATTATTTTCCACAAGTCATTCACCAGTTTCTGCCGCAAGTTCTTTAAAGCAGCTTTTGTGCTGTTTGCCAATGCTTCCTGTTCCTGAAGGGATCACCTACTCGAATATTTTTCGAGTCATGATTGTGCAGTTTCTTGATCCTTTTAACTTTGATGTGCGTTCAGTAAAACGTTCCTGTATCCATATCGTACATCCTGATGGTAGAATTATTCCTTTTGATACTTTTAATATGTTTTATCGTGAAGGTAGTACAGGCAATCATTTAGTACAGCACGGAAAAAAAAATTAACCTTAGTTCATTTTTGAGAATATATTTATGATTATTCTATTAACTTACATAAATTAAAAAAATGTCACAGCAAGATGAGCGTTTAGAAATATTTAGAGGATTAATTATATTACTGGGAATGCATTTTATCAGTGGAATAGTAATATTTATTATTGGTTTTACTCTTGGTTCTATAATTGGAGGTTATTCGGTACTTTATGTTTGGATTGGAGGTAGCTTAGGCTTTTTTTTAATCCAGCTTTTATATGTTATTCCCTTAGTATTGCAATTTAAAAGAAAAGGTAAAATTGCCAGAATGAAAGGAGTAATTATTGGTGCGGTGATTACTGCTTTGTTAAATGGTGCTTGTTTTTTAAGTTTTTATCGTTAAATTTGTTAGTGATAGAGTCAAATTTAGCTTGAAGTAGTTGCTAATAAATTTAAGATTAAGCTAGAACGTGCCTAATTTGATTGGGGAGGCAAGAGGGATGCCCACCCCACAAAAATTAGACTTGTTTAGCTTATATAGTTTAAATACGGAAAAGCTTAACGCACTTCTTTGAGACTCTCAACTTGCTTGGTAAACATTTCTGTGAACAAACTCATGACTGTTCGTTCTTCACGCACTTTAATGTTGGCAGTAATTGACATACCAGACTGTAAAGGGATGTTTTTATCTGTCATTTCCAGGTATTGTTTATCTAAGCTGATAGTAGCTGGAAATCTATAAAATTGATGAGTCTGATCTGGAGGTAAAGCATCTGAACCAATATCAATTACCTCACCTTTAATATCGCCAAACTGGCTGAAAGGGAAGGAGTCAATTCTGACATCTACCTTCATACCTTTGCGGACAAACCCAATATCTTTGTTGGTGATAAATACATCAGCAATATATTTATCATTGGGAACAATTTGTAATAATTTTTGGGTGGGGTTGGCTACAAAACCAGGATTTTTAGCTTGCATATCAAACACTATACCCGCTACAGGGGCGCGGAGTTCTTGATATCTAATATTCAATTGTGTCTGCGAAATTTTACTGGTAATATCTGCTAATCGCTGCTCGTTATCCAGGATAATTCTCATGAATTGGCTATCGACTTCTGCAATCCGCTTTTTGTTATCAGCTATCTTATCCAAAACAGATTTATCAGAAAATGCCACTGTATTAGTTACTTCTTGTTGCCTTTTTTGAATATCAAACTGAAGGCGTTTTTCTTCTTCCAATAATTGTGCTACTTCAGCCTTGAGAGTTTGTACTTGCTGTTGCTGGTTAAGATATTGAAGTTGAGAGATACCACCTTCTTCTGCTAAGATTTTGAGTTTACTTAAAATACCTTCCTGAATAGCTAAACTACTTTGAGTGTCTTGTCGTTTTAATATTGTTTGAGATAATTGTTTTCTCGTTTTTTCTACTTCTAAATTTGCTGCGGCAGATCGGGAATCTAATTCTGTTTTAGCAGCTATGAGACGTTGTTGTTCGTCAATGCCATTCCCTGATTCTGTTCCTGCATTTCTCAATTGAGAACGCAGTAGTTCATTTTCTGCTACTAAGGATGCTCGATTTTTGAGGAGAAAGGCAGATTCTGCTGGTAATCTACTCCGTAAAAAGTCTAATTCCGATGCTGTACCTATACTTGCTCCCATCAAGCGTCGATAAATATCGTTTTCTTTGGTTAAAGCCACTCGAATTTTATTTAAGGAACTTAATTCAGCTAAAGTGGCAATAGAATCAAAAGTTAAGAGTAAGTCTCCAGATTTTACTTCTTGCCCGTCTTTGACATAAACAGATTTCACTACACCACTAATGGGAGCTTGTACTTCTTTAACTGTTCCTTCTGGCTTTAATTGACCTGTTGCGGGAACTACTTGCTCGATTTTAGCGAAATTAGCCCAAGCAATCCCAAAACAGGCTAACCCCATCAGGGTGATCATGATGGTGCGTGACCAAACAGGAGATTGACGTAAAACTACAGATTGCTCGAAACTATCCTGATAAGGGGCAATTGAAGAGTTTTTTGCTGCTTTTTTTGGCAGTGTCAGTACTTGGGAATCTTGCTTTTTACCGTTACCGTTACCGTTACCGTTACCGTTACCGTTGCCGTTGCCATTACCATTTACATGATGCCCATTAAGTAGAGTCATAATAATTTTAGATTTTAGATTGGTGATTTTGAATTGAAAATTTAGTCAATAGGTTAAATAACAGATTTGCAGGACGGGTTTTAGCCGTCCATACAAATTACAAATTAACTTCTTGTTGTTGATAAAGATAGAAATAATGACCTTTGGTAGCCATTAATTCGTGATGACTACCTTGCTCTATTACCCTACCACCATCCATAACGATAATCGTATCTGCATTACTGACGGTATTCAGACGGTGAGTAATAAAGAAGACGGTAGTTCCTTGAAATGCTCTAGCTAAGTTGAGACCTATTTGTCTCTCTGTGGGATAATCTAAAGCGCTAGTGGCTTCGTCTAAAACTAATAATTTAGGCTTTTGTAGAATCGAACGTGCGATCGCAATTCTCTGTCTTTGTCCACCGGAAAGGGCTGATCCTCTTTCTCCTACTCTAGTGTTGTAACCATTAGGTAGGTTCATGATAAATTCATGAGCTACAGCAATTCTTGCCGCTTCGATAATTTCGTCGGTTGTAGCTTCAGGATTTGTCAGGGCAATGTTTTCTTGGACTGTGCCGTCAAATAACAGTGGATCTTGCGGAACGACTCCCATTTGCCGACGCAGTGAATAAAGTTCGACTTTGCCTATGTCGTAGCCATCAATCAAAATTCTGCCTGACTCGACGTTGTAAAGTCTGAGCAGTAATTTCATCATTGTGCTTTTACCTGATCCGCTTTGTCCAACAATACCGACAAATTTACCAGCCTCAAAATCGAGGCTGACATTATTGAGTTGGAGTGGTCCACTAGGGGCAAATCGGAAGGAAACATTTTCATATTTGACTGCACCAGAGATTGCAGGTAAGGGAATGTTACCCTTGTCTGCTTCTGCTTCTTGTGGGGTATCAACAATATCGCTGAGACGTTCTAAAGATAACCCAGTTTCTTGGAAGTTCTGCCAGATTTGCGCTAAACGCAATATGGGGCTAGTTACGTAGCTGGAGATAATTCTAAAGGCGATTAATTCTCCTAAAGTTAGCTCTCCTTGCAATACTAAATAAGCTCCCACCCACAACACTAGTAAGCCGCTGAGTTTGTTGAGAAACTGACTGGTGGAATTAGCCAAGGTGGAAGTGATGACAGTTTTAAACCCTGCGGCTACAAACTTAGCGTAACGTTCTTGCCAGGAAAAGCGCGATCGCAATTCAATATTTTGCGCTTTCACTGTCTGAATACCTGACATCACCTCAACTAAGTAAGATTGAGTTGCGGCGTTGCGTTCAGCTTTTACACGTAATTGTCGGCTGACTGTAGGGGCAGCAATTAACGTAATTACCACAAATAAGGGGATTGTCCCTAACCCCACTACCGTCAGTTTCCAACTGTAAAACAGCATGACGACGATATAAACCACAGAGAATAATGCATCTAACCCCACGGTTAGAGCAGTACCTGTGAGAAACTGACGAATATTTTCTAACTCATTGACACGAGTAGATAATTCACCCACCGGTCGGCGTTCAAAATAACGGAGTGGCAATCGCAGTAAGTGGTCAATAATTTGTGACCCCAAACTCATATCTATGCGATTGGTCGTATCCACAAATAAGTATGTTCGCAGTGTCGTAAGTATGGCTTCAAATACACCAACTGCTAATAGTAAAACCCCTAAAATATTCAGAGTGCTAATACTATTTTGAACGATGACTTTATCAATAATTAACTGAATAACTAGGGGATTAGCTAAAGCCGCCAATTGTACAAAAAAGGACGCGATGAATACTTCTATGAGGACGCGACGATATTTTGATAAATAGGGTAAAAACCAGCGCAAACCAAAGCGTTCTTGGGGTGTTTCCTGGGTGGCACTGAGTAATAATACTCTAAGTTGTGGCTGTAAATTGCTGTCATCAGTCTCTAATTCTTCTAGTAGTTTGCCCGGTTTAAGGCGGATAATGCCTTTGGAAGGTACACCTAAAACTACTGTATTTGCATCTACTGCATAGATAACAGCAAAACTATCACTATATTGAATTAATGCTGGTGCGGGAATACGTGCAATTGCGGCAGCGGGAACATCTACTAATTGGGATCTAAGTCCAATTAATTCTGCTAAATAAGCGCAAAGTTGAAAGGATATACTCCCTTGGCGTTTCATTTGCTCATTTAAAATCCGCCGCACTACCTCCTTCCGGAAGGGAATTTCTAGGTGCTTGGCGAGCATTTGGAAGCAAGCAAGGGTTGAATTTAATTCACCTTGGGCGCGAAAAAATGGATAGTTTTGATGTTTTTGTTTAACTTGTGGTGTATCAGATGGTGATGGAAAAACTTCCTCTGTTGATGCGTAAGGAATGTCTAACTCATCGCTGATTTGTAATTGACTAGCTGAAAGTTCCTGTTCTACTTGATCATCATTCAGGAATAATAAATCTGTGGGATTTATCCCTAGTAACCGTGCGGGAACGTTCCCTGTTACTTCGAGAACATTTTTGTCATTGCTAGATGCTAATTGAGAACCTGGTGAAAGATTGGTTACTGTACCACCACCACTAAAAAACCAGACGCGACTATCATCTAGTTGACTGGAGGAGGTTCTTCCTGGTTCTAAATAATGGATTTTTGCCCCTGATAAAGCTTGTTGGCTAATGTCTTTAAGATTTAAACCTGCGTTGGCTTGCTGGGCTAACTGGGGGCTGAGAACGTCGAATATTTCTATGATGTGACTAGAATTTTGACGTGCATGGGCAAAGGCTGGATTTTGGGAAAGAAGACTTAAATAATCTACTGTACTTAAAGTTAAGCAGATGACTTCGGTGGATGCGATCGCAGTTTCACAAGCAATCTGCCTCAATAAACTAATTTCACCAATTATCGCTCCCGGTTCCAGTATTTTTAAGGTAATTGGTAATTGGGTTTGGGGGTCATACGCTAACAGCCGGACTCGCCCTTCATAAAGAATTGCTATGCGGTCAGGTAGTTTTTCTTTACTAATTATTTTTTGACCTATCCGGTAGCGTAAGGCTTGTTGTTGTGAAACAAAGCGATTTCTTTCCGCTGTCGATAGTTGTTCAAATCCATCAATGGTGGCAATGAATTCTTCAAATGCACTCTTAATATAAGTCATGTTTATGAAAATTAATTAATTTACTGTTGGTTATGGAGTGAGTTATTGACTAGAGGTATTTATTCATATTGCTATCAATTTATCCTTCTAATTCTTTAATTTGCCAATTTTGTGCAGATGTTTGTGCTTGCAACCAACCCTGGAAACGTTCATTTAACAATCGCTGACGCAGTGGGCGATCCATCTGCGCCGGCAGTAATTTTTCCAATCGCACAATCACTATCCATTCTCCTATTTGAGTGGGCGGTGAAATTTGTCGTGGTTGGCTAGTAGATAAAATTTTCACTAGTGATTGATGAAGAGATTGTAATTCCACTGGACCAATTAAACCATCTGTTTGAGCTTCAGGCCCTTGGGCATATTCCCGTGCTAATTCAGCAAAGGACTGTTCTCCTTCTTGGATACGGAAATAGATTTCTTGAGAGATACCGATATCAGCAGTAGTAATTAGGGAATAGATGACTTTATCCAATTGAGGTTTACGCTGGAAGAAGTAAGATTCTAAATCTTTTCCCCATGAAGCTTCTTTGAATTTTTCTAGTTTTAATTGACGAATGGCCGTGCTGTTCAATTGCTCTGCATTTATTTCTTGTCGCCCTTGATATTGTTGAGCTAACTGTTCACAAGCAAGTTGTTCTTCTTGGGGCGTACACTCAATTTGGGCGATCGCTTGATCAATGATCACTTCTTTAAGTAATGGAGGAATTAATTGGTATTTAGCCAGTAATTGTAGAACTTCTGGGGCTGTCAGTATGCGTTGGCTATCCTCACCGGAGGCATCGCTAAATTGCAGAACTTGATTCATATCACTTGTGAACAGGGTTCCCACCGTTATAAATTGTTGTTAAAAACATAGTAGAAACAGATTATACCCCGTTTATCTATGGGTTAAGGTAAACAATTTTTACAACTTAAGACCATGTCTTTAGCTCTCTTTCTGTTTGTGAATGCTTACTAAAAATCAGAGCATTAATAGAATATTATCTTTCTTGTCAACCTTAGTAACAAAGGTATCGATACCAGATATCGTACCAAACTATCACAATTTTTTTAATTTGCAAGCTCAAATTGGCAGTCATATAAAAAAAACTTTTGAAAGTTAACATCTGAATTATGAGATTGTTATTCAAATCTTGACCTTAGCGTCGATATCGTTAATTTTCGAGAAAAATTACTATTTTTTAAAATTTTAAAAATCAATCAAAGGCAAAAGCCTCTTTGTCAATAGGTACAAAGAGGCTAAGATTGTATTCATAGCAGACATCTGTTGAAAATCTTATCTAGTCAGGATTTGAGAATTTCAGCAAGCCCTAATTACACTGGCTACTACTTGATTAATACTACAAAAACCCTAACGTAAGATACATTCCACGATTAGCGGAATAAGCGGGGATTCAAGATAGTACTATTTTGTGGTCGAGAAGGACGACCAATTGAGACTCCATTTCGCAAGTTGCTTGCTGTACCACCATCTTGGGGATCTAGGAACGGTTTCAAATTAATGCCATTTTTAGATGAATTCACCCGATTATTACCGCCACCTAAAAGGCTGCGTCCCAAGTTGTATAATTCGTCTGCGCCTCCTTGGTTACGATTAGCATAGGTATTAACAGCTATGGTTTGCTGTCCATTGTCAGCAGTGGCCAAGTTATTGAAAACACTACTGCGGATAGCGTAAGGATCTTGACCACGGGGTACTGTCAGGACAATCCGACAACCAGAGTTAGCCTCAGTGGTGACACAGATAATATTTTCGTTATTTTCTACAGCTATCTGGAGTTCTTGTAAGCCATCTGGGCGATATAATTCTAAACGACTTGCGATCGCTTCACAGCGATTTTGTGGTGTCCAACCACCACCCAAAGCTTGAGGTGCTGCCCAAGCAAAGAATTGACCTGGTTGACTTTGGGGCTGGTACATTACAGTATACCTACCATTGTAATATTGACAGCTAAATCTTGTGCTGCTGTTAACAGTATTTGAATTCGGTATATTAGTGGATGATCCTGATGGCACTGTTGTTGATGATCCTGATGGCACTGTTGTTGATGATCCTGATGGTACTGTTGTTGATGATCCTGATGGTACTGTTGTTGATGATCCTGATGGTATTGTGGGGACAACAACACTATCCACTTGGGCAAAGGCTACAGAATTGCTAAGAAGTAAGGATAAGCTAAGACTACTCAAAAATAAAACCTGAAGTGGTTGTAATGACATAATTCAACCTTTAAATATTTCACTGATACATCTAGTGACGGAGAATTTTATTTTTTGATTCATCTGAGAAGCCTATTTTTTCTTTTTGTTGTTTAAATTGTTCGGTCGCATACACTATTGATACAGGCTACAAACAGTATAATCGCGCTTTACTCAAGATTTATTCACTGCCAATATCTGCGAGTTTTTTAACCTATCCATCCATTTTTCTAAATAAACACGATTAGCTGTTTGCTCAGATGGATCTTGTGTATCTAGAGGATAAGGCAGTAATCCCAAAATAGTTGCTGTCGTGACGCAAAACATCGACTTTTGGAAACTCATACAAATCTGCACACGCAAATCATCTTCTCCTCGAAGACTGCGACGATAAATATCATGCAAATATTCTGGCAAATAGTGGCGCATATCCTGCATCAACAATGTGGGAGGAATCCCTGCACCACCTATAGGTAAAGGATCAGCGTATAATGCCCCATATTGAAATCGAGATTGATCAGGAGGAATTTGATAGGCTTGAGCGTTGAGGGAAACTGTGCCGGCAAAAGGGGTTCCCCGGAAAAAAATTGCTTCTACATAAGGAATAGCTGTATCTGCTAAGAAAGTTAAACCAACTGATTTAGAAATAATTTCATAGACTTTGTTGTCAATTGTGACATTATAAGTAATTGGTTTTGAAGCATCTGCGACTAAACCTGATTTGATGTGATCTACAACTTGAGGGATAGTTTTGATTTCGCCTATGTCATAGCGGTCTGATAAACTGAGGAACATATCAGCCATTACTCGCCAAAATTGACCTAAACCTGTGTAATAGGCTGAGACTCGCAACTGTTCTGTGAGAAAGTCAGGAAATAGTTGATTAAGCCCTAATATTAAAGGATTATTTTTAAATTTAGCAGCAATAACAGCTTGTGTTCTGGTTTTAAATTCTTCGGTATCTAAATATGTATCTAATCCACCACCACCATGCCACATCATGGCTTTCATGCAATATTCGGCATATTCAAAATTAATTCTGTCATGCCACCAGTGATGAAGTAATTTTGAAAAAGACATTTCGCCGTTAAAATATTTAAAAAAGGGAAAAAATATTAAAAATTGATGTTCAGCTATGTAAATAAGATTTTTGGAATAGGCATCTAAAACTACACCATAGCTTTTGAGAATACCCACCACTTCCATGACATTTTCTGGAGTGTCAGAAAGTAATGCCCCTCCAGTTTCTAGGCGTTGAATATATTCAGATAAAGGCTTATTAACAGGTTTCTTTTTAAGATTAACCATTACTATTTCTCCAGAAAATTAAAAATAAATCAAGGCTGAGGGAGAGAAATTGAAGAATTAGCTTGTAGTAGAATTCAAGCCCTACCACAAAACTAATATCTTTTAAGTTTTACCAAGTTTATCTACTGGTGCATTTACTACTAGACTTGGTGTATTTACCATTGCGGTGATTGTCGCTTGACTCCAATGCACTAACCAAGATGGTTGAATGCCGAAAATCACAATTAATAAAGCCAAGATAAATGCAGGAATGCGATCGCTCCAATAAACCCGTGGTAGGTTGGTAACTTGTGCAGATAACCGCCCAAAAAAGGCACGATTGAGCAGAATTAAGAAGTAAACCGCAGTTAAACCTGTACCCAGCATTGATAACAGGGTTTGTACTGGGAAAACCTCGAAACTGCCCCGAAAAATAATAAATTCGGAAATAAAACCTACCATTCCCGGTATACCAGCACTAGCCATGACTCCCAAAACTATCAAGGTGCCGATGACGGGCATACCTCGTTCTGGGTTCAGTAGTCCGCGAATAACATCTAAATCACGACTACCAGTTTTTTTATATACAACTCCCACCAATAAAAACATCATGGCAGAAATCAAGCCGTGGCTAATCATTTGCATGACAGCACCTAAGACGCTGAGGGGTGTGGCTGCTGCTGCTGCTAACAAAATATAGCCCATATGTCCAATAGAACTATAAGCTACCATTTTTTTCATATCAGTTTGAGCGATCGCACAAGATGCACCAAACAGGACACTAATTACTGCCCATGTTGCTAAAGTTGGTGCTACATATTCCCAAGCTTCCGGCAACAAGTTCATTCCAAATCTGAGTAAACCGTAAGTTCCTAATTTCAACAATACCCCAGCTAACAGTACAGAAATCGGTGTGGAAGCTTCGACGTGGGCATCAGGCAACCAAGTATGAAAGGGAACCAGGGGAATTTTAATGCCAAAACCTATCAAAATCCCTACCAGTAGTAATAATTGAGTCGCTAAAGGTAGATTATGGGCGTTGATGGTTGCTAGTCCAAAGCTTGGAGAATCACTTAACCAAACCATCCCCAGAAAACTAGATAAAATCAAGATTCCCGAAACTGCTGTATAAATCAGAAACTTGGTAGCTGCATAACCACGCTTTGCACCACCCCAAATTGCAATTAGCAGATATAGAGGAATTAGTTCTAACTCATAAAACAGGAAAAATAGCAATAAATCCTGTGCCAAAAATGCTCCTGTCACCCCAGTACTCAGGAGTAAGATTAACGAGTAATAAAACCTAGGACGCTGAAGAGATTCATCGCTGCTGTAGATGGCGATGGCAGTCAAAAGTCCATTCAACAATAATAATGGCAATGATAAACCATCTATGCCTAGATTATAGTTTAATCCCAAGGCATCTATCCAAGGCAGGGATTCAGCAAACTGTATGCCGACTTCCTCTGGATGAAACTGAATCGCCAGAAAAACTGTCCATAAAAAAATAATTACTGCTACGGATAAAGCCATTCTACGGGACATTTTCCCACTGATAGGATAGGGATAGAAACCGATGAAGGCAGCACCAAGTAAAGGCAGCAAAATCAACGTACTCAGCATCATAAGCAGTGAAGGAAATAGAGATGGGGAAGATGGGTGAGATAAAAAGAACAGATCCTAACTCAATACTCAGCACTCAATACTCAGCACTCGGTACTCAATACTCTGTACTCAATACTCTGTACTCAATACTCTGTACTCGGTACTCAGCACTATTAAAAAGGTAATTTATCAAGTAGACCTAATGACCAACTAATAAAGAAACCAAGGACGCTAATCACTACGAGAATAGTCAGCATATAGGCTTGAGATTGACCAGAAATGCTGTACTTTAAACTTTGACCACTGAAAATGGCAGCAAAACCGACTAAGTTTACTAAACCATCGACTAAATAGCGATCGCTCCAAGAAGAAATCTTTGATAACAGAGCAACAGCACTGACGATGGTGAGACGATAAACTCTGTCAATGTAAAAATCGTAACCTAGTAAATCTTGAATAAATCTCCATGCCAGAATTCTGGATCTTGACCAAGCTTTATGTAGGTACATTGTCGCACCAATACCCACCCCTAATACAGTAGAAGTTAGCAAAGCTAATACCACATACCAATCAATACTTTCCCATCCTGGCAACAAGTACCATTGCTGTAACATTAGGGGTAATAGTAGGGTCAGTATCGTCAAAGTCACCATTGGGAAGGCCATCTGCCAGCCAACTTCGGGGGCGCGGCGAGTCTTCTGTTGCGGTTCTCCCCAAAAGATTAAGCGGAAAACTCTGGTCAAATTCAATGCTGTTAACCCATTGACTAATACTAAAACCACAATTACCCAAGGATTAACTTTCACCAAGCCATCAGCCCAAGCCAGCATTGCCCAAAAGCTACCCAGTGGTAATAGTGTCACTAGACCAGCCGAACCAACGACATAGGCTGTGGTAGTGGCTGGCATCCGTGACCATAAACCACCCATTTCTGTTAAATCTTGAGTTTGGGTAGTGTAGATGATAGATCCGGAACTCATGAATAATAATGCTTTGGCGATCGCATGAGTCAACAGCAACATCAAAGCTACACCCCCTTGCTGTAAACCCACTGCCAAAAATACTAACCCCATGTAGGCACTGGTAGAATGAGATAAGGTGCGTTTAATATCAATTTGTGCGATCGATACCAAGGTTGCACCTAATGCCGTCACCGTACCCATCACGACTAAAGCATTGAGTGCCACTGGTGAGAGTGCTAGTAATGGTTGAATTTTGTACAACACATAAGCACCACCTCCTACTACCAGGGAGTTCCGCATCACCGAAGCAGGGTTAGGCCCTTCCATTGCCTCATCTAACCACAGGTGTAGAGGAAACTGAGCGCACTTACCAGCAGGCCCAGCAATCAAGGCCACCCCCAGTAATGTTGATGTTAATGGACTTAAATGAGCAGTTTGCGCCCACTCATACAAATCAGAAAAGTTTAAACTACCCGCTTGGGTGGAAAGGGCAACTACACCCATCAGTAATAATAAATCTCCCACCCGTTTGGTTAAAAACGCATCCCGCGCTGCTGTTACTACCAATGGTTGAGCATACCAAAAACCAACTAGCAAGTAGGTAGAAAGAGTGAGAACTTCCAACAAGGCATAGCTCAGAAACAGAGAATCACTGATCGCTAAACCACTCAAAGCCGCCTCAAAAAATCCCAGAAGCCCAAAAAAACGTGCTATCGACCAGTCCTTTTCCATGTAACCCAAGGCATAAATTTGAGCTAACAGACTCAATGCTGTGATTAAAACTATTGCACCAATACTGACCGGCGACAGTTCTAAAGCAAACGTTAAGTTAAAATCCGCAGCTTGGAACCAAGTGATTACTAAAGTTTCTGGATCTCTATCCCAGATATTTTGAAATACAAACAGGCTATGGACGAAAGCCACTAAAGTCGTTAACAAGTTCAAGTAGGCCGCAGGTCTTGGCCCTGTTCGTTGAATTATTCCTATACTCCAAGGCAAGGTTAAAACTGCCCCTAGTAAGCTATAAAAAGGTACGAACCAACTTGTAAAAAATAGAAACTCATTCATTTAAATTTTCCTTAACGACTCAGCTTTTAGTTTTTTAGACATCCTAGAAACAATCCTTTACTTAAAAACGGTTACTTGAAAAAATCAAGTTTCTTTTAACTATTTTTCCAATAAACTTGAATCAGCATTTTTACTTTAATGTGCGCTATTCAATGGCAGTTAAATAGAAGTTTACAGATTTAACAGCATTTACTTGCCTTTACTAATCTTCTGGGTGGAAATTTATATTTCTACTTGGTGCGAAGAATTTTATAGTTTATATTTAAAAAAGTTATATATTTTTCATTTAATACCTGTGCAGATAGCAAAAATTGAGGAAAGACCGAGACGATAGAATATACAGCCTCTGCTCAATCCTGACCAGATATGGTTAGCCCTGATTATGAATGTGATTTTCTAAATGTAATAAAGAAATTATAAAGCATAAGCGGCCGCTCTAGGAAACCGTGAACTTTGATCAAATTTAGGAGCGCATTAAGTTTTGTTAAGTTTTCTAAAACTTTTTTATTACAAACTATTATAGTAATTTATGTTGCCAGGGATGCCAAGGTTTAATATGCTTAATTTTAGAAGTATTTTCTTCCCTCAAGATCAGCATCCCCGTCAAAAATTTCAACCCATAGTACTGATTGATTAAATTTTTAGGAGTTCTGCGATGCCAATTGCAGTTGGAATGATAGAGACTAAAGGCTTTCCAGCAGTAGTAGAAGCTGCTGATGCGATGGTGAAAGCAGCCCGTGTAACTTTGGTAGGATATGAGAAAATCGGTAGTGCGCGTGTTACTGTGATAGTCCGGGGTGATGTATCTGAAGTACAAGCTTCAGTAGCAGCTGGAGTTGACGCAGCCAGAAGAGTGAATGGCGGTGAAGTGTTGTCCACTCACATCATTGCTCGTCCCCACGAAAACCTAGAATATGTCTTACCAATTCGGTATACAGAAGCAGTAGAACAGTTCCGTACTTAAAAGCTGTTTAAACAAAGTGATTAACGGGGTTGCTTGGTTGAGTGGAAATTTTTGCCTGTTGGAAAACTTGATTTAAGGATTTACAATAATGTCAATTGCAGTGGGAATGGTTGAAACGCTGGGCTTTCCAGCAGTAGTAGAAGCTGCTGACGCGATGGTGAAAGCTGCTCGCGTTACCTTAGTAGGCTATGAAAAAATCGGTAGTGGTCGGGTGACAGTCATCGTTCGTGGTGACGTTTCCGAAGTACAAGCTTCAGTAGCAGCTGGAGTTGAAAATGTCAAGCGAGTTAACGGTGGACAAGTACTGTCTACTCACATCATTGCTCGTCCTCACGAAAATTTGGAATACGTTCTACCAATTCGTTATACAGAAGATGTAGAACAGTTCCGGGAAGGTGTAAACGCAATTCGTCCTTTCGGCAGAAGACCATAATTTAGAATGCAAATTGCCAAAGTTCGTGGCACAGTAGTTAGCACGCAAAAAGATCCAAGTCTTAGAGGTGTCAAACTACTGCTGTTGCAATTAGTAGATGAGGACGGAAAACTCCTGCCAGAATATGAGGTTGCAGCCGATAATGTCGGTGCGGGAGTGGAAGAGTGGGTGCTGTTTAGTCGTAATGGTGCCGCTCGTCAAGTTCTTGGCAATGAACAACGTCCTTTAGATGCAGCAGTAGTGGCGATAATAGATACTATATATGTTGAAGATCGCCTCCTTTACAGCAAAAAAGACCAAATATAGATAGTCAGAAAACAGGGAACAGGGAACAGGGAACAGGAAGAGAGAATAAATTATTTTTTGCCTTTTGCCTTCTTCTACTGACCACTGACAAAAAGCTTATTTCAGGAGGAATCTCGCGATGGCAGTCCGCAGCACGGCGGCCCCCCCAACCCCGTGGTCTAGGAGTTTAGCTGAACCTGATATTCATAAAACCGCATTTGTACATTCTTCTTCTCTGATTATTGGAGATGTACACCTGGGTCAAAATGTGATTATTGCTCCAGGAACTTCGATTAGAGCAGATGAAGGCACACCTTTTTTTATTGGTGAAAATACTAATATTCAGGATGGTGTAGTAATTCATGGGTTGGAGCAAGGCCGAGTAATTGGTGATGATGGCCAAAAATACTCGGTATGGATTGGGAAAAATGCTTCAATTACCCACATGGCGCTCATTCATGGACCAGCGTACATTGGTGACAGTTGCTTTATTGGCTTTCGCTCCACGGTATTTAATGCCAGAGTAGGGGCTGGTTGCATCGTCATGATGCACGCTTTAATCCAAGATGTAGAAATTCCCCCAGGTAAATACGTAGCTTCTGGCTCGATAATTACTACGCAGCAGCAAGCTGACCGCTTGCCAGATGTACAAGCTCAGGATGAGGAATTTGCTCACCACGTTGTGGGGATTAACCAGGCTTTGCGGACTGGTTATCGATGTGCGGAGGATCTTAAGTGTATTACCCCCATTCGGGATGAACTTAATCTTTCTGTGGCTAAATCTTATACAAGAAGTATTGTTGTTGAAGAGTTGGAAAGGAGTAGTGAAGTGGCAAGCAAATTGGGTTCAGAAACAGTAGAACACGTGCGTTATTTACTGAATCAGGGTTATAAAATTGGCACGGAACACGTAGACCAAAGACGTTTTCGCACAGGTTCTTGGCAAAGCTGTCAGCCAATTGAACCCAGGTCTTTAGGAGAAGCGATCGCAGCATTAGAATCTTGTCTAATAGACCACAGTGGCGAGTATGTGCGTTTGTTCGGCATTGATAGCGGTAGAAGACGGGTATTAGAAACCATCATTCAACGTCCAGATGGTGCAGCGACAAGTACATCTAGTATTAAAACTCCTGCAACTACATCTTACAAGAGTTACAACGGTAATGGTAATGGTAACGGTGCGGTTGCTAGTGGTGGACTCAGTGCTGAAACTGTTAACCAAATTCGCCAACTCTTGGCTAATGGTTACAAAATTGGTACAGAACACGTCAATGAGCGTCGTTTCCGGACAGGTACTTGGGAAAGTTGTAACCCCATTGAAGCAACCTCAGCTAATGATGTAGTTGCTGCTTTGGAAGAATGTATGGTTAGCCATCAAGGCGAATATGTGCGTTTGATTGGCATTGACAGGAAAGCCAAACGTCGGGTACTAGAAACAATTATCCAACGTCCTAACGATCAAGAAGTATCTTCAGGTACTGCTAAAAAAGCAGTAGCTGCCAATTATGGTGGTCGCACTGCAACTGCAACTGCAACCAGTACTCGCTTGAGTACAGAAGTAATAGACCAGCTGAGACAGTTGTTAAACGGTGGGTTTAAGATTAGCGTTGAACACGTAGACCAAAGACGTTTCCGAACAGGTACTTGGGCAAGCTGCGGTCAGATTCAGGCTACATCTGAACGAGATGCGATCGCTACCTTAGAAGCTTACATTTCTGAATATGAAGGTGAATATGTACGCTTAATTGGTATTGATTCCGCAGCTAAACGCCGCGTCTTGGAAGCAATTATCCAACGTCCATAATTTAGGTGACAGGTGACAGGTAACAGGTAACAGGTGACAGGAACATAGACAATTTTGACTTGATTTGTCCCCAGTCTCTACCAGTCCCCAGTCCCTATCTCAACTTACTCTAAATACTCATTATTCCGGCTTCCGAGGTAATAAATTCCATGTCTGTGCCGTTGCTTCGCCTCAGCGACAGTTTTGATACGTATATCAGTGGCGAGGTGAATATTCATAAGAGCGCGGTACTTGCTCCAGGAGTAATACTCCAAGCAGCTACCAACAGTAAAATTATTATTGGGCCTGGGGTCTGTATTGGCATGGGGTCAATTCTCCAGGTTAATGAGGGTGTCTTAGAAGTAGAAGCAGGAGTGAATCTGGGAGCCGGTTTTTTGATGGTTGGTCAAGGCAAAATTGGGGCTAATGCTTGTATTGGTGCAGCAACGACAGTATTCAACTTTTCTGTCGCACCAGGAGAAGTAGTTGCACCTGGGTCGCTTTTGGGAGATACCAGTCGCCAAGTTGGAGAAACCCAACAAATTGAACCATCCACTAATAATTCCATTTCCTCAAAAGTTGGAGAAGAAAAGCAGGAAGAAAAGCTAATTTCTTCAACTCACTTTTCAGCCTCAGCCTTTGTGGAGTTCCAACACCAGTCTAACGCCGTTTCTCAGCCTTCTCCGACTCCTAAAAGCCAATCTCCCCCAGTGGAGGAACAGGCCCAAGTTACTGAATCTCACCAAGAAGAACCTGATTCTCCAGAATCTACCGAAATTAGTAATTCAGAAGCAGCACCAGGCCAAGCTGAAACTGAAGCTAATAATACTTTTGGGACTCAAATTTACGGGCAAGGTAGCATCAATAGGCTTTTGATCACATTGTTTCCCCATAGACAATCCTTGAACGACAAACACTCTGACAATTCCCTGTAGTAAGTGTTAATTGTTAAGTGGAGAGTTTTGTGAGTATTCTGGAGAATTCATGATGGAAACATCTAATCAACGATCTCTTACCACTATCCAGCCATCGCGTCGCCGTCATCAAGATAACTTCAAGGATACTGCCTTGGGTTTAGTATCTACTCTTAGCTTTCCAGCAATAGTTGGAACAGCTGACATGATGTTGAAATCGGCCGGAGTTCATTTGGTTGGATATGAAAAAATCGGTAGTGGTCACTGTACCGCAATTATCCGGGGTGGTATTGCTGATGTGCGTTTGGCTGTAGAAGCTGGTGTCCAAACTGCTGAACAATTTGGTCAGTTGGTTTCTAGTTTGGTGATTCCCAGACCTTATCCCAACCTTGATATTGTGCTGCCAATTACCAACCGCATCAGTAAATTGATGGAGGAAGGCAGTTATAGCCGCTTGAGTAATCAAGCGATTGGTTTGGTGGAAACGCGGGGTTTTCCGGCAATGGTAGGGGCTTGTGATGCCATGCTCAAATCGGCTGATGTTCATTTGGCAGCTTATGAAAAGATTGGCGCGGGTTTGTGTACAGCGATTATTCGCGGTTCTGTGGCTAACGTTGCCGTAGCAGTAGAAGCGGGAATGTTTGAAGCAGAACGCATTGGGGAGTTAAACGCGGTGATGGTAATTCCTCGTCCCTTGGATGAAATGGAGCTAACATTGCCGATCGCAAGCTGTTGGATAGAAGAACGTGAGCCTTTAAATATTCCTTTGAATATCAGGGATAAAATTGTAGACGCGGAAGCTGTGGAGTTGCCAGATTTAGCGAGATTGCCTGTCAAAATTAAGGAAGAACTATGGAACGATGAATGATGAATTTTCAATAATAAATTATTCAATATTCAGCATTCATCTTGAGTTGGAAGGCATTTTGTCATTTGCTTGTTTTTTGATGATAACTTCTTAACTCCATAAGTCCAATACCGCACTTCTGATAGCGAACATAGACTTTTGTCTATACTTAGACTCATAACTTGGTATGTGTGCCACTACATAATTGGCTAGTGTTAAGTAATACTGAAAATATATGTCTACGAATTGCTATTAGAGGAGAATCACCTTGAACCAAGCGACGCTGCACCAGTTGAAGGTGTTCGAGGCCGCTGCACGGCACGGTAGCTTTACTCGTGCTGCTGAAGAATTATTTCTCACCCAACCTACCGTATCAATGCAAATCAAGCAGCTGACAAAATCGGTAGGGTTGCCATTATTTGAGCAGGTGGGGAAACGGTTATTTTTGACGGAAGCAGGACGGGAGTTATTTGCCACTTGTCGCCAGATTTTTGAGACTATAAGCCAGTTTGAAATGACAGTGGCAGATTTAAAAGGGCTAAAACAAGGTCAATTACGATTGGCTGTGATCACTACGGCCAAATATATTATTCCCCGTTTGTTGGGGCCTTTTTGTCAACTTTATCCAGGAATTGATATATCGCTCCAAGTTACAAATCATGAACGGATTTTGGAACGCATGATTGGTAACTTGGATGACTTGTATATTATGAGCCAAGTTCCAGATCATCTGGATATCAATTTTGAGCCTTTTTTAGAAAATCCTTTGGTAGTTTTTGCACCTTTTAATCATCCTTTGGCAAAGGAAAAAAATATTCCCATAGAACGGTTAGGAGAAGAGCCTTTTATTATGCGTGAACCTGGTTCGGGTACACGTCGTGCTGTGCAGAGTCTCTTTGACGAACATGGGGTAAAGGTGAAGGTGAAGTTGGAATTAGGAAGTAATGAAGCAATTAAACAAGCAATAGCTGGAGGTTTAGGAATTTCGGTTTTATCTCGTCATACTTTATTGACAGATGCTCATGAATTCAGCATTTTGGATGTGCAGAATTTTCCTATCAAACGCACTTGGTATATCGTTTACCCAGCAGGTAAGCAGTTATCTATTGTTGCTCGTACTTATTATGAGTACCTGCTAGAAGCGGCAAAGAAGATTGTGGCGCAAAATATTACCCCTCTAAGTATTACGATTGATAGACTTTCACAATAAAGTTTACATCCAAAATTTCCTGTCTGCTTGACGGTGCAACCTCAAACCATTGACAATTAACTAACAGAAATATGAAACCAGTGAACAGTTATCTAGGATCACGGAGGGAAATTTAGCCTCAAACGATGAAACTGATAACTGATAACTGTTAAATTGATAACTGTTAAACATGAGGCAAAACTGGTAGTGGTGAACCCGGAAATATCATCTTGGCGCAAAACAGTACAAAGCCAAATTGTTGCTGTCACAGTCTATGGTGACAAGGCTTTAGTTACAAGACGAGGTGTTATATCGCTTACAGGACAAGAACGGGAGTTATTAATTACACCATTGCCTGTAACTCTAGAAACTGAGTCTGTACGGATAAGTGGTACTGGTACGGTAGGAGTGCGGTTACTGGGGGTGAGTTGCGATCGCATTTACACTACTGAACCAGTGGCTGAACGAGTGGCACAGTTGACAAGACAAATTCAGCAACTAGAAGCAGAAAAACGCCATTTACAGGCTCAAATAGATGCTTTGGCATTGCAATCTCATTTTATTGCCGGCTTGGGTGAAAAAACCGAAGAACCCTTTGCTCAGAGCCTATCTAGGAAAAATCTGAATTTGAGTGAAACATTGGATTTTCTCAATTTTATTGGTAGTCAGTATAGCGAATATGCGATCGCATCTGGGGAATGCAAAACCCAACAACAAGAAATAGAAAAACAATTACAACCACTCCGCGCTGCATTGCAAAAAATTCAAACACCCCACCCCAAAGAAAGTTTAAATGTGATTGTGGGAGTAGAAGTTGCAGGCAAAGGTGAATTTGAACTAGAAATATCTTATTTAGTCAATCGTGCCAGTTGGAAACCCCTTTATGACTTGCGGGTAGATAGTATTAACAAAACTCTACATTTAAGCTATTTGGCAGAAGTTACCCAAAGTACAGGAGAAGATTGGCTAGATGTCGCGCTTACCCTTTCTACCGCTAAACCAGGTTTAGGTACATTACCACCTAAGCTAAAACATTGGTATATCGACACCCCACGCATACGAGCAGATGATACTCTCACCATGCAGCGTTCCATGTCTCCTCCACCAGCTATGGCCATACTTTTACCTACTCCTAGCGGGATGTCAAAAAAAGCCAAAGAAGAAGATGCAGAAAGTTTTATTGACGCGGAAGTAGTTGTGACTGAAGTATCTAAACAAGGAAGTGTAGTTACATTTAAACTAAATAGTGGTGGTAATATTCCTACTGATGGCACACCTCATAAAACCACAATTTTTCAAGATAATTATCCTTGTAATTTCAATTATGTAGTCATACCTCGTTTAGTTAGCTATGCCTATTTACAAGCTAATATAAAAAATAGTCCTGATGGTGCAACTTTATTACCAGGAACAGCAAATATTTTTCGTGATACTATTTTTGTCGGTGCAACTCAATTAGAAAATATCGCTCCAGGACAAGAATTTAAAATTAATTTAGGCATAGATGAAGGTTTAAAAATTGAGCGTGATTTAGTTGAACGTCAGGTAGATAAGAAATTGATGAGTAGCCAACGCAGAGTTACTTATGCTTATCGAATTGTAATTACTAACTTGTTAAATCAAGAAACACATTTAAATTTAACTGAACAATTACCAGTTAGTCGTAATGAACAAATCAAGGTGCGTCTTTCTCGTTCTAATCCGCAAACTCAATTAGGTGAAATGGGTATTTTGGAATGGGATATTGTGTTGGCATCGCAGGAACAACAAGAAGTATATTATCAATTTACTGTTGAACATCCACCGGAGTTAACTGTCTTGGGGTTGGATATTTAAATTGGTAATTGGCTTATGATCACACTACTACGGCAATTAACAAGAAGTATTATTTCTTTTTTTGCAGTGGAATTAACTAAACATCTGCAAAAACGCCTTCAAATTATTCAATGTAGGATGTTCAAAGTCCCAAATCCAAGTTTTCTCATTCATTGCCGACTTAAAACTACATTTACGCTCCGCTTGCTTTTTGTCATTTTTTGAGCAAGTATCGAATCTTAGGTATATGGAAACCCAGAATTTATCAAAGTCCTTAATCTTTATTTCTTTACCATGACTCTTCAAGCAATCTTTCCAACTTTCTAAACAATCAGCATAAACTGAATTTTGGCTCTTAATCATTTTTAGAACTGTTTCTAGTTCTCCTTTTCTATCAACGTTTGTAAAGTAACAAGCCAGATGAATATTAATATCATCAAAAGTTATATTTATAAATTTATTAACTTCTGTGAGTGATGTTGTTCCCGGAAAAACTTCTTGAAGACACTCATTAATAAAATTAATTCTTTCGTTTTCTTCGTTATCATCAATATCAATAATAATACCTACCTTTTCAATCTCGCCTTTCTCTATATCTGCTTTTAAGGAATTGAGAGCAGCTATTAGTTTTTTGGAATTTAACCCCTCCATTGATTTATAATCATCCTCTGAAATAATAATCGGAGGTGCAGGTTCTATAGATTCAACTTCTATATTGCAATTGAGGTGACGAATAATTGCCTGTAAAAAATATTTATCATTATTGCTTTCTACAATCAATTTATTACTACTCACCTCTCACCTCCTTATTGTGACTTATTCCATAATTTAAAGTATCCAAATCTCGTCTTATCCCAACTATTTTACTTTTCTTAATATTTTTTGTTAGCTCAAAATGAGCAGATAAATTATGATATTTTGATCCAGCTTTTATGAAAGCTTTAATCATTTCCAAACTATGTGTCGTAGCAAATATTTGCACATTTAACTCAATAGCTAACTTGTAAATAATACTCCAAAAAGCAGCTTGATTAGAGTGATGAATACCATTCTCTATTTCATCAATCAGCAAAATACTATTTTCATTATTCACTATTCTTAAAATTATATCGGCAATACGATTAATTGCATCACCAAATAAGGATAAAGGCAACCTACTTTCTCCTTCTCTTGTAACATAAAGATTTGGCTCGCCGATACTAAAGCTTTCTACCTTAATAATAGAAGAATCAATAGTTTGAAAGGCTCTGAGAAGCTCATTATCTCTCTCACTCAAACGAGCTTTGTCAAACTCCTCAGTTAATTCTCTACTAGTAACTCTCAAGAAGGAGGGGATGAAGAAAGCATTGTTTATGTCAGGAACTTTAATATCTCTACCTATAACACCTTTAGCACTTGAAATTATTAATGTTTCAAAAGTCTCTCCATGATTAATCCTTGTTTTCAGGTGCATCACAGATAATACAGATTGACTACCAGAAAATAGGCTTATAATTTTTTCTTTTTCATCATCATTATCTTCTTGATAGGTATCTTCTAAATCTTTTACAGACTCATCAATGAATACTTCAATTTTTTTAGAAGACCCATTTTCAAGTGTAGATTCAATCTCTAGGGTACTATTCTTATTTTGTTGAAAAAAGAAATTATTCCAGGTTCTTTCAGGTAAAGCTTTACTCAACCTTGAGGATTCCCTTCTGACTTGTCGTAATAATAAGATAGTATCTGGTCTGGGGACAGTATTTAGGAATAATGCTTCTAATAATGCAGTTTTGCCAACATTATTTTTTCCACTAATTAAATTAATTTTCTCAAAACCAGATACTTTTAAATCCTCGAAACATCTAAAATTTTTAATCTCAATATTCTTAATCACTGTAACCTCCAGATAAAAACTTACTCACTTACCATTATCTAATAAAAATTTTTGAGTTTGTATTTTCATAACTTTTTCCTAGCTAATTCGTGCATAAAACTTATTTTTGTGTCAAATTTTAATTATAGATGTTTTATGTTTAATTAAGTTGACCCTTTTATTACTGAACCACTTATCACCATGACTATTATCCAAGATATTCCTATCCCAGAAGATGTTATATTTCCTCCAGGAGATTTATATAGTGACGAACCACCTTTGGAAACTGATTTACATCGACTACAAATGACGCTGCTCATTCAATGTCTTGAGTGGTTGTGGCGAGATAATAATGACTTCTATGCGTCTGGGAATGTTACTGTTTACTACAGTCCGCGCCAGCTTAAATCTGAGCATTTCCGGGGTCCAGATTTTTTTGTCGTTTTGGGGGCTGAACGTAAACCCCGCAAAAGTTGGGTGGTTTGGGAAGAAGATGGTAAGTATCCCAATGTAATTGTCGAACTGCTATCAGATTCCACAGCCAAAACTGATAAGGGTTTAAAAAAACAAATTTACCAAGATATTTTTCGGACACCGGAATACTTTTGGTTTGATCCTCACAATTTGGAGTTGGCTGGGTTTGTTCTCTTAGCTGGGAAGTATCAACCAATGGAAGCTAATCATCAAGGCTGGTTATGGAGTCAGCAGTTAGAGTTATTTTTGGGAGTTGATCAGCATAAGTTGCGCTTTTTCACTGCTGAAGGTGAATTAGTTCCCACTCCAGAAGAAGTCGCAAAACACGAATTTGCACGGGCTGAACAGGAAAAACAATGCAGCGATCGCTTGGCGGCGAAGCTGCGAGAATTAGGTATTGATCCAAATACTATTTAAGGATCTTCTGGAAACACCCATTTTGGCGGTTCTGACATTTTTTTCCGCAGTCGTTCTTCCGCCATTTCTAGCATTTGGTCTAAAGAAGTCTCTTCAATAAATTTCGAGGCTGCTTCTCTAAACTCAATATTGGGACATTTGTCGCCTAAAATACACCCGTTAACGCAGGCTTCAGCGCAGTTAATTGTCTGCTCC
Source organism: Anabaena cylindrica UHCC 0172 (assembly GCF_034931625.1). Taxonomy (GTDB): domain Bacteria; phylum Cyanobacteriota; class Cyanobacteriia; order Cyanobacteriales; family Nostocaceae; genus Anabaena; species Anabaena cylindrica_A. The sequence goes on along the minus strand of NZ_JAYGGY010000086.1, from coordinate 36,120 downwards.
ACAGTGAACTCCTCTCTAAATTCGGGTGTTTTACCCTTCAAATAAATTTTACTATTATGTTACCGTACTAAAAACGGTTGGTAACTTTACTTTTAAACGCAGAGGTTCGCTGAGGTAAACGCAGAGTGACGCAGAGTTTTTATTGAAGTTTTCCCCATACTCCTGAACCCTCAAAATTCCTATGTCAGAACTGTTGGCTAATACTGGAACGATCGCTGCTATAGCTACTGCTGTTGTCCCTCAACAAGGTAGTGTGGGGATTGTGCGGGTTTCTGGTGATCATGCAATAGCGATCGCTCAAACTCTATTTTCTGCACCGGGAAAACAAATTTGGGAGACTCACCGCATTCTCTATGGTTACATCCGTCAACCCCAAACTCAGCAAGTTGTTGATGAAGCTTTGTTACTAATCATGAAAGCACCCCGTTCTTTTACCCGTGAAGATGTGGTGGAATTCCATTGTCACGGGGGAATTATGGCGGTACAACAAGTATTGCAACTATGTTTAGAAAATGGTGCGAGATTAGCGCAACCAGGGGAATTTACATTAAGAGCTTTTTTAAATGGACGTTTGGATTTAACTCAAGCAGAAAGTATTGCAGATTTGGTGGGTGCAAAATCAACCCAAGCAGCGCAAACAGCTTTAGCTGGGTTACAGGGTAAATTAGCTCAACCGATTCGCAATTTACGCGCTCAATGTTTAGATATTTTGGCGGAAATCGAAGCCAGGATTGATTTTGAGGAAGATTTACCACCCTTAGATGAGCAAAGAATTATTACAGAAATTGATAAAATTAGCTTGGAAATTACTAAGTTATTAGCAACAAAAGATAAAGGTGAATTATTGCGAACCGGTTTAAAAGTAGCGATTGTTGGTCGCCCGAATGTGGGAAAATCGAGTTTATTGAATGCGTGGAGTCAGAGCGATCGCGCGATCGTCACAGATTTACCGGGTACAACCCGTGATGTAGTTGAATCTCAGCTAGTGGTGGGGGGGATTCCGATCCAGGTTTTAGACACAGCCGGGATTCGGGAGACAGTAGATCAGGTAGAAAAAATTGGCGTAGAGCGATCGCGTCGTGCTGCTAATAATGCTGATTTAGTCTTATTTACCATTGATGCTTCCGCAGGTTGGACAGATGCAGATCAAGAGATTTATGAACAAGTAAAACACCGTCCGGTAATTTTGGTAATTAATAAAATTGACCTTTTAGAAATATCTTCAGAAATCACACAGGAATTATGGAATAAACGAACCGCAGAGACGCAGAGAACGCAGAGGAATGGAGATAGGGAAGAGGATCAAGTTATTAGGAAGGTTGTGAAAACTGCGGCTGCAAAAAATCAAGGAATTGATGATTTAGAAACTGCTATTTTAGAAATAGTCCAAGCGGGAAAAGTCCAAGCTGCTGATATGGATTTAGCAATTAATCAACGACAAGCCGCAGCATTAACAAAAGCAAAGATTGATTTGGAACAAGTGCAAGCAACAATTATCGAGAAGTTACCTTTAGATTTTTGGACAATTGATTTAAGAGGTGCGATTTATGCGTTGGGAGAAATTACCGGAGAAGAGGTGACGGAATCGGTTTTAGATCGGATTTTCAGTAGGTTTTGTATTGGAAAGTAGGTTTTATGAGTATAAACATGAATAGGTTTAATATAGTTCCGATTTGATATTATACTATGGATTGCAAATGTATTGATATACTAAAAACGGGTTAAAAGTGTCATTCTGAACGAAGTGTTCGCGTAGCGTGCCGTAGGCTCTAGAATCTCCGAGATACTTCCCTGCACTACGTTACGGTCAGTATGACATAAGTCCAAGTTTGACCCGTTTGCAGTATAAATACTATTTATTTCTAATTTTAGTAAATTCTGCACAACTTTTAGCTGTTGAGTTAAAAATTCTGTAGTAGATCAAAATAGAATAGTTCAACATACTCATATATCATAACTTCATGGTTAACAACCCCATACCGACATCGAAGATTCAACCTCCTCAAGCACCAGGAAATTTTTATTTTCTAGAATACTTTTATATTCTTCTGAAAGGTGTGTGGACATCACCTCAAAAAGAAAAAATATTTGACCAATTCTTGAATCTAAAGCACCAGTATCGTCTTGGGGAATCAAAATATAAAAAACTAACAGAATCTGCTAATTCTAAGATTACAACTAATATAATGAATCGGTATAAGTATACTTTTGAACAAGTTCTAGATGAAGCGACAGACTATAAACTTATTACTGATAATAATGGAGTAATTTCACTGACTGATGAAGGAATTACTGTTATACAAAAATATGAAATAGAAGGTGCTGTAAGCTTTAATCAGCACCTTTTCAAATTGATGGAAGAAGAACGGCAACAGCCGTTTCGTTATCTCATTGAAACTTGTTATAAAGCAAATCCTCGTAAATCTGGACTGCTAATATTTCCAATATACTCAGCAAATCGCTTAGAAATTAAGCGAGTTTCAATCACAACTTCCAATCATATGAAGGACTATTTTCGCAGCTTGAAAAAAAGATTAGAGGCAGATATACATAAACATCTAGGAAAACAAATATATCTTGAAGAAAAAAATAATGAACTAATTCGTAAGCTGACAGAAGATGGACTACTACCTAAAGAAGATTCTGAACCTTTTGAACAAGCAAAATACAATGTTATTTTACGAAGAGGTAGAGACTTCTGGCTTAAATACTTTTTAGTAGAACTATACGGTTATCAGATATCGTTAAATTCCTTTGAAAGATGGGCTTATAGAGGTAAGCAGATTGGACTACTTCATATAACTGAATTTTACCCAGATCCACATTTTAATGGTAGGGTGGTTTATCCTTTATCTGTTATTAAAAACTCTAGCAATTCAGGTAGGTTTCAGGAACTGTATGAATATTCAGATAATATGAAATTGTATTTGCATCAGCCATCTTGGGAGGATGAAATTAATCAAGAAGAATTTGTTAAATCTCTTCATCAGGCTTATCTTGATGTGCGTCAGTTAGCTAGAACATATTTTGTCAGCTTACCAAATGTTAGAGAAAGGGTATGTTATAGTATGAAAATTACTGAATATCTTTTTGATAATTTTTTAGGATATGCGTATCATAATAAACATCTCAGAATTAGTATATCTTTAGAAGTGGATAAACTACCAGATGAAACTAAAGTAATGTATCTCCGCCGAGAACCAGTCATGGTTGATGGTAAGTATCGTAACATAATTGCAATTGATTTAGCTTGAGAAAGAGAGAGAATTATGGATATTAGCAAATATTCAAAGCGACCTAAGTCAGAACTAGTTATAAATAAGGGAAGGTATGAGCTATATAACCTCAAGGAAAACCCATTTCCTTCATCTCCTTTCGTGAATCCTAACTCGAATGATGCGCGAAACAATGGTGAAATTTATGAGCCATCTATTCGTGACAAAGAGAGTGAAGCTATTGAAGAAAATTTTTTCAAGGTTCCTCAAAGCGATCCTAATCACCTGCGTTTGGGGTATATTATGGATACATCATATATTGGTCGTGGAAACGGCAAATCTGCTTTTTTGGTAAATCTTCAAAAGAAAATTAATCAGGATTTTGGTCTATCTATTTCTAATGAACTGAATAAGTGTTTTGCAATAATTCTTGTACCTGCATCGGGAGGAAAAACAAAAACATTTGAGAGCTTTATTGATCTTTTTTTTGAACGTATATTTGAATCTAATATAATCAATGATAGTCTGTTATCTTTGCGGTTAGAGGCAATTATTAATCTGAGTGATGATTTTGATCCAGAAGAATACTTTTCTGATGAAAATGATTTGAAGAATAAGCTTCAGTCTCATGATTGGTACAGAGATAATAATATTGATTTTCGTCAAGTTTCATATAAAATTCTTGCAAATCCTTATTTACAAAATTTGCCTCAAGATTTTCCTATATTCTCATTAACTCCTTTGATATTTCAGTCCGTAAATCAGGAGGATTTTAAACAATATTATCAAAATCTTAAACGTGGTCAACCAAGACTTGAGTTTATTTTCTCACATCTTGTAACTTTGTTTCTAGGAGCAGGATTTAACGGAGCATACATATTTGTTGATGATTTTGAGCGTGTCCCTGATTTTCAAAGTGAGAGACAGAAAAGAGATTTTGCCTTAGAATTGAGAACCTGTCTTTTTGACGGATTTTATACAAATGCTAAAGTGGGATTTTACAACTTAATACTTGTATTACACGCAGGAGTACCACGTTTAATCCAATCAGCTTGGGAGCAGAGTGGTTTGGAACAACGATCCCCAATTTCTTCTAAAGTGACATCAACAAATGTCATCCGCTTTGAAAAAATAAATGTGAATGATGCTTATTCTCTTATCCAGAAATACTTGCAAGCATACCGGATAAATCAAGCAGATACTAATACATTTTCACCTTTTACTCAAGATGCTGTAGCTAAGATTGCTGAGTTGAGTGAGTTTAACGCCTCTAAAATTTTGAAACTGGCTTATGAAGTTCTTGAACGTGCAGTAGATAAAAACATTGCAGAAATAAATTTAGATTTCGTATTAGCAATTGATGAAGCAACCCAACTAACTGAACAACGTCAAGTTAGTGGAATTTCTGAAGCTGATACAAAGGATTTAATGAAAGAATCTGAGTAAATTTAAAATAATAAATTTAAAATCATGATGAGACAGTATTGCCTTAACAGGGAAGAGTTGTCTAGATTTATGGAAATAGTATTTGGCACAGCTAATCTCCAAACGGAAGAAGAAAAAATAATACGATTGGTTGAAGAATGGGAAAGCTGGAATTTGGAGTTAGTTTCTCTTGCAACTCTACTGTCACAATTTCTAGATAATCAACAGAATCAGAATAATGTAGATGTTTACAACATTCTGGAAAAGATTTATACTTTATCTGACGAAAGAGGTTTATTTTCTGTTGAAGAGATTGATGAAAGATTTATAGAATATATGTTGCAAGATTTTCGTAGGGATAATTTAAGTATTGAAGATGATTTAGTCGAGATACGGAGAAACTTGGGTGAGCGAAAATATTGAAGATATACCTCTAAAACGGCGATTTGTTGTTGATACAGTGGCATTAATTTCATATTCTGCTCATATCTTCAATGTACCATCAAAAATATCGCAAAAAGGATTGTCATATATAGATATTGCTTTAAATAGTTATAATAGCAAATATCTAATAATTATCCCAAGTATTGTTTTTATAGAAATATTTGATAAGTGGTTTCGTGGTAACACTACAGCAAATCAAGAATTTCGAGCTAAATTTATCGCCGAAGTCTTTAATCCTATAAAATTAACACCTAATATTGAGATTAGAGAATTAGATATTGAAGTTTTGAAAAGTTTTTTAGATTTAAAGGATGAGAATATCAAGCTAGAAAATCGTGACAAGATTGTTTTGGCTACAGCCGTGGTTCTTAAGTCAGCTTTAATAACCTCAGATACCAAAATTAGAGAATATTGTAATAAATATAAAGTAATACCAGAAATTATTACTTAAACTTGTTAGTTCTAATCTAGAGATATCTTTCGATATCCAAACTATTCAGAGGATACAAAAAATAAACTTGGACTCTTTTTATTCAGATCAATATTTAAATCCTCTACATCCTATCCTTAACAGGTGTTGCAATACCACGCTTAACCAAATCCGCTTCTAGTTCCTGAATAAATCGCAAATCTTCCGATAATAAAGGTTTATCATCTTTTAATAATGGTTCCTTCTCTAAAAAAGTAAACGCTTGCCGAAATTGTTGCGGACTCGCTTTAATTGGTGAATCAAAATGACAAGAAATAATTTGCTCAAAATCCCAACTTGAAACTTTATCTGCCCAGTCTAATACGAGTTTTGGTGCTTGGGGAAGAATGAGAATTTGTAAAATCGGTGCTACAAAGGGACGAGAATTTCCACACAAGGCATCAAAAGACTTTTGCCAGTTATTTTGCCAGCGAAAGGGAAATAAACCAAAATATGATTTTGGTGAATGGTTTGGTGCTTTTTTAGCATCATGCCACATTTCTCTTATTCCCATAATTTCTAAAGCACTGGGACGAAAATAAATTGCAAACAAAGATATTCTTTGCCATCCTTGACGACGATTAGCTTGATTATCTTCTATAATTTGTTGTGCATTGTCTCTAGCGTGAAATAATAAAGGATATGGATCTAATTGTAAAATTTCTGGTGGTTCTTTGGGAACTGAAAGTATAGTATCTGTAACTAAGAGAGTGCGCGATGGTTTGTGCAATAATGCCACTTCTACAAAAGCACCACGTCCTAAATTTATATCTAAAATTTTATATTCAAATTCATCACCAAAAGGGTTTTGATGAATATTTTTTGGTAATTCTAAAGTCTGTTTTTGGGGAAAACCAAGCCAACTCAGTGGTAGATTAAATGGGAAACTCCATTGGTGAGGAGCAACGTAAACCAAAGCTTGAGGAAATTTTCTGGCAAAGGGTCCGACAAAGATTTTATGTTCTAAACCAGAACTGGTTGGCAAAATGATATATTTGACTTCACCGTGCTTTGCTGCCAACTCCTGAACTAAACGGATACATTCTGGTGTGGGTGCGACAGGTGCATAAACTAAAAGACCACCTGTTTGCAGCTTGATGACGGTCATCCGAATTGGGACTATGGTATACAGGATGCCTTGTAATTGGTCAAATGTCCAAATAGTATCCTTGACTATTTCCCGGCGCAGTGTTCGTCTTCTACCGTAGGGATATAGTGGTAAAATAGGCCAAAAAGGCCATGACCAATCTCGTTGATTGATGCTTCCTGGAGAGTTCATGGTTTTTTAACTCAAAGCTTCTTTCCCATTTCTAGTACTAACAGGATTTTTAGTTCTTTGGATAGATGTTTTTAGTGTTATTGTCTTGAATTCTTAATAGTCTCTTGCTCTAGCCTCTGGTTTCTAGAGTCTATATAGTGTAAAAATATTCCTACTTTGATAGCTGTAAAACAAGAATTATGACAATTCATCCTAACTTGCAACGTGCTTTTGCTAACCGCAGTGTCCTGAAGGTGATTAGCGGTTTGAATAACTTCAATGCTGAAAGTGTTGCTGCTACCATTAAAGCGACTGAATTTGGTGGTGCGACTTTTGTTGATATTGCTGCTGATGTGTCTTTGGTGCAATTAGCTAAAAGTTTAACAAGCTTACCTGTTTGTGTTTCCGCAGTAGAACCTGAAAAATTTGTCCAAGCTGTAGCTGCTGGTGCTGATTTGATTGAAATTGGTAATTTTGATTCTTTTTACGCTCAAGGACGCAGATTTGAGGCTGAAGAAGTTTTAGAACTAACTCGCCAAACCCGTGCCTTGTTACCCGAAATTACCCTATCTGTAACTGTTCCTCATATCCTGGAATTAGACCAACAGGTGCAATTAGCTGAAGATTTGGTAAAAGCTGGTGCTGATATCATTCAAACTGAAGGTGGTACTAGCAGCAAACCTGCTCATGGTGGTACTTTGGGATTGATTGAAAAGGCTGCTCCTACTTTGGCTGCGGCTTATGAAATTTCCCGCGTGGTTTCTGTGCCTGTATTGTGCGCCTCTGGTATTTCTAATGTTACTGCACCTTTAGCGATCGCATCTGGTGCTGCTGGTGTTGGTGTCGGTTCTGCTATCAACCAACTCAATAGCGAAATCGCCATGATTGCTGCTGTCCGTGGTTTGGTAGAAGCTTTGGCAACTGCTAATACTCGTACATTTGCATAAATTTCTATAGGAGGCAGGAGGCAGGAGTCAGGAATCAGGAGTCAGGATAATGAATTTTTGTCCCTATTCCCTCTTAAAACTGTCACCTGTCACCTGTACCCTGTCACCTCTTTTAGCTGAAACAATCTTTCAAGGCATAAATTACTTTATCTTGCTGTTCCTGGGTTAATTCTGGGAACATGGGTAAAGATATGACTTCGTGACAAGCTTGTTCTGATACTGGCAATTGTCCCGGTTGATAGCCGAGATATTCATAAACTGGTTGCAGATGTAATGGCCGAGGATAGTAAAGCATTGAACTCACTTCCTTTTCTTGTAATTGAGTCCGCACCCAGTCCCGATATTTAGAACTTGCACCGTTTCTATTTTCACTGGAAACGCGAATTGTATATTGATTCCAAACTCCAACTCCTCCTAATAATTCTTGGGGTGTGATGATACCGGGAACTTGACTGAGGTATTGGTAGTAATAAGCGGCTATTTGCTGCCGTTGTTTGTTCCACTGATCTAAATAGCGGAGTTTAATTTGCAGAATTACGGCTTGAATGGCATCTAAACGACTATTGACACCGATTTCTTCGTGAATATATCTTTCTTTGCTGCCATGTTCTCGCAATATTCTGAGTTTGGTTGCGATCGCACTATCATTAGTTGTAATTGCACCACCATCACCACAACCACCCAGATTCTTAGTTGGATAAAAGCTAAAACAACCAACGTGTCCAATGCTGCCAACTTTTTGATCATCCCAAGTTGCACCTGTAGCTTGAGCGCAATCTTCAATTACTGCTAAATTGTGAAATTGAGCAACCTCCATCAAAGCTGTCATATCCACAGGTAGTCCAAACAAGTGAACCGGAATAATAGCTTTAGTTTTTGGTGTAATAGCATCTGTTATTTGCGTTACATCCAAATTAAAGGTAGTAGCATCAATATCAACAAAAACAGGCTTTGCACCTACCGCACTGATAACTTCAGTTGTCGCAAAAAATGTGAAAGGTGTGGTAATAACTTCATCACCTGCACCAACTCCTAAAGCGCGTAGTGCTAAAAAAAGCGCATCTGTACCAGAATTACAAGCTACACATTCACTTACACCATGATAAGCAGCAAACTGTTGTTCAAAGCCTTCAATTGCAGGGCCACCAATATAACGGCCAGAAGCAAGAACCTCTAGAACAGCACTACTGACTTCCGCTTCAATGGTTGTGTATTGCTGCTTTATATCAAATGCAGGGATGGAATTTACGCGTTGGATCATAATTTATTATTTTAATGGAGATACAAAAGATACACTTTTACGGGTGATGTTTGCTAATGAAATTTAGAATTATTTGCGTGTAGGCTGTTTTATAGCAGGAGTTAGGAGTCAGAAGTCAGGAGTTCAGGAGTTCAGGAGTTCAGGAGTTCAGGAGTTAGAAACCATGCCGGATTTAATTAAATTGGATATTGTAGATTTAGCATTAGCTATAGCATTAATAGCGATCGCTATTGGTTTATCAACCTGGGAAAAATTAGGACTAGAGTTAAACTTAGCCTTAGCCACCGGTAGAACCATCCTCCAACTCGTCGTATTAGGATACGTTTTAGACTTCATCTTTGCTGTAAACAATGTTTGGGCTGTTTTGGGGATTTTAACAATTATGCTGACAATTACGGCGATTGTCGCACGAAATCGCATCAGCCAAAAAATTCCTCAAGTACTACCTTTAGTGTGGGGGGCAATTTTTGTCAGTACCACCCTAACATTGCTTTATACCAACTTTTTGATTATCCAACCAGATAGATGGTATGAACCACGTTATCTAATTCCTTTAGCCGGTATATTGATTGGTAATGGCATGAATGCAGCAGCAGTCGCAGGAGAACGTCTTGTCAGTGCGATTAACCAATTTCCCACAGAAATAGAGACTCATTTAAGTTTAGGTGCAACTCCCCAGCAAGCTATTAGTCCTTATCGTAAAGACGCAATTCGAGCCGCAATGCTTCCCACTCTCAATCAAATGATGCTGATTGGTATGGTGACAATCCCAGCTTTCACCAGTGGACAATTATTAGCTGGGGTGACAGCTTTAGAAGCCGTATCCTATGAAATCTTGATTATGTTTATGGTTGTTGTCGCCAATTTGCTAACGACAATTTTAGTCACCAAAGGTTTATGCCGTCAGTTTTTTAATAATGCTATGCAGTTAGTGCGGTAAAATTTTTCTCTTTATTTTCATAAAAAACCCAGTTTAGTGATCAAACTGGGTTCATAAAGATATGGGATTAATCTTAGTTCTTAGTCTAGAAATCCCATCAAAATTTCAGAATCATCAACGATATTGGGTGCAACTGGACGACTACCAAATACTGAATAGTTATCAGAAATTACTATTAAACTCGAACCAATTGGACGAATACCAGATAGGTTGATACTATCAACCGTTTGGAACGTGTTTGCACCTATAGGACGAATTCCCATAGCATTGTAGGTTTCCACTACTTCTAAATTACTTGTGCCAATAGGACGTAATCCCGCCATTGAGAATGTTTCTGCAACCTGCATATTGCTATTGGAACCATCTCCAGCAACTATGAGTGTCCCTTGAGAACCTTCTTCTGTATTCAAATTATTACCCTGGGTATTTTCTTCCACTTTTATGTCTCCTTTGCAGCTTAGGTGTTTTGTAAACTAACACCTTTTACTTATTACGTGAATTTTACAATAATTAAGGAAAGATGTATTTTCTCCTATATATGTGAGTGTAACCTTAAAAAACCTCATCTAGAGATAAGTTTATTTAAAACTGATACATAAGTAAATTTAAATGGTCAATTTTTGTAAAAAATATGACTTATGGACTATACAAATTGAACATAATATGTATCTACGATTTACTACTTCTCTGAATATACAAAGGTGTGTCAGATATAGAAAATCTGTTAATTGTGCTAAATTATAGGGTCTGAAACTTCCTCCAAAAACTCAGCACTCAGCACTCAGCACTCAGTCCTCGGTACTCGCTACTATGGAAGTGGGTATCTTCAGCAAAACTGTATGACGGAATTTAGTCTTCAAGCTCCCTTTAGTCCCACAGGGGATCAACCGCAAGCGATCGCACAACTTGTCTCTAGTCTTCAAGCGGGTAATCGTTACCAAACTTTACTGGGTGCGACGGGAACAGGTAAGACGTTTTCTATCGCCGCAGTGATTGAGAAAGTCGGTAAGCCGACCTTAGTCTTAGCACACAACAAAACCTTGGCTGCACAGCTATGTAACGAGTTGCGGGAATTTTTCCCTAATAACGCAGTTGAGTATTTTGTCAGCTATTACGACTATTATCAACCAGAAGCGTATATTCCCGTTACAGACACTTATATAGAGAAAACAGCGGCGATTAACGATGAGATCGATATGTTGCGACATTCCGCCACGCGATCGCTCTTTGAACGCCGTGATGTCATCGTCGTTGCTTCTATTAGCTGCATTTACGGCTTAGGAATGCCGGCAGAATACCTCAAAGCAGCCATTCCCCTACAAATAGGTAAAGAAGTTGACCAAAGGCAAATTCTGCGCGACTTAACATCTGTACAGTATAGCCGCAACGATATAGAAATGGGTCGGGGCAAATTTCGCGTCCGTGGTGATGTCTTAGAAATCGGACCCGCTTACGAAGACCGGATTATTCGCGTGGAATTTTTTGGGGATGAAATTGATGCAATTCGCTACATTGACCCTGTAACTGGGGAAATTCTCAGTAGTCTCGAATCAGTTAATATTTACCCAGCGCGTCACTTTGTCACCCCAGAAGAACGTTTAGGAGTTGCCTGTGAAGATATTTCCGCAGAATTAAAACAGCAAAAATTCACATTAGAAGAATTAGGCAAATTAGTTGAAGCACAACGCATAGACCAGCGCACACGCTACGATTTAGAAATGTTGCAAGAGGTCGGATATTGTAACGGCGTTGAAAACTATTCTCGTCATTTAGCTGGTAGACAAGCCGGCGAACCTCCAGAATGTTTAATTGACTATTTTCCTAAAGATTGGTTATTAGTAATTGATGAATCTCACGTTACAGTTCCGCAAATTCGGGGGATGTATAACGGCGACCAAGCAAGGAAAAAAGTTTTAATAGATCATGGTTTTCGCCTTCCTAGTGCGGCTGATAACCGTCCTTTAAAAGTAGAAGAGTTTTGGCAAAAAGCCAATCAATGTATTTTCGTTTCCGCAACTCCAGGACTTTGGGAATTAGAAATCTCTGGAGATAATATAGTCGAACAAGTTATCCGACCTACTGGAGTAGTAGATCCAGAAATCTTTGTTCGTCCCACAGAAGGACAAATTGATGATTTATTAGCAGAAATAAAAGATCGAGTTGACCGTAAAGAAAGAACGCTAATTACCACTTTAACCAAACGCATGGCGGAAGATTTGACCGAATATTTAGACGAGAGAGGAATTCGGATCAGATATTTGCATTCAGAAATTAATTCCATTCAACGCATAGAAATTTTACAAGATTTGCGAAATGGTATTTTTGATGTGTTAGTAGGTGTGAATTTATTGCGGGAAGGTTTAGATTTACCTGAAGTTTCTTTAGTAGCAATTATGGACGCAGATAAAGAAGGTTTCTTGCGGACTGAACGTTCCTTAATTCAAACTATTGGTCGTGCTGCGCGTCATATTCACGGGAAAGCCATCATGTATGCTGATAATTTAACAAAAAGCATGGTTAAAGCCATTGATGAAACCGATAGAAGAAGGGGAATTCAAACCGCACATAATAAACTGCACGGAATTACACCCCAACCAATTATAAAAAAATCGAGTAATGCAATTTTATCTTTTTTAGATGTATCCAGACGTTTAAATGCCACAGATTTAAAAGTTGTAGACGAACATATCAACGATCTCCCATTAGAGCAGATTCCAGAGTTGATTACCTTGTTAGAAGCACAAATGAAAGAAGCATCGAAAAAAATGGAATTTGAAGAAGCTGCAAAATTCCGCGATCGCATTAAACATCTGCGAGATAAAATGTTAGGTAGATAAAATAAATGTATAATTAACGCCTTACTAACTTCTTTTGCATAGCAGCATCTTGAATAACATATTTATTGCTAGTAAACACCTGAATACCTGGAACAACACTATAATCCATATCATCAGTAATAATCTTAACTGTTCCTGCTCCTGCTTTCTAATAGCTTCAAGCATCAGCAAATCATAACCATCAACTGCTTGAGTGGTAAATCGGTTAATAGCAGCATCAGTTGTTGCGTCATCTACTGTTAAATCAATAGGAATTGCAATTTTTTTGATTCGTCGCCAAGTAAACTGAACTTCAGCGACTACATTAGCTCTTTCTGTTGGATAATCATGACGGTATTTCTTAAAGTGTAAATGTCCATTAGATTGAACATAAATCTTATATTCTGTTTTCTCAATAATATGAGCAAGTTCAGCTAAAGTGAGTCCAGAATAAGTAAGAGTAGCTCCATTTGAAAGAGCTAGATTGATATAATTGGGATAGTTAGGATAATTGCTGAGTTGGTAACTATTAGCACCAAACCCAGCATTTCTATAAGTTTGCCAAAACCAGACGTTAGTATCTACAAAGAAAATATCACTTTGCTGTGGTGTATCAGTTTTGATATCTATGATATCAGCTTGAATAATTGCCATACCTTAAAAACTTCCAGCCATATCTGTAATCACCGTATCCACAGCATTACGATATTTTTCATCAGAGTAATATCGTTTAGCATTAGCCATTACGTGATTAATAACATCCGACCCATCTTCATTGAGAAAAGTGAATTCAAGCAATTGATTCAACTTCTCTGCTGGAATATCTTTTAACAATTGACCAAATGCAAAATTCACGAATGGAGATGCAAAAACTTTTACTCCTCTAAAATCTATCTTCACAGGATTACCAGTCAGCAAACATGAATGAATCTGATCATATAACTTCTGTCCACCATCAGCAGTGATGGCATATTTACCAACTATATCGTAAGCTTTATACATCATTGTCCTTATCTCCCTCTTTCTAGAGCTTCAGCTTCTTGAGTTTAGAAACTTCTGAAGCTAAATAGTAGTATTTTTGATCACATTGAAAGGCTATATCAACTAGCGTTCCCGAAAAATCAGTACAAATGCTTTCGTATTTATCTCTATTATTCCCTATATTGACGTAAATGTCTAATACCCAGTACCATTATTACAAATAACTACTTAAACGTTATAAGCCATAACATTTTTTGATAGCTTTTAGTGTAACCTGAATAGATATATGTAAATTATAATAATTGAAATCAACTTGTATAATATCAGGTTAATTTGATTAATTATTATATTTATGTGAGCAGGTAATTGTTATTAACAATAATAAAATATGCTATACTTATTCATACTATTAACTTACGGAAATGGCTTCACCAAATGCAGTTTGTTCATTTAATATTTTTTGGTGCGAAGGAAGCAAGTAATCATCCAAACTTAAATTTCTAACAGGGTTTATGAAAAACGACACACCAGAAGATTTAAATTCAGATCAAGAGATTTCGCGTTTGATTGATGAGGTCATGTCATCATCTCTGAGTGATGACCAGTATCGCCAAAAAATGCAGCGACGCAAAGAAGTCCAAGATAAACGTATAGCCAAAGCCATACCCGAAAAAGGTTTAATTATTGTCAATACCGGTAACGGTAAAGGTAAAACTACTGCGGCTTTAGGAATGGTCATGCGATCGCTCGGTCATGGTTATAAAGTAGCCATAGTACAATTCATCAAAGGAGCCTGGGAACCTTCTGAGAAGCGGGTTTTCAGCCATTGGTCAGAGCAATTAGAATTTCACGCAATGGGTGAAGGCTTTACCTGGGAAACTCAAGATCGCGATCGCGATTTGGATAAAGCCAGCGCAGCTTGGGATAAGTCATTAGAGTTTATCCGTAACCCCGATTTCAAACTCGTACTCTTGGATGAAATTAACATTGCTCTCAAACTAGGCTACTTACAAGTTGAGGAAGTAATAGCCGGTCTAGCCGAAAAACCAGATGATAAACACGTAATTCTCACAGGTAGAGGCGCACCACCTGCTTTAATTGAAAAAGCAGATTTAGTCACCGAAATGACTCTAGTTAAGCATCCTTTCCGCGATCAAGGCGTTAAAGCCCAAGCAGGAATTGAATATTGATCAATTCTCAATACCTTAGCCAAAAAAAAGAGCCTTGATAATTTCTGGCAAAACAAAACATACATAAACGTTTCGATAAAAGGTAGTTTGTCATCCCAAACCCTTATCCCACAATCGATACGTTAAAAAAACCTTTTAGGAAACCTTACAGGAATTTTTAGGGCTGATTGTTTTTGCCCAGCCTCTATGCACGGGTAGATATGCCGCTCAATTGAGTGGCGACAGGGTTTGATAGTCTATGTAGCCATGTTCACTACCACCATAGAACTCCCTCACATCAGCTTCGGTCAGAGGGGCATTGAGCCGTAGCCGAGCCACTAAGTCAGGGTTAGAGATGAACAGTCGTCCGAAAACTATGGCATCAGCCCGCCCGCTTTTAATTGCTTCATCACCTCGTTGTCGATCAAACCCACCCACAGCCAGCAGTGTTCCTTGGTAAACGGAACGTAAGAGATCAATGGGGTTGAAATTCGGTGCAGTCCCTCTGCTGTAACCTCGGTCATACCCGACGTGCAAGTATGCCAAACCCAGCGGATTGAGTGCTTTTGCGACATAAGTATAAGTTTCGGCAGGATCATCATCGAATGTGTCGTTGACTGTGAAGCCGGGGGCGATCTTGACCCCAATCCGCTCTGCTCCTCGGACGCTACAAAGAGCATTGACTACTTCGAGCGTGAAGCGAGTTCGATTCTCCAATGTGCCACCATAGGCATCCGTGCGTTTATTGGAGCCGCCGATTTGGAACTGGTTGGGGAGATATCCAGTTGCTGCATGAAGTTCCACGCCATCGAAACCTGCTTCAATAGAAAGTTCCGCTGATCTGCGGTACTCCTCTACTATTTCGGGTATTTCCTCCAACTCTAAAGGACGGGGTGTCTCGAAAGGGACTTTGCTATCCCAAGTGTGAACTTCTTCAGACACCACCGGGATAGCCGAAGGTGCGATCGGCCGAGCATGGTTAGGTAATAGGGAGGAGTGCGACACTCGTCCAGCGTGCATCAGTTGCACAAATATCCGACCTCCAGCAGCATGAACTGCATCTGTCACTTTTCTCCAGTCTCTAACCTGCTCCTCGTTGTGCAGCCCAGGACAGGTTGTGTAACCCCGCCCCATCGGAGAAGGATGTGTTCCTTCTGTAATGATGAGTCCAGCCGAAGCCCGCTGCCTGTAGTATTCGACCATTAGAGGGGTAGGTACACAGTCAGTAGTAGCCCGGAGACGTGTCATGGGAGACATAATGATCCGGTTGG
Source organism: Anabaena cylindrica UHCC 0172 (assembly GCF_034931625.1). GTDB lineage: Bacteria > Cyanobacteriota > Cyanobacteriia > Cyanobacteriales > Nostocaceae > Anabaena > Anabaena cylindrica_A. Next base: position 19,924 of record NZ_JAYGGY010000086.1, on the reverse strand, counting down.
GAAGGTCAAGCGAACCTAGTCTAACTGGCGTGAACAGTCCTGATTTTTCTGGCATTGGCATTTTTCCTCTTCTATACTGCAAACGGGTAAAATCTGGACTTATGTCATACTGTATTCCTGACGGGAGCGTATACTCCTACGTCGTTACGCAAGCTATAGCCATACGTAACGTAGTGCAGCACGCTACGTGAATACTTCGTACCCTGCGGGAAGCAAGCTACAGAATGAAACTTTTAACCAGTTTTTAGTATAGAACTATTACACTGCGGAGGTAAACTTATGTAGGGTTTGCTGTTCGCGGAGCGTGCCGTTAGGCATATAAAGCAAAAACCTATATATAGCATTTCCTAGTCTAATGAAGTACAAAATTATCTGCGTTTATCTGCGTCCATCTGCGTTTAATTATTACTGCTTGTACCTCACTTGAATGGGAATTGCTATATATCAATAGTTTGAAGGTTAAAAATGTAAATAAGGTGCAAGAAATAAGCGTTGACACCATCAAAAACCTATCACTTGACCAGATTCAAGACTATTCTTACCTCCTTCTTTCTCTTGACTCCTGACTCCTGAATTCTTACGCGTTATCTAGAAACCTTGTCAAGAAATTCCATCAAACATTTACTGATTGCCACCATTAACATCTTGACTACACTCTTGCAAAATTTCTCTATCATTAGCACTTACAGCTTCTAGCTGATGATAATCCTGCAATGCTACAGAGTAAGCGTAAGTGATAGCATCTTCATCGTTTAATCTGGGTATTCTGCTGTTAGTTGACACTTGAGTTGCACCAAATTCACCTGGAGAACTAGTTACTGTCATCGCCAATTCCCCTGATTTAGCAATTGTTCCCTGAAAACAACTATACTCAGAACTCGGCATATATAATGCACCAGTCACCTTACCTTGTTGTTTCTGAAACACAATATAACCTTGTCCCAATTGGTTTGGTGTTGAGGACTGGCCATAGAGATAAATACCATCGCTTTCAGGGAAATTTACTCGTGATGTTCCCCCTAATTGTCTTGTCTTTGTGGTGATTGTCTGAATATTTTCGGAAATAATTTCCGATTCTAAGTCGTTACTATCTGTATTGTTAGCGCTGAGTTGACTTCTTTGATCTCTAATTTCTCTCAGTCGCGCCAAAATAGGAGTTTTCTCACTACTCTGAATTTGATTTTGAGAACTTGGTAAACTAGCCGCTATCACAGTAGAAGATTTCAGGTTAATTTTCGTTTGCTCACCGATCACACTCAAGCCTAAAATACCAAAAGTGATCAGCACGCCAACAACAGGAAATTTTAACTGACGTGAGGTAATGAATTTAGAAATATTGTTAAGCACCTGATTTCTCCTGTAATAAAGCTAACTACTTCTCTCTAATTTCCTTAAATCTTAACTAAACACTGGCACTGTGCGATTCCCTCAAAGGTTTTATATATAGAATCTGGTTTAAAAAATGAAGTTTTTATAGATTTTTGCTAATAATGTGAACAATATCATCATTTGATAAATTTACGCTTCAGCCGATTAATTCACTCATTTGGGGGATGACAAATGTATTTTCAAAACTACCAATCAAATCTATATTGATATATAGCAAATTGCGATCATCGAGATTGCTCTCACAGTCTAATTTGCTTGGCTATTGTTAGCTACAACAGCAAACCTTGAGATTTCGGACGAGAAATGAAAAATATTGGGTAAGAAAAATATTCATCTCGAAAATGTAGTTAATTTCCACATTACTCAGTAATAACCCCAGATCAGTTATGCAACTCACTAACAACGAAATCCAAGCTATGCGGGAATTAATGCCCGATTATACCCCCGGACTAGAAGCACTAGATCAGTTAGAAAAGCACAACGGTAATATGGAAACGGCTTTTCAAGATTTATGGCGAGAAAAAAATGGTGCAGCCATGATGGTGGAAGGTAAGTCTCTGTGGGATATCACCCTCAAAAACTTGCGAAATGAACTTTGCGGCGATGATGGGTTTCGTGGTCAAATCAAGGAATACACGAAAAATCCCGGTAGTTCACCTCTACTCACCGGTTTGATAGTCTCCTTAGTGAGTTTAGCCTCAGCTAATGGCTTACCTCTAGATCCGGCGATCGCAACCGTTATAGTTTTGTATATCCTCAAAATAGGGGTAAATATCTTTTGCGATTATACAGAACCACCGACTACTAGTAGCAGAACTTTACCCCCAACATCATAATTGATTATATACGGGCGGGTTTTCCCGTCCTCTGCTGATTGTGTAAATTAATTCTTGGAGGTATAGCAAATGGTAATGCAGCGGCCACAAACTAACCCAACTCCTCAAATTTTACCATTAGAAAATGGCGATCGCTTATCACGCCATGAATTTGAGCGTCGTTATGCAGAAAGTCTCGATGTTAAAAAAGCTGAATTAATCGAAGGAGTAGTTTACGTGGCCTCACCCTTACGCTTTCAACGTCATGCAGAACCCCATGCTAAATTGATGATTTGGTTGGGAAATTATCAAATTCATACCCCTGGAATTAAACTAGGAATTGAACCCACCATTAGATTAGATCAAGATAATGAACCTCAACCCGATGGGGTTTTATTCATTGATGAAAGTTTGGGGGGAAAATCTCGAATTACCGATGATGATTATCTTGAAGGCGCACCGGAATTAGTTGCAGAAATCGCCGCTAGTAGTGCAGCTTATGATTTATATGATAAGAAAAAAGCCTATAAACGTAACGGCATTCAAGAATATATTGTTTGGCAGAGTTTAGAAAATAAATTAGATTGGTTTCAGTTACATGACAGTGAATATATATTACTGCAACCTGATACAGAGGGAATTATTAAAAGTCAAGTTATGCCCGGTTTATGGTTATCTGTCACGGCATTATTATCAAGTGATATGGTTAAGGTTTTAGAAGTATTACAAGCTGGATTAAATTCACCGGAACACACGGAATTTTCACGGCGTTTATCAGGTTCATGATAGAATTTTTACAATGTAATCAGAGAAATAGGCTTAAGCTAAAACTATGGAAAACCCTAACATTAAAACAGAAGCCCGAAAATTAATTGACAGATTACCTGACAATTTTACTTGGGATGATTTGATGTATGGGATTTATGTTAGGCAAGTAGTTGAGGCTGGACTTGCTGACAGTCAAGCTAATAGATTAATTTCTGTACAGGAAGTTAGGGCTAAGTTTGGATCACCAGAATAAAAGCAAACAAAACCACTTTATTTATTCCATCAATCTGGTAGTCTCTCTAAAATCTCCCTCGCAATATTCGCACGATATTCATCTTTATATTCAACATATATATCTAACGCTTTCTGCCAATTTTTTCTTGCTTCTGTAAAATCGTTCTGTGCTATTGCTAGTCTTCCTAAACAATGGTAGGTTAAGGCTTGAGCATATCTATCACCGTACTTGATTTTGATATCCAAAGCTTGTTGATAATAGTCCCGTGCTTGTTCATATTTTCCCAACTGTTGGGCTACCATTCCTAACTGATGGTATGATGCAGCTTGTTTGTAGTTATCTGCGTACTGTCTATAAATATTTAAAGATATTTGATAATAGTCCCGTGCTTCTTCATATTCTCCCAACTGTTGGGCAACTATTCCTAGCTCATGATATGTTGTGGCTTGTTCATAGGAACTTCCATTTTCACTATAGATATCTAAAGCTTGTTGATAATAGTATTTTGCCTGTTCATACTCTCCTAATTCTCTGGCTAAAATTCCCAATTGGTGGTATGTACTAGCTTGGGAATAGCGATTAACATATTCAATTTTGATATCCAATGCTTGCTGATAATAATATCTTGCTTGTTCGTATTCTCTTAATTGTTGAGAAGCACAGCCTAAATTATGGTATATATTAGCTTGGGCAACGTGACTACCTAATTCTTTTTCAATTTCTAAACACTGTTGATAATATTTTCTAGCTTCTGTAAACTGTTTTAAATCTAAATAAGCATTACCTAATTTAAATAAAGTATAAATTTCGCCATTGCGATTATTTAATTCCTGGGCAATATTTAACCCTTGTTGATAATAATCAATCGCTTTGTCCAACTTCTTTTCCTCAGCATAAGCATCACCGATTTTATTTAAAACCTTACATTGAAAATTAACATCTGCTAATTTTTCCGCAATTTGCGAAGCTTCTGCTAAATACTCTCTAGCTGTTTTAGGTTGATGATGACTAATGTATGCGGTTCCCAATTCCAATAAAATATTACTATACCTGCGTAAATTTCCATCAGTTGTTTGCTCACAGGTAGGCTTATATTCCATTAATAGACGTTGTAAAATTTCAATCCTTTCTTGTTTTTCCTGTGGTTCTACCCTATCAATTTCTATCTCAGCGTTTAAAGTTTGAGAAATAGCATTTTCTCTAGTTGTTTCTAAGGTTTTAAACCGAAATACACCAGAACTCCAAGCCCAAAAATCAGGGGCAAATTTAGCTAAACGATTAATAGCGTAATCTGGTAAAATAAATAAAATAGGATAAGGTACTGTTTTTTTATAAGAATCCCTAACAAAATTCAAATCTTGTAAAACTGGTGGATAGTCACCAGAAAGACCAATAGATTTTTCTAGCCCTTGAATTATTAAGACTAATTTTTTATTTGCATCTCTCTCAATTTTTGGTAGTTCCTGAATAATTGCATCTCGCAAAAACCGCAAGTTAGAATCAGCAAATTCGAGAACTACAAATTGAATATTTTCACATTGATAATTTGTTTGTAAAGCCTCAATTAATAACTCTTCATCTGGAGAAAAATTAATTTCAATAAATCCCAATGTAAACTTTTCCGAAAAACTAATAAAGGTTAATAATTCAGCCAAGTTTTCCTGATTTATGGCGATAAACTGACCTAATTCGGCATGAAAATCAGGGTGTAATTTTTGCCAGTGCTTTTTGGAAGAATTCATTTTGCTTCACCACTGGGTTAGGATAATTCCATCGGTTATCACCGTTGTATTCTAAAACAGACGTATTAAACAGCATTAACTGTCCAATTTCATCTTTACTCACATCTTTGTTAATACAAACTTGCGCTAATAATGGATAATGTTCTTCAGGAATAAATCTTTCAAAACTAAATTGTTGTTGCTTTACAGCATAAACAACATCTTCTAGCAAAATTTTAGGATTCTTCTTAGTACTGGCTGTTTGACAAGCAGACCTCATCATTTGCATGAGTTGACGCACATGGCCACCACTGGCTTTAGCTAATTCTAGCAATTCTGCACGGGAATTAAACACAGCATCAATATCTACCCGCTTTTCTACTAAACTCGCTATTGCTTGCAGTCCTACCTGATTATATTCTAAATTACAAATATTCCGGTCTAATTGGTATATGTTCACCATTGGCACAATGTGAGGATTACCATCAAACAAAGATAAGGGATTTTTCGGCGAACACAAAACAGAAATAGGAACTGTATAAATAATTGTACAATGCAGTTCTTGTAATTGGGCTGCATAATCCAAAAATAAATGATCGGCAACTCTAGGAGAAGTGCGATCTAAATTATCAAAAATAATCAATAATCCCTTAGAATCTGGGTATTTTTTCCGTAATTTAACATAAGCATCATCTAGTAATAAGTTAATATCTGCTTTGAGACGAGAGATGTCTTTTTCTAAAGTTTGGCGAATTGTAGTTTTTTGTTTATCCGAACCTTTAATTTGTGCCAATAATTTCACCATTAATTTAGCAATAAATGGCGCACCACCTTCTAAACTGGCTTCTGCTTCTACATTGACAGATTTTTCTACGCTTTCTTCATTTTCTTTAGTAATGTCTTTAAACCATGCTTCAAAACTATTTAACAATCTTTGATCAAACGTTAAACCTAGTTTTCTTAAAGCAAACTCAACTTGTTTGATTACAATTAAATATAAATCCGTATAATTAGCATCGTTAATATCTGTTTCTTCATTCACTTCTAAATAAATTACATGATAACTTTCCTCCCATAGCTTTTGAATGCGTTTTAATTCGGTGCTTTTACCAGAACCACGATGGCCAGTAAATAAAATAGTGCTGAAATTTGCTGCTTCCTGAAAGTCTAAAATTGTACTTACGCCGTCAACTGCTGAAGTTTTCCTCACTGCTGATAAATCAACATAATATTTTTCTATTTCTTCCCCTTCTAGCGGTTCTAAAGTACAAGCATTATAAGCAGACTTAAGAGTATTAGCACGTTGAAAATTAGGTTGATTCATAAATAAAATTATATTTTTAAGAATATCAATAGATTACTTTAAAAATACAAGTTTAGGAAAGTACAAATTCACTCTTTTTAACTCTTTGCGTCTCTGCGCCTCTGCGAGAGAAAAAAATTGCCCCCTGAAATCAGGAGGCATACAGCCAAAAGTCATCTTTTTTAACAAGCGGGCGCTTGTTTCGACTTTTAGCTGGCAACGTATTCTTTAACATTGGCTCGACGGCGGCGTAAATGTGCAAGAGCTTGATGCTCTAATTGACGGACACGTTCGCGGCTGAGGTTCAACCGTTCACCAACTTTTGCCAAAGACATTTCATTTCCATCTTCTAAACCAAAGCGCAGAGCCACAACTTCACGTTGTTGGGGTGTAAGTTCTGCTAACAGGTTATTGAGGTCTTGGCGCAAGAATTCTTGAGTGGTGTAATATTCTGGTGATGGACCATCATCTTCGAGCATTTCTTGCAGTTCGGTATCTTGGTTATCACCAACTCGTACATCTAAAGAAACTGGTTGACGTGCCATGTTCAGATACTCACGAATCTGAGCCGGTTCTAATTCCAGTTCTTTGGCGATTTCTGTTGGTGTTGGGGATCTTCCCAACTTTTGTGCCAATTCCCGTTGCACTTTTTTAATTTTGTTCAACTTTTCGGTAATATGGATAGGTAAGCGGATTGTTCGACCTTGTTGTGCGATCGCTCTCGTAATCGCTTGGCGAATCCACCAGTAAGCATAAGTCGAGAATTTATAACCCCGCATAGGATCAAATTTCTCTACTCCTCTCTCTAATCCCAAGGTTCCTTCCTGGATCAAATCCAGAAATTCCATATTTCGCTTCTGATACTTTTTCGCAATAGCTACAACCAAACGCAAATTGGCTTCAATCATTTTTTGCTTGGCTCGCTTACCTTGCGTTACCGTCTGCGTAACTTCGTTTTCAGATTGGTTAACATGAGTAGCCCACTCTGCTAAACTAGGTTCATGGCCTAGTTTTTTGGATAAAGCTTCTTTAGCGTCCAGCAAGGTCATCATTTGTTGCACTTGCTTCCCATATACAATCTCTTGTTCACGGGTTAGCAGCGGCACACGACCAATTTCCCGCAGATAGGTTCTCACCATATCAGCCGTGAATTTGGTATTGAGGTTTTCATTTTGGGTTTTAACAGTAGGCATTGGTGCGTTGTCCTCTACTCCCTAAACAAAATAAATATTTCTCAATTAGGGTGGATTGAGAAAGGTGGTATACACATCACTAAAAATTTGTGAAGTACCATAAGCGATTAATTTATATAGTCTTTTTTAGGACGATGCTATTTGGGAATGGGTTCCTCTACCCTCCCTCAATTATGGAAACTCTGTCGCAGCACACTGACTGGTTTTCAAGAATTCTTCTTTCCTTTTATTCACTGGCAGTAACTATCAAACACGAAGTCAGTATGAGTTTTACTTTTATGGTAGGGCAAATCTGGCGGATAGTAAATAGTAGCAGATCAAAACCCTCTACTATAAAGTAAAATAGTCTAGCTGCTAAAGTTTCTTAGGAAGTTCCTTAAAAAAGCTGACTATATCTATAGTGACCTTAAAAACCCCTCTTCTGTTGCTTACAAGTAGCCGGATAACCGAACTTATGAAGCTCCTTTAATGGAGGGATGTCACGAAATAGTAATGAGTGCTGATTGCTGAGTTTTGAGTAATTGGTAGATTTTTTGACAGTGGTTAAAAACCTAAATCAGCTTTAGCTAGTTCTGCGGCTGCGAAAACTTCTGCATCTGATTTTTCTTCCCAAATTTGGTCGCCAATTTCAGCGTAGAAAGCTGAATCATAAGGACGTGTACGCACAACTACTGGCATCGGCACGGCATGACCCAAAATTAGGGCTTGTTGCTTGGAATCTAACTTTGCTAATACTGATCGCAAAGCTCCAGCACCAGATACGCCCGTAAAAATGGCATCAATATCTTTTTCGTCGTTAAGCAAAGCAGTAATGCGAGTACCAATTTGGGACATAACTTCATTATCTATCCCCGACGGGCGTTGATCAACTACCAAAAGTGTGACAAAATATTTTCGCAGTTCTCTAGCTATAGTTCCAAAGATTGTACTTTGTACGACTCCTGGGTCAAGAAAGCGGTGTGCTTCCTCAATTGTAATCATTAATGGCATTGGCCGATCTAAAGGATTTTTACTTTGCAGAAACTTATCTGCTCTTTTGACATAATGTTCATGAATGCGTCTGGTGATCATATTCGTCACCAACATATAGGAGAGCATATTCGACTGGGAACCAAATTCTACCACAACATTTTTCCCAGCTTCTAGTGATTGTAAAATTTTACTGATATAGTTTTGGGGACAAACTGCCCGCATATATTTTAAACTATCTAAACGTAATAATTTCCGCTGTAAAGAAGTGATTGAACCTGGGTGTCCTGGCTTGTCATCACAAAACATTTTAATATCCTCACCAGTCATATTAAATAACTGGGGAATCCAAGATTTACCCAACTCGTTGAATAAGATATTTGCATTATCTAAAGCTGCATCTGAGAGTCCTAAATCTCTCCCACATAATTTAATATCTTCTACTTCAATTTGCTCATAGCTAAGAAATAGTTCTTGTGCGTCGCGTACACCCCTGCGTTTGGTTGATTCGGGATCAAGGGTATAAACTTCAACTTTACCGGGAAATAACTGTTTTAAACCTTTGACGGTGTTAACTTCTTTACCTTCAGCTACTGCTTCCCAGCCATATTCTGAGTGCATATCAAAGATTAAGTTAACAGCTGCATTTTTGCGAATGACACCAGCTAAAAGTAATCTTGTCAGGAAGGATTTACCGGTTCCAGATTTACCAAAAACGCCGTTACTCCGTTCCACAAACCGATTTAAATCAATACAAATCGGCACATCCATATCTAAGGGTTTACCGATAGAAAAGTTATTTCTGTGGGGGTCATCTTCCCAACCAAACACCTTACGAAAATCTTCTTCACTGGCTTCGTAAACTTGACTAAAGTGACTAGGAATGGTTTTTACAGGTAACAATTCCATCGTCGTGCTGGTTTGGGGTTGAAATGATGCTAAACCATTGGTAGAGGGAATAAAGGGATTTATAGATTTACCATTGCTGGAGAAGGAAGTTTCTTGAGATTCGGGGGTAAACATCAACATCGGTGCGAGGTTGATCATGCCATAAGTACCACTACCGGCTAAAACTTCTCGCAAAAATGTATCTTCCCAATTTGGAGGACTTGCAATAATCCGGGCATTTGCTGCGCTTAATGCTACATCAGTCAGCATACAGAAAAAGCGCGATCGCACTCCTTGTACTACTAAAAATTTACCCACCCGCATATCTTCTACAGAAATATCTGGATGTAATCTAACTTCTAACCCACCTGTAAGCGAACCTTGGATGACTGAACCTAGTGGTTGTGCTGAATTCATTTTTATTAGTTATTAGTTATTAGTCATTAGTCTTTGGTAATTGGTAATTGGTGATTGGTAATTGGTGATTGGTGATTGGTGATTGGTAATTGGTGATTGGTAATTGGTAATTGGTAATTGGTAATTGGTGATTGGGTTATTAACCTTCCCATCTTTCCTGTTCCCTGTTCCCTGTTCCCTGTTCCCTATTACCTATTACCTACCCATTACCCATCACCTATTACCTGTTATCTAATCAATTTGAATTGAAGTTGGTGCGCTTCCAGGAGCGGGAGGTTTACCTGATAATGGTTTTCTAAATTGGGTGTAGATGCGATCGCGCCAAGTGAAAAATGCTTCATAATCAGGATTATCTACTAAGACGGGCAATCCTTTACCTCTGAGGGATTCTGGTAAATCCAAATAAGGACCTTCTGGGAACTTCAATAATATAGACAAACCAGCGACTGTTAAATCAGCAATGCTGGGTTCATCTCCCAAGAGATAGGGACTATCTGCTAATAATTCTGTCAAAATTTCCAAATCTTGTTTTAGACTAGCGATCGCATCAGTAATTGCATCTGGACTGAAACCAACCCCAAAACCCAACATACTGAGGAAATCAGCCGGCACACCTTCAACCATGCTTTTGAAAATATCTGGTGTGGAAGCAGGTAATAAAGACTTACGGAAACTTTGATCTTGACTAATCGCGGCAAACAGTGCTTTTCTACCTTTAACACCGATTGACTCATCAGCCCACTCTTCTAGCAATAAAGCAGTAGCGCGTTTTTTGGGAGTTGTGGGTATCAGCGGACGTTCTGGATATTCTAAGTCAAGATATTTAGCGATCGCTGTTGAATCTACAATATATTTATGACCATCCTTCAAAACTGGAACTTGTTTTTGACCAGTTAAACGAAACAGTTCGACTTGTCCAATTCCTGGTGTAACCTCAATTTTGCGATACTCTAAACCTTTATAATCAAGGATGAGACGCACTTTTTCTGAATATTGAGATAGTTCCCACTGATATAATTCCAGCATATTCTATTCCTTGTAACTAACTTATTAGTTATTGATTTTACAATTCCATCTTTAGTATAATTAATTTTTTCATCATATTGAATCATTTGCTCTTTTTTATAATTAAATCTAGAGTTGAAATCTTGCCTTTTTTTTGCATAATCAATAATCACCTCGAAATAAATATATCTGAAATCATTAAATTTTTATATCAATCCATTAGACTAACTCTTAAATCTAATGCGTGAGCTTAATTCAGGCTATCAAATATTTGATTTTATGATTAATTATTAAATTATCCATATAGAATTTTGTGGTTGAATCATTTCCTAATTAAAAATTGTAGACATTAAATATAAAACCATAAATGTTGAATATACACAAATTTATTGTTTGTCAATAGCAGATATTTCTGCATATTTTGTAGTCAATTTTACTAAATTGTCATATTTTTCACACTACTGACATCTAAAATATAGGACTAAAACTGTGTTTCATACTCAATGTCAAATTGTACAGTACATCAGACTTAATAAATTGGTTAGTATCAATAGATTTTCGACACCTGACAAACCCTACTAGTATGCCAGTTACATAAATCTTGAAATACAATGAAATTGTCAGATCCTGCAATATCAACAGCTAATTGACCCAAACCTATTGCATAAACCTTCTAGAGAGGTTGTAGCAAGGTTTCTAGATTCTTTGTTACCAAATTTACATTAATTTTTGGCTAAATTCTGCTGATCATTTAGAGCAACCAATCTGTAAAACTTTATCTTAACAGCGCCAACTAAGTTTTTGCCAAAAAATAGACTTCCTGTTGTAGTTATATTTTGGGTTGGCAAAATGCTATAAGTTTTTATGTAGCTTGTTAAAAATGAAGACAAACCAAATTTATGAAGGCGAATTACAGCAAATTATTGACCAACCTCGCGGGAATACTAGGGGTAACTGGCTTCAGTCTCCTGGTAATCTTACCATCTAGAGCGAACGAAATCCTCAATCCTCATGCCAATATTTTCCCAGAAGCTGACCATAATCGCCATCAAAGCATACAAGCAAATTCTCCATCCATATCTGCTAACCTAGCTTTAACAACAGAAAAGGGCAACACTAAAAGTAAAACACAGATAGCCCAGAGCATGGGAAATGGCATTCTCAATCCTAGACCAAGCATTTTCAACGAACCTCCCTATAATGGTCGTACAGCACCTAGTGAAACACCACCAGTCAGACCAACTCAACCTGGAATAGAAACTCCAACAACCCCTGATACCCAACCACAACCAACCGAGACAACTGAAACTAAAAACGTTCTAGAAGTAGCGGAATCAGCAGGTTCTTTTACAATGCTCATCAAAGCTTTAGAAGCCGCTGGACTCACAGAAGTATTGCAAGGACAAGGGCCATTCACTATTTTTGCTCCCACTGATGCAGCTTTTGCCAAATTACCACAAGATGCTGTAGCAGACCTGTTAAAGCCAGAGAACAAAGAAGTATTGGTCAAGGTTTTAACTTATCATGTGGTAGGAGGGAAAGTCCTTTCCAGCGATTTAAAATCTGGTCAAGTTCCTAGTCTACAAGGTGATCCCATTACTGTAAAAATTGATCCTGCTAAAGGTGTATTTGTAAATGACGCTCAGGTCACTAAAGCAGATATTCCCGCAAGCAATGGTGTAATTCATGTAATTGATAATTTGATTTTGCCACCTAGTTTGTAGCAAAGAAACCCCTTGTAGATAAATTTTGCAAGGGGTTCTTAAATATGGGAAAATTCTCTTTTGCAAATGCAAATATTGAAAATTAACCGTATCTATTAATTTGCAATATTTCAAAATAAAGACTTGCTCAAGTTGATAAAATTGAAGAGATACTGTCTAGTTCTGAATTTATTATATTTGAAATTTTCAAAAAATGTGATTTTAACAATATCTATCACTGCAAATTATATCTTAAAATGATAGATAAATTATTAAATTATTTTGCTGACAACCCATGCACTTTTGTACATGAGTTAGGAGTTACAAGTATTTCGGAAATTAATATTACTTGGCTAATACCTGTTGCCCACGAATAATATATGTACCTACATTGCGGATTGCTTGAGTCGCATATTCATCATTTGGTCGGTTTTTTAATGCTGCTTGGAAATGATCCAGAGCTTTTTGATAATCTTCTCTTTCCGTAGCATCATAACCTAATCTCATCTGCTGATCATAAGCCTCTTCTGTTTGTGTTTGCTTTCCTTTGCCATTATTGAGACTATCTTTGGCATTCCAGTAAGCAATAGTGGCTTGTCTATCATTAGTGCGTTGGTAAAGCGCACTCCGAAAATAGTTCTTAGCCGTAGCGAAATCATTTCTTTGAGTGGCTGCATAACCCAATCTCATATAACGATCATAAGGTAATTCACCTGCATATAAAGTAGTAGTTGCCGTTACATCTGACGGAGAAGAAGGCTTTTGACCGCGATTTATATAAGTGGTGACATTTCTAATAGCTTGAGTCGCATAATAATCTCTGGGTCTTTCTTTAAGGGCGCGTTGAAAGTTGATTAATGCATTTTGATAGCTTTCTGCCTCTGTAGCATCGTAGCCCATTTCCATATATTTGTTATAGGATGTGTTAGAAGGAGTTTTATCTCCCTTCATTTCATTTCTAGCATTCCAATAAGCAATTGTGGCTTTCTGATCTTTGGGTGTTTCATATAATGCATATCGAAAGTATTGACTAGCTGTACGATAGTCTTTCCTTTGCATTGCTGCATACCCCAATCTCATGTATTGATCATAGGCTGACTCTGACTGATCTTGGTTAGTAATAACTGGAGGTGTTTGATAACCTGGTTCTTGTGCTTTTAATAATTGAGGATCTAGTAAATAAAAACTAGCAAGTGTTGCGACTGATATCAAAGTTTTTATTTTCATGTTTTTAATTTTCATATACCTACTCTATGTTGTGTTGAACTTATTTGTGATTTTTCATCCTTCATCAACCATAGCAATTTCTTCATTGGCAAACATCTACCATTGTTGATATATTCAGAATAGCGATTAACTTATTGGATAGATATATTTAACTATCTGTAGGCATATTGATTAGAAAAATATTTATATCGAAATGTATACCTAATCTAATTAGACTTTTCTTCATGCCGCGAAAAGTTAACCTTGGTATCAGGTTTGAGAATGGGAACTTCCGCATTACGTTAAAGTAAAGATAAGTAAAAATGTTTTGTAACCTAAAATGACTGCTCCAACCTTAGATATAATTTCTAGTCAGTTAGAAAGTCCAAATTTGCGCGATCGCATGGTAGCCCTGGCCAGCTTGCGCCATATATCCCCAGAAGATGCCGTACCTTTAATTAAAAAGGTCTTAGATGATGAATCCCTACAACTGCGCTCAATGGCAGTATTTGCCCTAGGTATCAAACAAACCCCAGAATGCTATCCCATCTTGGTGAGAATTTTAGAAAGTGACCCAGATTATGGTATCCGTGCTGATGCCGCTGGGGCTTTAGGATATTTAGGAGATAACAGAGCATTAGAAGCCCTATCACGGGCATTTTATGAAGATACCGACTGGCTAGTGAGATTTAGTGCCGCAGTATCTCTCGGTAATATTAAAGACCCCCGCGCCCGGACAATCCTCATTCAAGCACTAGATAGCGAAGAAGTCGTCATCCAGCAAGCTGCTATTTCCGCTTTGGGAGAAATCAAATCCATTGACTCTGTAGATAATATCCTGCGCTTTGCCCAAGCAGAGGATTGGTTAGTGCGGCAACGTCTAGCTGAAGCTTTAGGCAATCTGCCCACACCTAAGAGTATCTCAGCTTTGAAATACCTGCAAAAAGACAGTCATCCCCATGTTGCTGAAGCTGCGAGAATTTCTCTCACAAGACTTGAAGAAATAGACAAGCAAGTTTAAGATAAACGGCTCCTGCTAGATTTTAATAATAAAAGTAGGATTGTTAGAATTTTGATACAGGATCATTTGATTCATGAATATTGAAGAATTTTTTGAGTTAAGTGCTGGTAAATGGTTTTCTCATCGCACCAGTCACCATCTGGCTTTTAAGCAATCAGAAGATGGTAAATCAGATATCGTAATTGAAATGCTGGCCGCAGATCATCCAGAAGTGATCAAATTGTGTCAACAGTATGAAATTGAACCTAGTACAGCTTCCTGTGGTGCGCGAGTTACCTGGAACGGCACAATGGAATGGGACGAAGAAAAACACCAAGGTTCTACCGTGTTAGCCACCGTTCCTGATACAGATAACCCAGATGAAGGTAAATTACTGCGGGAAATGGGTTATGCAGAAAAAGCCCCCGTTGCTGGCAGCTATAAAATGGGCAATGATGGCGCTCTTACCCTAATTACTGAATATGAAACCATGTGGTCTGAAGAACGCTTGTGGTTTGCTAGTCCCAATTTACGGATGCGGGTAAGTGTCCTGAAGCGGTTTGGTGGGTTTAGTATGGCTTCTTTTACTTCAGAAATTCGTATGGGTAGTACACCAGCTGCCAAAGCTGCTGAGGCTGCTAATGCAGTTAATGCACCCGCAAGCTAAAACAGTTCTGAGTGCTGAGTAACAAGTTTTGTGTACTTAGCACTCCTGCTGCCCCCTACCTCCTGAGATCAAATCTACCCAATCCCCCCGACTAGCTTATAATTTCCAAGGGGCGTATGCTCTCCACTGGATAAGTCAAAGGGGGATAGATGACACTTAAGCGGTTGCTGTTAATTGGGCTGACATTGTTTGCACTCATGTTGTCCGGCTTGTCTTTATTTGGTAGCTGGCAAAAACCTCAGTTCCAAAGTCGCTTGGAATTATACCAAACCAATATTGTCTTACAAGCCCAAGCATGGCAGCCAGAGGATAGCAACAACGAGAATTTTCTTGCAATTCGGGCAGCGATACTGGGTGATAAACCCCTAGAAGGTGCTACCAAGCAATATCAACAAGCGCGTGAGTCTGTTCAAACTAATTTGGACAAAGCCGAAATTAAATTAGCAAAATTGCTACTGCCGGATATTACATCTGTCACACCTCCCAAACCCTTACCAAACGACCCTCTTGATACCAAACCCTCTCTTCAAGAACAGCAGCAACAGTTAGAGAAGTCTGTTAAACAACTGCAAAAATTGCAGGATGAATTAGACTTGCGGCTAGGAATCTTACAAGTCAAACAAGGACAAACAGAAAACGCCATTGCAACTTGGAGTGAAGTAAAGCAACACTCAGATATCAAACCAGAATTGAGCGAAATAGCTCAGGTATTAAATGGAATTTGGAGTAACCCCCCTCGTTTACTCCCCAATGCTCAACAACTCATTCAAAAGAATTTAGAAGGTTGGTTTCAATCCACTGCATTGATTCAGCTATACCAACTCCAACAACGTGAAGATGTTCTAGCCGATGTTCAAGCTGCTCAACAAGCTGCTGCTACTGACGCAGTATGGAAATTAGCAATAATTGCCACTATTCCCAGTTTTACGGCGTTAATTGGTGTAATACTGCTGGTGGCCTTGTTGATTCAGCGTTTACTGAAGGGAAAAGAGTCTATATTAGCTGAAAATAGTGACAAGCCTTGGATTACTCCTTGGAATGCAGAAATAATCTTACAGGTTTTTGTTCTGGGATTTTTCCTGATGGGACAATTATTCATACCTGCAATTTTAAACACCTTACCGATTCCTCGTCGCACAGGTAATGCACGAGTCCAGGCTTTTTCTGTGTTGGTGAGTTACTTGCTGGTTGCATTCGGGGCGCTGTCAGTGCTTTATTTCTCCATTAGGCGCTATTTACCCCTCTCAGAAGACTGGTTTCGCTTCCGTTTTCAAAGTAATTGGTTTCTGTGGGGATTGGGTGGCTACTGCACCGCTTTACCGATTGTGGTGGTAGTATCGTTGATTAATCAACAAATATGGCAAGGACAAGGTGGCAGTAATCCATTGTTGCAACTGGCGCTAGAAAGTAAAGATAATGTCGCATTGGGGATATTTTTCTTTACTGCTGGTATAGCTGCACCATTTTTTGAAGAATTTCTGTTTCGGGGGTTTTTGTTGCCCTCTCTAACTCGTTACATTCCAGTTTGGGCATCCATTATCGCAAGTAGCTTGTTATTTGCGGCTGCTCACCTGAGCCTATCGGAAATTCTGCCTCTCACTGCCTTGGGCATGGTATTAGGAATAGTTTACACGCGATCGCGCAATCTCCTCGCCCCCATGCTTCTCCACAGTCTCTGGAATAGCGGCACATTACTCAGTTTGTTTCTTTTAGGCCAGTAGCTCAACTTAAATTAGGGCTTGTGGAAAAAGTCTTTTCGTCAGGAGTCAGGAGGAAGAATATTTTTCTCTACTAAAAGTCCCGGTTCTCTGAGAGCTTTCATATAGGATTCTTGACTGAAAGTAGGTTCAAATAGTAGCCGTTCATATACATAATGATGAGCCGTGGCACTAATTTCTAATTTTGGCGTGACTAGATCATCAAATAGTAAAGTACCACCTTCTTTTAAGACTCGATAAATCTCTTTTAATGCTGCATGACGATCATAAATGTGATATAAGGTGGCTTGACTCCAAATATGAGTAAATTCACCATCTGTAAAAGGTAAATTAGTCGCAGAAGTTTTATGAAAAGATATTTTCAGTGTTTAACTATTTTGGCATTTTTGCTGAAGAAAAGTTAAGATATCTGTTTTTATATAACACCTCATCTGTAATTTTCCTGAACACAGATTATTATATAGCTTGATTTTATGACTTACAATCATCAGCTTTATATGTAAATCACCAGGAAAAAGTTCATGCGCTATCGAGTTCGTGGTATTGTTTTAGTTGTTGTAGTATGTGCATTTGCATTATGGACTACACCGGCAAGAACGCAAGAAAAAACATCAGAAGAACCAAAAGCAGAAAAAATTCAACCTGTTGCTAGTGGAGACCCTAAATTTGCAGTTACAACTCAAGATCCGACAGTTCCTGTTGATGAACTGGAATTATTAGTTAAACCATTAACTTTAGAAGAACTGCAAAATGAATCAGCAGCTTGGCTGATATTACTAAAAGATAAAGTTCAAAAAATTAGTAATGCAGAAATAGCTATTAAACGGCAAAATCAAAGCATTAATAAGCAGAAGGAAGCATCTGACTCTTTAGACAAGTCACAGGAAGCTCTTAAATCAGCAGAAGAACAACTCAAGACGGCAACTCCTGGTTCTCCAGAATATGAAGAAGCTACCAAAAAAGTAGAAGAAGCCAAACAAAATCTGCAAAAGGGGCAGGAATCTATTCAGGAGGCTAAAGAGGCTAAACAGGATATTCAGACAGATAATACCTTAAAAGAGGCCATAGAAAATGCTAAAGAAACAGGAGAATTAGATAAAGCTAAAGAAGCATTAGATAAAGCTAAAAAAGAGCGAGAAGCATTAACTTCTGGTTCATTAGCTTATGATAATGCTACAAAAAAGATTGATAAATTAGATGCAGCAATAAAAGCTTTTGAAGAAGCCCAAACAAAGGGAAAAGAATTTGTTCCTGATTCACCGGAATTTAAAGAAGCAACTAAAAAGCTAGATGCAGCCAAAAAAAATCTCAAACAAGTACGGGAAGAAATAGAAGGGATTAAAACCCCAGATGCTACCAAACAATCTTCCCAAGAATTAAATAAAGCTGCAACTGCTTTAGATAACACCAAAATCGAAGGTGATGGTAGCACAAAAGTTGCTGGATCAATTGAGACTGTTAACGATAAAGACAATCTCAAAACCAAGGGAGAAAAACTAGAAAAAGCCGCAGAACAATTAGATAAAAATGCGGACGCAGAAGCGAAATTAAAAAATCAACTCGTAGCTAACGTTACAGAACTGCAATCAGATCGAACAGCCATAGTTGATAGATTCAAAATTGTTCTAGCAGAATTAGAACGCAAAGGAGGAGATCCTAAAGCTTATCAACAATATATCGAAGCTATTAGCATAGTTGCAGTTGATTTAAAGGATTCTGAAGGTGCATTAGTTCGACTAGTTAGTTGGATTAAATCGGGAGAAGGTGGCTTACGCTGGGCGACAAACATCGGTAAATTTGTAGGTATTGTGATTGCCTCTACCATTGTTTCTCAGATTCTAGGAATTATCCTCAATCGCTCTTTAAAACGGATTGGAGGTACATCTGAGCTATTGCGTCACTTTACAGTCATGGTTGTCAAACGTGGTGGTATAGTCGTCGGTGTAATGTTGGCACTGACAGCACTAGAAGTCAGCCTTGGTCCAATTTTAGCCTTGCTTGGAGGTGCGAGTTTCGTTTTAGCTTTTGCCCTGCAAAGCAATTTGGGGAACTTTGCCAGTGGTTTGATGATTATGTTTAACAAACCCTTTGATATTGGTGATGAAGTAAAAGTTGATGGTATTTGGGGTTATGTAGATTCTATTTCTCTAGCAAATACCAAAATTAAAGGTTTTGCAGGTCAGATGTATGTGATCCCCAATAATAATGTTTGGGGGGGAATGATAGAAAATCTGACTTATGCAGAAATCCGTAAAGTATCGATTTGGTTACGGATTAGCTTTAATGAAGATTTAGAACACATCCAAAAATTGTTGGTGGAAATTATTAAATCCCACCCGAAAATTCTTCAAGACCCCAAACCAGGAAAATTTCTCTGGTCAGTTGAAGATTACTATTTTTCTATAGGTGTAAGTGGCTGGACTACAACAGATGATTTTTGGGGAGTTCATGAAGATGTGATTCAGATGATTCAGGAACGGTTTAAGCAAGAAAATATCCAGATGTCAGCAATACCTGAACGCAACCTTAATTTCGGGCAGAAATTAAATCAAATACCTTATCCTGTTATGGAAAAAATGACAGAATATATCCCAGAATAGATACCTCTAAGCAGTTAGCAAATTCTGCAATTAGACATCTATTAAAAAATGTAGAGACGTTGTATGTAACGTCTCTTTTTTTTAGCTTATGTCGATGATTTTTTCTCCCTTCCCGACAATTCGCATTCGCACTGAGGTAATTGATCAAGAATGGGTAAAAATGATTAAGATTTCTATGAAAATTAAATAACCTGCTACGCAGCTAGTTTTTTAACTGTCTCTGATGAAACAGTAGTATTTGTAAATACTGAGACTTGATAAAGTCAACAAATTATATACTAAAAACGGGTTAAAAGTGTCATTCTGTAGCTTGCTTCCCGTAGGGTA
>NZ_JAYGGY010000085.1:57139-87345 GCF_034931625.1 Anabaena cylindrica UHCC 0172 | reverse complement strand
ACTTGAGTAAAAAAGAAAGTCCCTCCTTCTACCTTAGCTCTGCGGTATTCCATAGTGCGATCCGTAGGAATCGCTGATTTTGTAGCGTGAGTTAACGAAGTGTAACGCACTGTTAAATATACTTTATCCTTTTCTAAAAGGCTAGATAATAATAATTTGTGCTACTTGGCATTTTATTCATCATTAAAATTCTTGTTGTACCGCATAATTTTATTATCACTACATAATTTACTACTACTATAGTTTTTAGTCACAATATTCTTTGCATACATCATTATGTCTCAACCGACTATAGAATCCATTTTACAAGAGAAGCGTCTGTTTCATCCTCCAAGTGTTTTTTCGCAACAAGCGAATATCAAAAGTTTAGAAGACTATCAGCGTCTATATGATAGGGCTAAAGCTGATCCTCAGCAATTTTGGGCAGAATTAGCAGAAACTGAGTTGCATTGGTTCCAAAAATGGAATCAGGTACTAGATTGGCAACCGCCTTTTGCGAAGTGGTTTGTGGATGGGAAGATTAATATTTCTTACAACTGTCTTGATAGACATCTGACTACTTGGCGTAAAAATAAGGCAGCTTTGATTTGGGAAGGAGAACCGGGAGATTCACGCACCCTTACCTATGCTCAATTACATCGAGAAGTTTGTCAATTTGCTAATGTATTGAAGCAGTTGGGAGCTAAAAAAGGCGATCGCATTGGTATCTATATGCCGATGATACCGGAAGCAGCCATTGCCATGTTAGCCTGTGCCAGAATAGGCGCACCTCACAGCGTAGTTTTTGGGGGTTTTAGTGCCGAAGCTTTGCGCGATCGCATGAATGATGCTGAGGCTAAACTAGTAATTACAGCCGATGGTGGTTGGCGTAAAGATGCGATCGTCCCCCTCAAAGAACAAGTCGATAAAGCCTTAGCTGATGGCATGGTTCCTAGCGTTACAGATGTGTTAGTGGTACAACGCACAGGTCAAAAAACACACATGGAAGCAGGACGCGATCATTGGTGGCATGATTTACAAAAAGGTGTTTCCGCTGATTGTCCTGCTGAACCAATGGACAGCGAAGATATGCTGTTTGTCCTCTACACTTCTGGCAGTACCGGCAAACCGAAGGGGGTTGTGCATACAACGGGGGGATATAACTTATACACCCACATGACCACCAAATGGATCTTTGACCTCCAAGACACAGATGTATATTGGTGTACTGCTGATGTCGGTTGGATTACTGGACATAGCTATATTGTTTATGGACCCCTTTCCAACGGTGCAACAACCTTGATGTATGAAGGTGCGCCCCGTGCCTCTAATCCTGGTTGTACTTGGGATATCATTGAGAAGCATGGAGTAAATATTTTTTATACAGCACCGACGGCAATTCGGGCGTTTATTAAAATGGGTGAACATTTACCCAACGCACGAAATCTGTCTTCTTTGCGTTTACTAGGAACCGTCGGTGAACCAATTAATCCCGAAGCTTGGATGTGGTATCACAAAATCATCGGTGGTGAACGTTGTCCGATTGTTGATACTTGGTGGCAAACGGAAACTGGTGGGATTATGATTACACCCTTGCCTGGTGCAATTCCCACTAAACCCGGTTCAGCGACACTTCCTTTCCCTGGAATTATTGCGGATGTTGTCGATTTAGAAGGTAATTCTGTCCCAGATAATGAAGGTGGATATTTAGCAGTTCGTCATCCCTGGCCGGGAATGATGCGGAATGTCTACGGTGATCCAGAACGCTTCCGGCGGACTTATTGGGAACATATTCCCCCCAAAGATGGTAATTATACGTACTTTGCCGGTGATGGTGCGAGAAAGGATGAGGACGGCTATTTCTGGGTGATGGGGCGTGTAGATGATGTCCTGAATGTATCTGGACACCGCCTAGGCACGATGGAAGTAGAATCTGCGTTGGTGTCCCATCCTGCGGTTGCGGAAGCTGCGGTGGTAGGTAAACCGGATGATTTGAAGGGTGAGGAAGTTGTGGCTTTTGTGACTTTAGAAGGGACTTATCAAGCCAGTGAGGAGTTGAGTAAGGAACTGAAAAAGCACGTTGTCAAGGAAATTGGTGCGATCGCCCGACCAGGTGAAATCAGGTTTACAGACGCTTTACCAAAAACCCGTTCAGGTAAAATTATGCGGCGTTTATTGCGGAATTTAGCTGCGGGTGAGGAGGTATCTGGAGATACTTCAACCTTAGAAGATCGCAGTGTTTTGGATAAGTTACGAGAAGGGAATTAATTTAGAATAGCGATCGCGCAAAGGACGCTAAGGAGCAAAGACGCAAAGTGTTTTTTGTGTCTTTGCTTTTTTACTGTAAAGTAACTTAGAATTAATGAGTGTTAAGATACACTATACAAAAGCAAGTTACTTAATATACCTTAAATGAATTTATTTTTATGGTTAATGTAAAACAAGAAGCGATAACAATATTAAATGAGGCTTTAAAGGAATTAGAATCACCAAAAGGGAGTGTTACATCAGGTGTTCAAAAACTCTTGCGTGTTGCTCAAATACTGGAAGATGAAAAAATAATAGCATGGTGTGATTTTCAGCTTGGTAAACATGATTACATCAAACCCGCAAAAAAGTATTTGGAAGTATTGAGAAATAAAAGTAACAATACAATAACTGAGGAGGTAATTTCTAAAGCCGAGAAGGAATTTAAAGAATCAGGAATTAAACCTGGATTCCATTTTGATAGTGATGATTTAGATTTTTTTATTTACGAAAGTAAAGGAGGTCTTGCAGGTATAGCTGTTATAGAAGAAAAATACAAGGATTTGCTAAGAAGTAAACATGGAAATGATGGCAAATACTATAAAGACGATTTAGCTGAAAGAATATCTCATGTAAAAAGAAAAGCCCACGAAAAAGCATCAAATATTTTCAATAAGTACACATTTACAGAAGTTACAGAAACAGCCTTTGATTTCCTCAAAAAAGAAGTTGATGATAAGCTTCTAGACTTAAATCCTGAACTTGCAGAAAAGTTAATGATTGCTTTTAAGTCTGTCTCTAGTGATAAACAAGAGGAATGGTCACACGCTTTAACATCTTGTAGACGACTTATTGAAGGACTTGCAGATGAGCTTTTTCCAGCAGATGATAACCAAATTAATGGCAGACCACTAGGTAAACAGCAATATATAAACAGACTTCGGGCATTTATGGATAAAGCCATAGAAAGCAAGTCTAATAAAGCTTTAGCTAAATCTCATGTTGATTTTTTGGGCTTGTATTTAGAGACAACGTATAAAATTCATAATAAAGGTGTTCATAGTTCAATTACCAAAGTAGAAGCAGTTAAAACTGTTTTTCATACCTATTTATTAATTGCTGATATTTTAGGATATCTAGACAAAAGTGTTGTTAATAAAGAAACTAAACCTAATATTCATACAGCAACACTTGATGAATTAGAAAGTATCCTAAATATTCAACGAGCAACAGCAAAACAAATTATCAAATTGCGAGTAGCACATGATATATTGACACCTGAATTACTAGGAACTATTCAGGGTATAGGGTCGAAAACAGTTGCTAAAGCTCAGGAATTATTTTCATTTGATTTAATTGAATAACTATGAAGCATGAAGAACCTTGGTATATTGGTTTACGTTCAAAAGCTTTAGCAGTTGTGTACTTAACTCGTCGTGATGACTTGATGGTTGATACAGATAAAAAAGAGCATGATTTAGATATTTTAGTTTCAATTAGCCTAAATAGTAAAGATATTAATAGGATTTTTGGTGTGGAGGTGAAAGCCATAAAATCTAGCTCTAAGGTAATTCAGAATAACGAAGTTTTCAATATAGAAGAAGCAGATATAAATTTTCTGCAATCACGATTCATAAAGTGTAAGTTTCCAGTATGTCTATTTTTCTTTACTCTTGATAATGATAATGGCTACTATAAATGGATTTTAGAACCAGTTCTTGATAACGAAAACAGTAACAAATTAAAGTTTAATCCAAGTCCAGAATTTAGAATTCTAACAGACCAGGCAATAAATGATATTGTTTCTTTGGTTAATCAATGGTACGATAACTTACCGAATATGGTGGTTAAGTCTAGAATTCAGAAGCGATTCGATGTTTTAAAACAAAGTTCAAAAAAAATTGCAGCTAAAAATAATTTAGAACACAAAACAAAAAGGGTGAAATCATAATGAAACAAGAAGAATTAATAAAAGAAACTGCTCAATCATCAGACTCTATAACTCCTGAACGTCAAACTAGATATGTTATCAATAACTTGATATCCCCATCTTTGTTAAATTTCGTTGATGGTATTACTAGCCAAATTCCCCAAACAGAATGGGAACAGCTACCATCTGATTTATCAAAAAATTTAGACCACTATTTATATAGTTCACCAAAAATTGAAGAATGAAAAAGTATTTGCTGATACTTCCAATTACCAGCCTAAACAGCTTGCTTAATCAAACTAACTTTTTTAGCAACATCATCCCAAACAATCCAGTTAAATTTATTATCTAAATCATCGGCAGTATTTGAAACTTTAAAATAAAACTTTTCTCCGCCTTTAAACTGCACAGCAAAATCTGCATTTTGGGCGTAAACCACAATAAAACCTCGGTCACGTAAGCAATAAGTAGCCCAATTTTTCAATGACTGCTTATAGGGTTCGTGGGGAATTGGTGGGTTAGTAATTACGTCTTCAATGACTTGAAAAATTTTTTCCATTTTTATATTTAATGAGGATCACAACGAATTTCAATCATAAACCCATCAGGGTCATAAAAGTACACACCCCTACCTGTAGGACGGGTAACTGGGCCATGTGCAATCACTAAATTATTTTCCCTGATAACGGCCACAGCTTGATCAAAGAATTCTGGATTGATATCAAACGCCAAATGATATGCTCTGGTAAAAGCCTTTTCAGGGTTAGAATCTGGTGGTGATAATTCCGGTTCTCCAAATAAATCAATAATCGTCCCGTCTGGAGTCGCAAAATTTGCTACTTTACCAGATGCGACAAGTTCTATTAAAGTTGCGGGTACTTCCTCTCCAGTCAGTTCGTGTAAACCCAAAATATGACCATAAAAATGCCGAGAAGCTTGCATATCACGAACATTTAAAGCGATATGATGGACACGGCGTAAATATCCTGTGGGAATAGTATTGTTACTCATGTTTGATAATTGAGTATTTTTTAATATACTGTAACCTAGTAATTATCTAAATCTCCGTATTTTTGCGTTAACATAACACTTTTGATCCATTTTCCAAAAAACAAACAACTTGACACCGAGCCATGAATACTATAGTATTCCAATATGAACAACAAAACTATTGATTTATTCGCTGGTGCAGGTGGCTTAACTACAGGCTTTCACTTAGCTGGCTTTGAAGCGTTATGTGCCATTGATTCAAACAAAAAAGCTTTAACAACTTATCAACATAACTACCCAAACACTAAAGTAATAAATCGAGATATTGGTGAAGTTAATCCCTCAGAACTTCGTTTATATTTAGGTCTGAAAAAGGAAGAACTAAAAGCAATTATTGGCGGTCCTCCTTGTCAAGGATTTTCTAGAAATATACCTGCTGAATATCGCTATATAGATGATCCTCGAAATCAATTATATAAAATATTTTTAGATTTTGTCAAAGAGTTTAGACCTATTTACGTGATTATGGAAAATGTCCCAGAAATTCTGACAGCATATAAAGGTTTATTCAAACATGAAATTACTAATCAACTAGAATTACTGGGATATAAAGTTTTATCATCATCTTTAAATGCTGCTAATTATGGAGTACCACAAACAAGAAATAGAGCTTTTTTTATTGCTAGTTTAGAGCGTTTAATTCTCTTGCCTGAACCTACACATAATGATGATATGAAAAATACTTATAAAAATAAAGAATCATATTATCAAACAAACTTACTAAAATCAAATTCTTCTCCAATCGTCACCGTTAAAGATGCAATTGGAGATTTACCACAACTAAATGCAGGAGAAAAATATGACAAAGATATATATTCCTCAGCACCACAAACAATTTATCAAGCTTTAATCCGATATAACAGTACAAAAATCACAAACCATATTGCTCGTGCTTTAAGTTCAATTCAGATGTCAAGAGTAAGTCTTTTAAAAGAAGGACAAGATGCGAAAGATTTACCACCAGAATTAGCACCTAAAAAACATTATAGTGGTGCTTATGGAAGGCTTTATTGGGATAAACCAGCTAAGACAATTACAAGATGGGTTTTTCATCCTGGTTCTGGTAGATTTTTTCATCCCACACAAAATAGAACTATTACAATACGCGAAGCTGCAAGACTTCATTCTTATCCAGATACTTTTCACTTTTTAGGAACATATACAGAAATGGCTTCTCAAATTGGTGAATCCGTACCTCCACTACTAGCTAAAACTATAGCTGAGTGTATTCTCTAAAATTATAAATAAGAGTTTTGTGCTTGTAAAGCGGCGAGAATTGTTTTGACATAATTATCAGGATTAAGACGAGTTCTTTGAATATTTATTCTCACGGCTTCTGGAGGAATAATTCTCGCTTTAAAAAGTTGTTTTTGATTCTTATACCAAACTAACTCAATTTTATCTCCTACAGTACCCTGTAAACCAGCACCACTTTTACCAGTTTTTTTGTTTACTGTCCAAGCCCAAGTAAAAGTAGTTGGATCGAGTGGATATAAAGGATATTCACAATAAATGTATTCATTACCTTTAATGGTTTTCAGAAGTATACTTTCATAACTATTTTCAACTCCTTGTAATGACTGATTGGTGATCAATTTCTCATTCCAATGTTGAATAACAGCCGCACCTATTTCTTCTGTTGGAGATAATTCTGTTAAACCAAGAAAACCAAGTTGATCAGCTTTACTAATAATATCTGCTCTTTGAATCACAAAGAAAAATGTACTACCAATTTTTAAATTATTAAGTTGGAGAGATTTCAATGACCAACCTGTTTTAGTTAAAAAATTAACGGCATCATAAAGCAGTTTACTACGTCCTAATGCTGGATCTGTGAGAGGAATATCTTTAACATAATGAAAAATAGCTTCCCAAGCATAATCTTCTATTGAACCAACAACTGGGGATGCAACAGTAGCAATAATAGCTTGTTTCAACTTCTCAATTTCTTTGTCTGTCAACACGCAAAGATTCCTCCACAGCTTGCAAAAATTCACTCATTGTTACAGTTAAAGCGTTGGTGATATGACTCATAACTCTTACAGATGGGCTTTTTAATCCTCGTTCTAGTTGGCTAATATAGGTTCTATGCAGACCTGTAACTTCTGCTAGATACTCTTGTGACCAACCTTTTTCTATACGACGACGTTGTATTTCTAGCCCTAAATTTTGGTCTAGTTTACTTGGTTGCATAGAAAGAGATTAACGATTTGAATACAAAAGTTCTACAGACTAAAGTATTCAAAAACACCAACCACATAGCTGCCAACAATTTTCTATTCGTATATATGATCTGCTAAGTCCCAAGTTGTAAAACCAGCATCTAAATTGAAACATCGACTCAACAGCAGTTTTATGGTTAATGCGTCCATGTCCACCAGAAACTTGCCACATTCCATTTAAAATTCGGCAAATCTTTAAATCAGGGGTAAATTCAGAGTTTTTTTGTTATTATCTCCAATCTTTTTCTGCTTGTTCCAAAACATAAGTTGCAACGTTTTGAATTTCCTCTGTTGTCAAACGGTCTTGATAAGCTGACATATTATTTTTACCATTAGTGACGATATTTGTAATCGCCTCTAAGGAATCCATACTATATTTCTTAAGTGCATTCTTTTTTAGATTTTTTCCCCTTCTAATAATGTTCCCCCCATTAATATGACAACCTGCACAATGCACGCTAAAGATTTCTGCACCATTTGTGGTATCTACTGCATTAGCAGGTAAAATCAAAATACTTGTCCACAATGACATAGTAATTAATGTTAATATTAGTAATCTTCTCATCCAAACGCTCCTAATTTTGTGCTGAATTTTGACAAAAATAATTCACAGAAACAAAATTTACATTGATTCAAAGTCGGATGTAAACCCTGCAAATGCTGCACATTCTTCCTGAAAAGCTTCAGCTTCACTGACATCTTCAATTTTATAACCCATGATGCGTATACCATTTGGCATTTTTTTAGAACCAATCAATTCGCCTTTGTATTTACCTGCTAGTGCTTTAAACTCAACGCCATAAAGCTTCCAGGATTCTTCATTACAAGTGATATTTACTCGCCACATGATTAATTTCTAACTATTACCAGTACATATTCATCATCTCACAAACTGGTTACGTAATAAAAATCATCTATTTGAATTTGTGTTTTTCTATCTAAAGGAGGTGTATAAGTAAAAAATACCGCGCCATAATAAGAATGTAGCATCATGTTCGATTGCTATTCAAATTAGCTAAATTTCTAAGGGTAAACATGACTAACAACATCAAAGAAACAATTCAAGCAGATTTACAGGAAGCTAAAGCTACTGGACAGTTAAGAACTGAAAACATTCGTGAAATTGTCAAATCCGCAGTTTCTCAGGTAGCTGCTGAATTGAAAGAAGGTTCTAGCGAGTTACGCACTTTAGTTAAAGATGCGGTTTCAGCAGTAATTGAAAATTTACAAGATAAAGGTAGCGAAATCAAGGACGAGGTAACGGCTTCTATTGAAGGTGCATTAGAAGGTGTGAATAGCAAAAGACATGAAGCGATCGCAAAAACCCAAATAGAATTGAAGACGCTACAGGCTAGATTAGATAATGAAGAAGAACAACTCCAATACGAAGTTGATGGAATGTTAGCAGATATAGTAGAAACTGGGCAAGAAAAATCTGCTAATACTAAAAGTGCGATCGCATCAGCTATTAATGCTATCCAAGATAGTGAGGAAGTCGGCCTGTTAAAGAAACGTTACGCACAACTCCAAGCACAATTAGCCATTATTCGAGCAAATTTAGCTGCACGTTATGGCGGACGTTCTGGAGAAGTCAAAGACTACTTAGACGAGGCAAAAACCTGGTATGATCAAGCACGTCCCCAAGCTGAATCTGTGCTTACACAGGTAGAAGAAAAACATTCTCAGTTAGACAATAAACTGGGTGAAGCAGGTGCAGCAATAGCTAAAAAAGAGCGTCAACTAAAACAAACTTTGAGAGAATTGCTATTAACAACGGCTGACTTATTCAAAGACAAGGAAGCCAGTAAAGAAGAGACTAATGTTAAGTAAATTTCGCATCTTTATGGTTAGTTTGTAGTTCCTTCTAATTAATGCCAACTTAGAACTACAAACTACTTTCTTGGCAAGTACAAAATCACCTAACTTCTCTTGTTTTTTAAACCTATCATTTCTGCGGTTAATTAGAAAGACAACACTTGAATTAACTGATAATCTTTGACAGTACCAATTACATGATATTTATTAGATAAATCACCAGCATTTGGTGTATAAATCCAAGCATAACTCAAAGCTGATAATTGAGAGATTGAATCTACCTGCTGACCATGAATAGGAGTATAGAAATCAATCAATACAGCATTTTTACCATCTAATTTAACAAAAGAAACGGGATAATTTTGGAGAATGGTAGCGATAGATTCTTGCTGAAAGAAAACTCTAAATTCAGGGTTGAAGTCTCCTAACAAGCCTAAATTTCCAGCAGTAGCTATAGATAGCCAACTTGCAATTAACCAACCATTGATCCAATAATGAGCAGTAAGAAATTGGTAATTAAAATGATAACGTCCAATCCAAACTAAAGGTATAATTAAACAACCTAAACCCGAAATTAAAGCGAGAATTGCATACTTCTGAATATCAACAATACCTGCGACTAAAACCACTGCACCAGCTATGGCAAAGATAATTCCTAAAACACCAACGGCATAACTAATATTACGGGGTAGATATGCTTTGATTTTAGTCGATTTTTTGATTTGGTAAATTCTCGCTAACCAGTCTAAACCCACAGCAGCAAATATGGAGATAAAAGGATAAATACAAAGACTATAATGAGACAAACGAGTTGAGAATATACTAATTTCTGTAAATAGAATTATGGGAAAACCTACTAATAGCAATTGGTAGCGGGGAATTGGGTTACGAATTACCAAAATTAACCCTAAAATAGCGAAACCAGACCAAGGAAAAGATTTTAAAGGCAGATTCCAAAAATAGAAAAGTATGTTGTTACCATGTTGTTCATGGCTGCCTAGTTGTATCACAAACCCTAATAGCTGTCCCCAACTATCACCACTATAACGCAGCCAGTTAAACCATAACCAGACCAAAGTAGGAATTAATCCGACTAAAGCCCCTACATACAACATTGGGTTGCTAAGATGACGATGACGGGGATGTTCCCAAATTAAATAAGGTAATAATGCCATTATTGGTAATAAAATCATAAAGCTTCTCATCAGGAAGCATAAAGCAAGACTTACACCGACAATAAAACCGTAACCAAAGCGAAATTTGGGATATAATTCAGCTTTAAGTAAAGAATAAATAGCTATTAATATTAATAAAATCATCGGCACATCAGGTGCAGCTAGACGACAATATTGCAGCCAGAGAAATGTCACGCTTAAAATAGCTGATGCTAAGTATGCTAATTTTTGATTAAGGATTATTTTAGTTATTTCATATATGATTAATATACTCAATATTCCAGCAATCATGCTAGGTATTCGCGCACTAATATCACTAACACCAAATAACTTATAAAAAATAGCAATTAACCAATAAAAACCAGGAGTTTTATGATGGGCATTACCCCAAGGAGCTATCCAATCACCAGATTCAAACATTAGCCGCGCTCGCCTAGCATAGAGCGCTTCATCGTGGGACATCAGGCTATTTTCACCAGAGCTAAATAGTAATAAAGGTAGTAGCCAAATTAACAAATTAGTAAAAGGAAATCTTGACAATAAACGAATTTGATGCCAAATAGAGATAAATAAAGGTGATTTATAAAACATTTAATTAATACTGATGAAAAGCTTATTTATATATTTAGTGTCGGTTTTATTTTAAAATTATTTTGGTTAGTATACACAATTTAAAATCAAAATACTAACTAAATTGACCCAAATCAGGCGAAAAAAATTTTTCCAAACAAATTTTTATGCTATTGCGACCAAATCAACGCCTTAAGTTAGATGATAGTGATGACAAGTTATTTTATGACTATCCGCGCTTTGTTACTCATGTGGATGAAGGCTTTATTCAACAGTTGACAGATTTATATCGTCAGCGACTTAAAGCCAAGACACGGATATTTGATATGATGAGCAGTTGGGTGTCTCATCTACCAGAGGAAATAGAGTTTAATCATGTTGAAGGACATGGACTCAATGCTGAGGAACTGGCGCGTAATCCTCGATTGAACCATTATTTGGTGCAGAACCTCAATCAAAAGCCTGAGCTACCCTTTCCAGATCAAGATTTTGATGCTGTTATTAACTGTGTTTCTGTGCAGTATGTACAATATCCAGAGGCTATCTTTTCCGAAATTCACCGCATCCTCAAACCTGGTGGTGTGGCAATTATCAGCTTTTCTAACCGGATGTTCCATCAAAAGGCTATTCAAGTCTGGCGAGATGCTTCTGAAGCCTCTAGAGTCAAATTAGTGGAGCGTTACTTTTCTTCTGTACCGGGATTTACTACTCCTGAAGTGATTGTTAATCAATCAACAGCACCAAATTTTTTACAGTGGTTGGGTGTAGCTGGAGGAGATCCATTCTATGCGGTGATAGCTTATCGCCGTGAAGCAGAATAGACTCATTTGGAACTCTAGCACTAAAAACAAAGCCGATTTAACTAGATTTGGCAATTCGATAAAAATGGGATAATTATCGAAAAGTAAAGTTTCTGCTGGAAGGACTACCACAGAGCAGATAATTGCTTCAACTCTCAAGCATTTTAAGGAGAACAAACGTGAGTTTATTCCGTGGGCGCAGGATTTTAGCTAGTTTATTGCTGTCTGTGTTACTACTAACTACAGCTTGTTCTACAAAAGCACCTACTCGCTTTGATCAAGTACAACAAGAAAGCACTAGGCAAAAAAGCGGTCAGGCTGTTGTCAAGAATGCAACTCAAGGTAGCGAATTAAACAAATTTTTCCCAACAGGGGGAAATGGCTATGATCGGGTTTATACCCAAGAAAAAAAGGGCTTTTCGGGAGCGAATTTGAAAAAAGACGGTAAAGTTGTAGCTCAATTAGCGATTTCTGACACTAGTAGCACACCAGAAACAGCGTCAAAATATGCTAATAGCACTAAGAAAATTGACGGCTATCCCGCTGTGGAACAGGGTAAAACTCAAACTTCTGTTTTGGTTAGTAAGTACCAAGTGAAAGTAATTTCCAAAGATCCCACATTTACTGCGGGCGATCGCGCTGCTTGGATAGAAAAATTCAATCTTGACGGCTTGGCTAAATTGAAATGAGTTGAATTACTACAATATTCCTACGTGCTGAGTAATTATAGTCATAATTGCACTCAGCACTAATTTAAATGTCTAAATTACGCTAAACCTAAAATCAGGAGATTTTTTTGTGAGTAAATCTATCTTTGAATTAGTTGACGAGCTACCAAGCAGTAACTTGACTGTTTCCATGTTGAACGCTTTAGATTTTATTGCCCCCGGTGAGTGGCAAAATACCATTGGCTTTGTCAATACGATTAAAAGCGTCACTGGTGAAGATGATGAAGATCTAATTCAGCAAATTGGTGAACGAGCAATTTATCTATATAACGATCGCTCCCAAGGATATCAAAGAGCCATGTGGCTTTATCAAACCGTTGACGGTACTGACAAGGCTCTTGGTGCAGCAGCTTTGGCTAACAAAGTCGGTGAAAAAATCCCCATGTTAGGCTTTTTAAACTCCATCACTCCCAAACCAGATAAAGCTCAAACCATTGACTTAACTCTCAAAGTGGTGACTGAATTAGTGGCTTTTTGCCAAATTAACGGTATTCCTGGAGATAGCATTGGCGATTTTGTCGCTGCTTTAGGTGAATATAGTGGTGAGTCATTCATCCGTATGGCAGCATTAATTTGCGTTGATGGTTTAATACCCCTGGGACCAGACTTCATCAACAAAGCTTTATCTCTAACTAGTCAAATGAATCCCCAGGATTTAGAACAAAACCCAACTTTCTCAAATATTAAAGACACCATTCCCGGTAATAGCACTGCTGGTAAACTCAACTTTATTGGTGAAAGCTTTGATTCAGTTAAAGGCTGGATGAATGGTATAGTCAGTGCTAATAACCTAACACCACAAAAGGTTGTAGCTAATTTGCAAGGTTTTGTCGAAATTGCTGATGACAAATTAGACTATCTAGGAGCCTTCCTGGATATGAGTACAAATTATTATGAACATACTGGAACACAGACTTTAGCTCGACGTTTGATTGAAAGAGCCTTCGCTGAAATTTAAGACTTTTCTAGCCTTAACACAACTTGTAGTAGCGCCAAAATCATATATAGCGCTACTACAAACAGGTTTTGTTATTAATTTTTGCTAGTTATTTGCGGCTGTTAATATACATTGCCACATACAACATAAGTCACACGGAATAATGAAGAGACTCTGACTGGGTTTCCAGTCGCAGTGAACATTACCCTGGATTTATTACTTGAAGCGAGAACGTTGTTGACGACGTTGCTTATGTCTAGCTATTGCTTTACGCTTCTCTTTTTCTAAAGGTGTTTCAAAATGGCGATTTTTACGCATATCTTGGAAAATTCCCGCTTTGGAAACTTCTCGCTTAAATCTCCGCAAAGCCGATTCAATACCTTCATTTTCTCCCAAAACCACTTGTGTCATTCTCATTACTCCTTAATTATGGGTGAATACATACAAGCTAGAGTTAAAAAAATATCTCAGCAGAGTCGCAACTTTGGCTTAATCTGCTGGAGACTCTAGATTTAAAAATTTTTCAGAACAGGATTAATAGCCGCGATCGCCACGATTGTTATTATCCCAGCTACCACTACGAGAAGAACTTCTTTCTTCACGGGGTTTAGCTTTGTTCACTTTTAAATCTCGCCCCATCCACTCAGCACCATCAAGGGCTTCTATGGCTTTTGTTTCTTGTCCTTCTGATTCCATTTCCACGAAAGCAAAGCCACGTGGTCGCCCCGTTTCCCGATCAGTAGGTAACTGCACACGGCTAACTTTTCCGTACTCAGAAAAAGCGGCCTTCAGGTCTTCTTCTGTAACCTGATAGGACAAATTTCCAACGTAAATCGACATAAATGGGTGGTCTCCCAAACCAGCGAGATGTAGAGAGTTAGATTCGGAGAGACTCATTTAAAAGAAATTAAAACGACTAACTCAACCGAAAATAATCCTTATATCCGCGAGTATAACACAGCCTTTGAATCCGAACTCATGACGAGTAACATTTTCTAAAAAACCTATAGACTTTTTTCAGACGCATTACAGCGGATATACTTACTGCTGCTATTTGACATAATTATATGTGCAAACACGTAGCAGTTAGAACCCAATAATGCGCTTGACTTAGTAGCCTCAAAGATATATTTAGAAAACTCAGGCTGAGAACTAAAGGAGTTAAAGAATAACCACTCTCATTTATTGGTAAACCTCATTATACCATAACAAGCTAAGGGAGCAAATTAATGTGCAGTATTTTTCTAGACTCATCTACTAGCAAACTCTATCAAGGTTTGTTCTGCCTTTTGGCACAGTATTTCATGATGTTGAGAACTGCTGGCGAATAAACCACCCCATTGATTAATATCACCAGTGTTGTACTCTAACGCCTTACCATTAAAATGCGTAAATTTACCCCCAGCTTCTGTAAGAATTAGTTCAGGAGCAGCCATATCCCAATCTTTCGGTGCTGATTTACCAGAAAGAGAAATGTAAATATCTGCCTGTTGTTCGACAATAGCAGTAATTTTACAACCTACGCTACCAATCGCTTTTTGATTTTGACAAGGTAGATTTTGCAGTAAATATTCTAACGCTTCATTGCGATGAGAACGACTGACCACTAGAGTTAAATCTTCAATAGGTTTATTAGCAGTTACTTTTAAGGGACGAGAACCATTCACGTTTTCCACAAAAGTACCACCGCCCTTAGTAGCATAATATAATTTTTCCGCCTCTGGTATGGCCACCACTGCTAAAACTGGACTTGTTCCCTGGACTAAAGCAATATGAATTGCATATTCCCCAGTTTTATCAATAAAGTCGCGTGTCCCGTCCAAAGGATCAATAATCCACACCCACTCATGGGAATTTTGTCCATGTTGAGATTTATAGGTTTCTTCGCTGATGTAGCCAAATTCTTCGTTACCTAAAGCTGCTTGTAACTTGGTCAAGATATATTGACTAACAACCAAATCTGCAACTGTGACGGGTTCATTATCCTTATACTTGATATCTAAATTTGGTTCTTCGGCAGTACCGTGATAATAAGAACTGAGTAGACTAGCAGCACCCCAACCTACTTCCCGTGCAATTGTTAATATTTCTGATAAGTTTTTCATGAATTCATCTGAAAATAAATTTGGCTAGATAGGAAAACATTCAACAGTCAGTATACAGAAATCTAGAATTCAGATTTAATTTCTTAAATTATAGTCAATGATAATTTAACCTCAAATTGTCTCGGTATTCTGCTACACCAGTCCTGTTATCTCTTTCATAGCATCAAAATTACCATTCAGATCAGACGCTATAGATTTGAAACAGAATTTGATACCCAGATAGGTTCATCATATTGTTGATTTTTCTATAGCTGCGGTAAGTTCTTCTGCCAGGATTGGCTTAGTAATAAAGTCATTCATCCCTGCATTGAAGCAAGCATCACGATCTTCCTCTAAAGCGTTAGCAGTGATAGCAATAATCCAAGGTTGAGGTTTGGAAGATTGGCGAATCATCCGAGTTGCAGTAATGCCATCCATTTCTGGCATCTGCATATCCATTAAAATCACATCATATGATTTTTTTTCTAATACCTCTAATACCTCTACTCCATTATTGGCGATATCAGCACTATAACCCAGATTTTTGAGATACAACAGTGCCACTTTTTGGTTAACTTTGTTATCTTCTGCTAAGAGAATTTTTATTGGAGATTTCGTGGTGATTTCTCCTTCAGGTCGTTCTAAAGATTCTTTTGGTATTAAGTCATTAACTAAAACTGATTGAGAAATAAATGTAAAATAAAAGATTGAACCTTGATAATGATCGTTTTGAATCTTTGAAACCCAATTTAAAGGAGGATTACCTCCAATATTGCCGCAACTTTCCACCCAAATTGTACCTCCCATTAAAGCTACTAAACTCTTACTAATTGCCAAGCCTAAACCTGTACCGCCATATTTGCGACTAATGGAAGCATCAGCTTGGGTAAAGGGTTGAAATAGTTTATGTAAGCGATCTCTATCAATACCAATTCCTGTATCTTTAATAGAAAAGATTAGTTCTAGTATTCCATCTTCTCGTTTTTTATTCCCAACAACTGAGATCAAAATATGTCCCTGATTAGTAAACTTGATGGCATTTCCTATCAGATTAAGCAAGATTTGGCGGAGGCGAGAAGCATCTCCTAAAATATTATCGGGAATATCAGCTAGAATTGAATATTCGAGATTAATATTTTTGTTTAATGCTTGTTTAGAAAGAAGAATACACACGGACTTGATGAGGTCATTTAATACAAAATAATGTTCTTCTATTTCCAAATTTCCTGACTCAATTTTTGAAAAATCAAGAATATCATTAATGATGTTTAAAAGGGCATTACCGCTATCTCTAATCGTATAAACTAAGTCTTTTTGTTCCTCTGAGAGATTTGTCATGGAGAGGAGTTGAGCCATACCAATCACGCCATTCATAGGTGTGCGAATTTCATGACTCATATTTGCTAAAAATTCACTTTTAGCTTGAGTTGCAGTTTCTGCCGCTTCCTTGGCTTGAGATAGAGCAAGCTGTTCTTCTAAAGCTTTGTTGTAATCAATAAGAACCTTTTCTGTTTGTTTACGTTCGGCATCTTTTTGCTGATCAAGTTCGTGTAATTTCAAATTTTGCTTGATTAGCTTATTATTGGCTATACATAAATCACTTTTAACTTGATTATTTTCATTTAACACAGCATTCAACATTAAAGTTGTCATGCCAATGCAAGCAATGAAAGATTGTACTAATAGTAGAGAAATTTGGATGGAAGCGTGAGTAAATGAACTATGATCTTGAACTGTAATAGTGGCCATAATAACGGCAATAATAACCATTAGAATGGTGGCACCTAGCTCTTTAAATCTGAAAGCTGTCCACACCAATAAAGGAACTAGTAAATATTCCGCATTGTAACCTCTAGAAATGATATTGCTAACAATTAATGTTAAAAATAGGATAATAGTAGCTTCTAGCCAACAACGTTTTATTAAGCGAGTAAATGAGGTAATATTTTTGTGCCAAGCAACGATTAAGGAAGCAAAAATTAGAATCCCAAAAGCATCACTTAGCCACCAGGTAATGGCAATGTCGGGATAGAGTTTCCAAGGTACTTTACCAAAGACACATAATAGTAATGAACATAAAATTCCTACAGGTAGATGACTGACAAAACAGCCATAGATCATAAATTGGAGTGTATCTTTGGCTCGGTTTAAAAAGTAATGGCTACCGATGAAATATTCGATCAAATAAGTAGCAAAAACTTTTCCTACTGTAGCAACAAATACAATGCAAAGGGTTAAAAGGAGAGTAGGAAGATTAGACCATGCCTTATAAATAACAAACTCCGCACTTAATATACCTATGAAAACCCCCAACCATAGGGGATAGCCCCAAACAGCAATTAACCCCACGGCAATACCACCAGGAATCCAAATGGGAGTTGATCCCGTTTCAGGGTAGGTAGTGAAGCTATGGGATAGTTGGGCTGTGATATAATAAGCGATCGCAGCTATTACCTGTCGCCACCAAGCAACCCGACGAAAGTTAAATAGATCTAGTTGAAGACGAGCATAAATTGACATGATCGATCATTACTAATTAGGTTGTGAGTAGGAGGTATCAGGTGGCTATATATAAATAAAATATATACAGTAGAGAATAGGATTAAAAGTCTTGTTGTATATTGCTTTTTTACATTTATACATTATTTACCTGCAATCTGTTGTATAAGATGAATTCTAAAATCAAGGGGAATAAAAGTTATTTATGTTAGCCTTTATATAAAGACCAAAAAGTTAGGCTTCAAAAGTATAAAATTGATTTCTATAGTTAATATTTTGGGGAAGTAAGCTTGGGTTTAGTATTTGTTATTGAATTTTTTGGCTTACTCTTAATTAATTTACTCGGTTACATTTTCAGTCATTAAGTTTTAAAATTCTCATGATTTTAATAAATGCAAACATTCATTATTTTCTACAAAGTTGAACTCATCCAACGGCGTGTACCAAAATACTGACAAGCTTCCGCTGCAATTTTGCTGGCTAGTGCTAATGCTTCTGTAAAACTTGTTTGCAAAATATAATGGCAGAAAGCACCATGAAAAATATCTCCTGCACCTAGTGTATCAACTGGCTGTATTTGTGGCACATTAATAATACCAGTATTACGTCCATTCAAGTATTGAATAGGTTTTTCTCCTTGAGTAATGGCGATGTGAGGAATGTTAAATTTCTGAAGATAGGTAAAAACATCTTCTTTGTTTTGGCAATTCGGGGGAAAAAAATTCGCTGAACAAATGGCATAGTCAACAAAAGGTAAAATTTCTTCAAAACCTGGTTTCCAGCTACCTCCATCAATTACAATTGGGATATTTTGGATTTTAGCAGTTTGGGCAATAATTTGACTGACTGCCATTTGATGCCCATCTATAAGTACAATATCAATATTTTCTAAAATATTTGCTGGTATGGAGGTGCTACTTGCTTGGGTTTTGACAGCATTAATGGAAATCACCGCCCTTTCACCAGTATTTTGGGTAATAATAATTGAAGAAACTGATGGTGATGTACTTTTATTAGAGTCTAAGTCAAGAATTTCAACTTGATGATTTGTCAAATCTGTACGAATTAGCTGTGTCATGGGGTGAGAACCCAGCACACTCAGAAGTTTAGCTTGATTACCTAAATAGCTGAAAGTGACAGATGCATTTGTGGCCGGTCCACCTGCTGCCACTGCATAGTCAATAGCAACTAGCTTTTGATTATTTTGTGGATATGAGTCTGCAAGGTAAATTAAATCTAGGGTAATCAGACCTACAAATAGAGCAGAATTAGTCATTAGGAATTTGCAATTTTATCAAGGTGCTACTATTAGTGCCGAATGAGAAACTGGATTGTCTTTATTTCCTGATAGTTGTTCTTACAGCTTAACAGAAATTTTTACGTAAGAATTTAGGAGTCAGGAGTCAGGAATCAGGAATCAGGAGTCAGGAATCAGGAGAAAGAAGGAAGAAGGAAGAATATTTTTCTCTTCTGTTCCCTGCTATATAAAATATTCTGTATCCTAAATCCTTACATTTTTACACTTGAATTTTTACCCACTGGTATATAATAAACATTATAAAAGCATAAGTTGTTTTCTTGTTGGAGAGTTATAAATTATGTTCAAAAATATGGCGATGGATGCACTGGGTTTGAGTGATATTGGTGCTGTAATCAAACCCGAAGACTTTAATAAGGTTGATAGTGATGACTATGTGATTCATGAAGAAGGTGAAAAAATTTATTTTCTAATTAAATCAAAAACAGATGAATATTGTTTTACTAATCTAGCTTTGATTCATTTAGATGGCAATTCTGCGGTTAGTAAAAAACGCTTACTCAAACGCTTTAGTTATAGTCACCACATTATTAAAGATGTGAAATTGGAGACAGCAGGAACAATAGATATGGATATCGAAATCAAGTTAATGATGGGTGATAAATCCTATTCTATTGATGTTGCTAAAAGTTATATTTCTCCTTTGAAAGATTTGTACAAAGCTTTACTAAAAATTGCATCAATTCAGCAGGAAAATGCCCTTTATCATCAATATGCTCAAACGAGCTTAACTACAGCAGCCAATACAGTCAGTCGTTCTACAACTACATCTACTTCAGAAGAGCAGTTTAAGGCAATTAATCAGTATGCCTTTAATTGGTTAAAGTATGCTCATGAAACTTATGTACGTAAGGACTTTGGTGAGATTTTTGAGAAATTTATTAACAATTAATTTCTAGTTGTATAGTTAAGTTGATGACCTAGGGATAATTTGAATTTATCTTGTTTATGACTTGGCTGTTTCAGATTTCATTTCGCAACAATTAAATTTTAGGGTAAGAATTCAGGAGTCAGGAGAAAGAAGAAGAATATTTTTTTCTTCTGTTCTCTGCTATATCAAATATTCTGTATCCTGAATCCTTACATTTTAGATTGAGGATGTTGTAATACATAGAGGGCGGGGAAACCCCGCCCATACTAATTTAATTAAAGAGTTACTGCTGAATGTTCTTGAGATCAACTCAAATTATAAATTAGAATTTTTGCTTTTTTATCATGTAAAATACTTTATGCAAACTGATCCAAAACCATCAACACTTTATATTGTCGGTACGCCTATTGGCAATTTAGAAGATATCACTTTTCGGGCGGTGCGAATTTTGCAAACGGTGGATTTAATTGCGGCGGAAGATACAAGACACACGGGAAAATTGCTGCAATATTTTCAGGTAAAAACTCCCCAAATGAGTTATCATGAACATAATCAGAATAGTCGGATTCCTGAGTTATTAGAGCATTTGACTAATGGAAAAGCGATCGCACTGGTTAGTGATGCAGGAATGCCGGGAATCTCTGATCCTGGTTATGAATTGGTAAAAGCTTGTATTGAGGCGGGCATCACAGTTGTACCTATTCCCGGTGCTAGTGCGGCAATTACGGCTTTAAGTGCGGCGGGATTACCCACAGACAGATTTATTTTTGAAGGCTTTTTACCAGCTAAGAGTCAGCAACGACGACAACAGTTAGAATATTTGCAAGCTGAACCCAGGACGTTGATTTTCTACGAATCACCTCACCGCTTACGGGATAGTTTACAAGATTTAGCTACAGTTTTGGGAAGCGATCGCACTATAGTTATAGCACGAGAGCTAACTAAATTATACGAAGAATTTTGGCGGGGGACAATAGGGGAAGCGATCGCACATTACACCCAAAAAGAACCCCAAGGCGAATATACCCTGTTAGTTGCCGGCACACCACCGAGTCAACCCCAACTCACAGAAACAGAACTCAAAGCCGAATTATTACAGATTATGAAACAAGGCGTATCGCGATCGCAAGCCAGCCGACAATTAGCTAAAGATACAGCAGTCTCCCGTCGTCAACTCTATCAACTAGCCTTGGCTATAGACATCACTTCTGAGTCGGAAACAACTTTTGAATAAGTACTTTCTGAACTGTGTGGTTTTGTTACGTTTACGGCTAATATTACAATGGAAATTGTTGAAAAACTGAGGATAAACTGAGAATGACCCAGGTGGTTTTAGGAGAAAACGAAGGAATAGATTCAGCCCTCCGTCGGTTTAAACGCCAAGTCTCCAAAGCTGGTATATTAGCCGACGTAAAGTATCATAAACACTTTGAAACTCCCCAAGAAAAACGCAAACGTAAGGCAGTCTCAGCTAGACGCAAACGTCGTTTTTAAACATTTATTTGGCTTGGTAATGGTGTAATAGCAGGTGACAGGTGACAGAGAAAAAGCAGGGAGCAGGGAGCAGGGAGCAGGGAGCAGGGGGAAAGATAAATATTCTTCCCCAATTACCAATTACCCATTACCAATTACCCATTACCCATTACCCATTACCTATTACCTATTACCTATTACCTATTACCCATTACCTATTACCCATTACCAATTACCCATTACCAGCCTAAACTAGATAACTAACCACCTGGGTTAATATCAAAAGTTCGGCTATTACAACGATTCATAGCCTTTTCTACACCTTGTTTAAAGCTGAGTTCTACACACTCAACCACAAACTCCAGCACCAGAGACATCAATTTATTTTCCGCAGCCGAAAACCGTCCCAACACATGAGAGATAGTCTCAGAATTATCATCATCAGCTGCACCCTTGGGTTTACCAATACCAATTCGTAACCGGGGAAAATTTTGGCTACTTAAATGTGAAATAGTACTTTTCATCCCGTTATGTCCACCAGCAGAACCAGACAAACGCAGACGAGTTTTTCCCAAAGGTAAATCCATATCATCATAAATTACCAAAACCGACTCAGGCGGTAATTTATACCAACTTGTAACCGCTTGAATAGACTGTCCTGAACGATTCATATAAGTTAGAGGTTTCAGCAGACGAATTTTACCGCCACCAGGTGCAATACCTTCGCTAAAATTTCCCTGAAACTTGCGATTTTCCGCCAATGGAATTTGCCAAGCACGCGCCAAAGCATCCACAGCCGCAAAGCCAATATTATGGCGAGTTTGATCATATTTAGGTTCTGGATTCCCCAAACCGACTATCAGCTGGGGAATTACCAAAACCTGTTGTTTCTCAACTTCTGTCATGTTTGCTATACAGTATTTTCCTAGCTGGTGGGAGAGGAACCAGCATTTTCCGGCTGTGGTGCAACAGCTTCAATGTGTTTGGTTTCCAATTCAGCAGTAGTTTTCACAACTTGTTCCAACTGTTCAGCTTCCCGTTTAAACTCGGTTTGAAATTCATTAGAAGCTTCTTGGAAACTACGAATTGTTTTACCCACACTCCGACCGATTTCAGGTAGCTTCTTGGGGCCAAAGATTAACAGCGCCACTACCATAATTAGAGCCATTTCTGGTAAGCCAATACCAAATATATTCATTTCAACCTGCCACAAAACCTAACATTATATCTGTAGTTTAATCAATAGTTAGGGTTAATTGAGCCGTCACAACTGAACAAATAACCACCGAAGAAATATAAGACACCCGGACAAGCCGGGTGGACGCTAACTTGTTATCCAAGTCTGAGGGCTTTATAGCAGTTAACCGCCTAAACTCCGCCAATCAACAAGTACATCCTGAATCAACAGTGACTTATTGTAAACTTGCAGGATAATTAGCAGAAATACGAAAAATAAACCCATAAAAACAGCCATTAAAGGTGTCGTACCCCAACCTGGAGCCACCTTACCATACTCAGCATTTAAGGGTCTGAGGATATCTCCCAACCTAGTCCGTTGTGCCATAGTTCACCTAAGATCAGTTGCCAAAGCTTTATTAATTTTCTTATTGCTGCCCATTGCAAAGTGCTGCAATATTACAGCAGAATTTTCACTTTACAACTGGGGCTATTCTGAACTATGACGATAATACCACTATGAGGGTAAGGTAGTTTGCCTGAGTTCGGTGAATACTTTGATGGTATTTGCGTTAATTTTTGTAATATTCTATAACATAGCTCTCATAATATATTGCTAACTTTATGGACTTAGAACCTGGTTTAGTTATTGGTATTTCTGTCGCTGTGGCACTAGTTGTCATCACAGGCATGGCAATTTATACCTCTTTTGGACCTCCTAGCACTCAGTTAGATGATCCTTTTGATGACCACGAAGATTAGAAAAGTGATTGATTTGACTTTATGGTGGGCAATGCCCACCTAGCTGGATTAAAAGTTTTATTGTCTGAATCAGGATTTATGGCTAACGCCACGCTACGTATTTGGTATAATTGCAAAAGTAGCAATTTTCCAAGGTGCGATTTTTTGAACTTCTTGATTTATCGGGTTTTCTAATAAATCAACTGCTTCTCCTAAAGTAAAAAAATCACTTTGTAAAGATAACTCGGCTGTTTTTCCGTGACATTCATAAAAACGGATGATGAATTTTTGCGGATTATCTTCGCTGGGTTTCAAAGCCATTAAAATTAAATTCTCATCTGATAAATTGAGAAAACTTTGATTTTGAGAAATGGTAAATGCAGATTGTTGATTTTCAGGATTTACTAACACCTGTAATGGGATATTCAACTCATAACCACGTTTGACTGTATCTGCTTGTTCCCAACTTTTAAGATGAGGATATAAAGCGTAAGTAAATTCATGTGTGCCTCTATCAGCTTTTGGATCTGGCCAGTTAGAACTTCTCAGAAGTGTAAGACGGAGTTGATTTGGTTTTGCATCGTATCCATATTTACAATCATTCAATAAACTCACACCGTATTTACCTGTAGGTGTATTGGTGGTTAAATCTGCCCAGCGTAAAGCCGGAACTTCCCATTTTGCTTTTTCTGCGGGGGTTTGGGGATTTGTAGAACGACGAATTGCACCGCAGGGAATTTCATAAGTGGCAAAATCGGCTTCGAGGTTGAGAGGAAAAGCTGTTTTAACTAATACTTGATTTTCTTGCCAATTTACAGTATTAGTAATTTTCAAAAGTGGTGAACCAACTTGGAGAATGTAGTCTTGAGAAAATTCTGATTTTCCGAGTTGACGAATTACGCGCAAACGTTGTTGTATTTCTCCATTTTCTACCCATTGAATTGATTTTAATTTGGTCGCAGGTAGAGGTTTTGTGTTATAGTCGGGGTCAATATTCCAAGCATCCCAATATTGTCCACTATCTTCAAAAGATTGGAGTTGATTTCCCGCAACGGTTAAAATTTCCCGTTGTTGGATTTTATCAAAGACGCTTTCTAAATCTCCGGTTTCTGGGTTGACTTGAACTCGCAAGTATTCGTTTTCTAATTTCCAGTCTGT
The DNA here is from genome assembly GCF_034931625.1 of Anabaena cylindrica UHCC 0172. GTDB lineage: Bacteria > Cyanobacteriota > Cyanobacteriia > Cyanobacteriales > Nostocaceae > Anabaena > Anabaena cylindrica_A. The sequence continues at coordinate 62,572 of NZ_JAYGGY010000085.1, read as the reverse complement.
TGGCAATGAGCTAGTTTGATGAGAAGATGGACACAGCCAATATATGCTGTAACCTACAGATGGTACAGTAGCGATAAATAACAAAGAATTTTCACTTTCTTGGGAAGGAAGTTGATTTCCGGCAATGTCGTAAATTTTCCATGATGGGTTATGATTACCCTCAGAATGGAATTCTGGGGCTACACAAACGAAGTCCACCTGCGTGGACTGGGATTCTTTGATAATTTTTGACAGGTTAACGGTGACGACTTCAGAGCGTTGCCAATTGAGAGAATTAAAAATTATGATGGGGATGCTATGGGGTTGTGGTGGTTGTGGTAAATTGATGTGAGATGCGATCGCTCTCAAAGATTGATCTAATATCCTATTTCCCACCTGTTCCACCTGTTTCCATTCCGGTAAAGCATCCTCATAGACTTGAGTAATAGAAGAACCGGGTAAAATATCGTGAAACTGATTAAATAAAACTTGCTTCCAAGCAGCTTCAATTTCTGCGTGGGGATAGGTAAAACCACAAATAACACTTGCTAAAGTTGCAAATAACTCAGCTGCGTATAAAAGATTTTCAGATTTGCGATTCCAGAGTTTTTGGTCTGCGTGCGTAGTATAACATCCGCGATGAAATTCCAAATAAAGCTCATCTTCCCAAACAGGTAAATTTTGACTTTGGGATTTTATTAATTGGAGATATTTCTCCGCAGTTGTAAATTCTAATTTGGGGAAAACAGGAGAATGTTGCCAACGCCGTGCAACTTCCAACATATCACGAGTCGGACCACCACCATGATCACCCACACCAGGAAGCCAGAGAGAATCATGTAAACCCGTTTGAGATTCCCATTCACAGGCGTATTCAGCCATCTTAACAGAATCAATAGTTTGGCCTATCAGTGCAGACATAAAACTAAATATTTGACTACCATCAAGCGATCGCCACCAGAAAGCGCCATAATCAAACTTAGTAGTATCATTCCAGCGTAATTTCTGAGTCACAAAAAACTCAATTCCCGCATTGGCGAAAAACTGAGGTAGAGTCGCACAGAAACCAAAAGTATCAGGAACCCAAACCACAGAAGAAACCTTCCCAAACTTTTCCTGAAAATAACGCTGTCCATACAACAACTGACGGACAATAGACTCACCAGAAATCAGATTCAAATCTGGTTCCACCCAAAACCCACCCAAAACTTCCCACCTTCCCGCTTTAACCTGAACTTGAATCTTCGCAAACAAATCAGGACGATATTCCTCAACCCAAGCATACAAAGCCGGAGTTGTATGACAGAAAACCAACTCAGGGAAATCAGCCTGTAAACTTAACACCGACTCAAAAGTACTTACCGCTGCATTCCAAGTTTCAGAAACAGGCCATAACCATGCTAAATCTAAATGAGCATGACCCAAGAGGTGAATTTTAGATTTTAGATTTTGGATTTTGGATTTAATTAAAGACTCACGAAGATGAAATAGAATTCTATTCCATTCTTCCTTCTTCCCTTCTTCTCTTTCTTCCTTCGCGCCCTTCGCGCCTTTGCGGTTCGTTACCTCTTCAACCGCTTCAACCAAAACAGATAACCTATCAGGCGCTAACAGATGAAAAACAGCCAACTCATCAGCCAAAAAACCCGGATCTAACCTATTATAATCTAGAGACTCAAAAACGAAGAGCGATCGCACCAAAGCCCCATCAGAATGTCCCGGACTCACCAACCGCACAGCAACAACAAACTCGTCCCCATTAGAAACACCTTGACTTAAAAGCACTCTCGGAGAACAATCAAACAAATCACCAGCCAAAACCAACTTACCATTAACATAAACCTCCGCCGCATCAGCCCACCACACTAAAACCAACCGCAAAGACAAACCAGCCAAATCATAACCTTGCAAATCTTGGGGAACAACCAACTTCTGCACCAACCACAGCACCTGCTTCCCCCCTGTCCAAGCAACATGGGCTTTATCATTTAACTTTACAGTTTCCCAAACAGACAAATCTGAATTCATAACCTCATCAATTCCCCAGTCAACCTGCTGATAAAACCAACAGGACTGGATATTAACTTGACAGCAAGCGCGTAACTTCTCAATCGCTGCTGAAATAGATTTGGTATCGAATGGATAAACAGGAAGAGTCATATTTCGCTAAGATAATGGCACTGACTGACGATAACTAACAGTTTTGTGGGAGTCTCAAAACTTAATCACACTCACACTAACCAATCTCTACCATGTCTTCAGGTCGTTATCAAAGTAAACTATTTAACTTTTTCAACCAGCAATCTCAGCGGTTGACACAGCAGTGGGAAAACTCCTTCCGCAATTTGCAAGTTGCTACCAAATGGAGTGTCGAAGCCTTACTTTACCCACTTTATCAACTGTTTCAGCCAGATGAACTAGCAGGAAAAAGGCTACAACCACAAACTCCCCCACCTGTTGATGCACCCATTCAGCACGTACTAGAGTTAGTTCAAAATCTACCATCTGCCGCAGCTTCTGATTCACAAACTTTACAAAATGTCAACCCATTGCAGTTATTGGGTGATAACCTGCGGGAAGCAATTATCCGTTTAGGGCGGTGGAAAACTGTAAAAAATCAGTCTGAATCTAATATTACTAAATCTCTAAAACCAGAAAACACACTCCAGCAGCATATACCAAAAGTGCGAGGAATTGCAGTACATTTGGAAAATCGTCACTTGGTACTCGTTACCAACGATAACAAAATTCTCGATGTTTTGACAATTCAACAACAGACAAAAATAGCAGATAAAATTAATAGCGAAATCGCGGAATACAGGTATTCTTTAACGTTAGCTGAAGTCAAAAAAGAACAGGAACTACTACCAGAAATTGACCGGATATTAACAAAGCTAACTGGTCAGAATAACTCAACTATAAAGAATTTCTCTGAAAGCAATATAGTAGTCAATCTTCCAGCTTATCCTGGTAAACTTCTAGCATTAATAGATAACGTTATCGCTAACTTAGAAATTACATCTTTAGCACCTATAAAACAACGTAGTCAGGAAATTATTCAAAGTGCTAAAAATCAACTTGACATATTTATCTATGGTAGAGAACAGCTAGAAGCCAGAGAAAAAAATTCATTTAATGCTAATAATTTGGAAAATCAAACTCCGAATATTCCAGCCTTAATTGAAGCGGCAATAAATTACTTTTTTGGTGGTAGAAATATTCACCAATTTGATAATCAATCAAATTCAGAAAAACCACCAATTAAACCTGCGAAACAGGTTAACCAAAATCATCAATTACCGCAATCTGACTTAATCACAGATACTTGGTTGAGTTATGGTGATTTGTTTGGTGATTTAGAAATAAATGTTGATGATGTAAATTCTGATTTAACTGCTAATTCATTTACAGAAGATACTCAACTAGACTTGTTATCAAAATCAAAAAAAGGTGTATTTAGAAATAAAAAATCTTCAAAAGTAGCTACTAATCCCCAAGTTGAGACTGAGAAAAAAAATCAACGTCAAATCCAACCAGATTGGATAGAAACCACCGCCACATTTTTAGGATATGAAATCCATCCCTTAGAGCAAATTTTAGCATGGTTAGATCATGTCATGCTTTGGCTAGAAATGATCTTTATGAATATGATTTATTTCTTTAAAGGCTTATTGCAGGTAAGGTGAAAATGTCTGAATCAGGATTTACAGGATTAAAGGATTAGCAGGATTAAGATTTCTATTTGATGTTTGGATTTTTGAAAAACCGTTAATATCTCGACCTTATGAGGATAACAAAATTCAAAGCGAAAACCTCAATAAAAACTCTGCGTCACTTTGCGTTTACCTCAGCGAACCTCTGCGTTTAAAAGTAAAATTTCCAACCATTTTTAGCATATTCCCTGTCACCTTCTTCTCAAGCAACACAAATTCCATATTGGGGTAGCAAATCATGAATAACGTAAAATTGATGTGCTTGTAAAGCATCGTGAAATAATTTCCAATTGCTGACCAAGAAACTGGGATGATAGGGGAAAATTTCATTATCTTTATCAACAGGGCTTTCAGTTCCCAAAGCAAGGTATTTCCAGGAACTTTTACCTTTGGGGATATAGCTGATATTAGCTGCACCAAAACTAAATTGACCTTGGGATATAGCACTTAACCATTTTTGATGACGTACATGACCTTTAATATCTTTAATATTCGCCAACATCAAGGCAATTAAACTTTTATCTGGTTCTGGCAATCCTGGGACAATCGCATCAGGATCACCTATTAAATAACGCTGCATAGCTTTACACATATTATCAGCCGCTGCCAGAAAATCTTCAGGATTGTTACGCCTAATTTTCTCACCCCTACCGTTGATATAACCCCAACGTAAAAACGGCTTATCAGGATGACTCAAAACCGCACCATGTCCTAAAGGTAAAGCCTCACTGACAAAATAATTCTTCAATCTATCCATCAAATTCCGATCAGGTTGGTCATTTTCATCAAGTAATTTTTTCGCTTCATTAACTCGATGATTAACACCAGCAAAACCTTGATGCGCCCAGGTATCAACATAAACGTGCATAGTAATACCCAGACGATGTAAACTATAAGCAGTATCCTGGCGTTGGATACATTCCCTCACCATTTGCTTTGCAACATCACTATTAGGACGACAAATCAACTTTTCAATAAACTTCCCTTCAGGATCTTCACCTGCTGGTTTTCCGCCATTTCCTGGTAAAAAATGAAAAGGAATCCAAACATGATGAATTGCTAACGCCTTAAAATTGCGATAATCGAGCATTTTGTGTGCAGAACTGATGCGGGTAAACATCGCCCCATTATCGAATCGAATTAAACCGCTATTGATAGCATCATCTACATATTGAGCGCAGTAAGCGACAATACCAGCATCTTCGTGGTCAAAACCTGCTAGTCGCGCTACAACGTAGGTGACACCATGGTGAAAGTCTATTTGCATCTTGAGTCAGTTACGAGGGAATTTACGTATAGACTATAACGATTTGGGCGCTATTGCGTAATTTTTTACCTGATAGCGGTTCTCAAACTGCGACATCTGTTTGCTAAACTCTAGTAATCACAGTTCAGTAATTGTTCATGACTGAGGCAGAACTACTACAGATAATTAAACAAGCATTAAGAAGTGGTGCAAAGAAACTCTATCTATCTGATAAGGATTTGACAACTTTACCACCAGACATTGGACAACTTACAAACCTTCAATCCCTTTCCCTCGGAAGCAATCAACTCAGCAGTCTGCCACCGGAAATAGGACAACTCACCAACCTTCAATCCCTCTACCTCAGTTACAATCAACTCAGCAGTCTGCCACCAGAAATAGGACAACTCACTAACCTCCAATCCCTCCACCTCAGTAACAATCAACTCAGCAGTCTGCCACCAGAAATAGGACAACTCACCAACCTCCAATCCC
>NZ_JAYGGY010000085.1:0-57039 GCF_034931625.1 Anabaena cylindrica UHCC 0172 | reverse complement strand
AGTCTGCCACCAGAAATAGGACAACTCACCAACCTCCAATCCCTCTACCTCAGTAACAATCAACTCAGCAGTCTGCCACCGGAAATAGGACAACTCACTAACTTGAAGCAACTTGAACTTGATGAGAAAAAAATAATCAATCTTCCACCAGAAATAAAAGCGCAGGGATTACAAGCAATTCTTAATTTTTATCGGCAACAGTTAGAACAAGAATCTGATCTTTTATATGAGGCTAAATTTTTGGTTGTCGGTGAAGGAGGTGCAGGTAAAACCTCTTTGGTAAAGAAGATTGAAAATGAAAAATACGAACTTCGATCAGATGAAAAATTAACTGAAGGTATTGATGTCATTCAATGGAAATTCAACCTAGATAATGGTCAAGAATTTCGTGTTAACATTTGGGACTTTGGTGGACAAGAAATTTATCATCAAACCCACCAATTTTTTCTAACTTCACGTTCTTTCTATGCCTTAGTTGCGGATGATCGTAAAGAAAATACTGATTTTTATTATTGGCTAAAAGTTGTAGAACTGTTGAGTGATAATAGCCCAGTTATCATTATTAAAAACGAAAAACAAGAACGTCAATGTGAAGTCAACGAACGCCAATTGCGAGGAGAATTTCTAAATCTCAAAGAAGTTTTACCAGCTAACTTAGCGACTAATCGTGGTTTAATAGAAATTAAAAATGCTATTCAGCAATACATAAATAAACTTCCTCATGTTGGTACACCTCTACCAAAAATTTGGGTGAAAGTTCGTTCTGATTTAGAAACCGAATCTCGCAACTATATCAGTCTTGAAGAATACTACAACCTTTGTAAACTCAATAGTTTAACTAAACGTGAGGATATGCTGCTGCTAGGTCGCTATTTGCATGACCTCGGCGTTTGCTTGCATTTTCAAGATGATCCTACACTTAAACACTATGTCATCCTCAAACCAGAATGGGGTACTACAGCAGTTTACAAAGTGCTAGACAATAAAAACGTTATTAAAAATTTAGGATGTTTTACCCAAGAGAATCTTGCAGAAATTTGGAAAGATGTCGAATATACTGACATGAGAGATGAACTGCTGCAATTGATGATGCGGTTTAAACTTTGTTACCCAATTCCTAATTATGACGGGAAATATATTTCACCCCAACTACTCGACATCAACCAACCTGAATACACCTGGGATAAATCCCATAATTTAATTTTACGCTACAAATATGAATTCATGCCCAAAGGAATTATCACTCGCTTCATTGTAGAAACACATCCTTGGATTGAAGAGCAAAAACAAGTTTGGAGAAGTGGCGTTATTCTCAATAAAGATCAAACTCGTGCTGAAGTAATTGAAAACTATAATCAAAAGGAAATTAAAATCCGTGTAGTCGGAAGTCGTAAAAAAGAATTGTTGACTGTCATCACACACGAACTCGATAAAATACATCGTTCTTTTGAGCGTTTGAAATATGATACTCTTGTTCCTTGTAACTGCAAAGAATGTGAAGGAAGTCAAACACCTCATGCTTATCCTCTAGAATCATTACGTAAACGTTTATATGCTAATCGTTATCAAATCGAGTGCGAAAATAGTTTTGAAATGGTTAATGTTCGCAGGTTAATTGATGATGTGAGTCTACTAATCCAAGAATTAAATCAAGAATTGCAAACCCAAGTTACACCGTTACAAACTGAACTTGACAACCAGAAAAAAGAATCATTTAATGTAATTAATATTCATAATCACGTAACAACAGAGAGTAATTCCATGTCAGAAGCTTATCAATCTAAATATGACCAAAGAAATGCAAATAACCAATTTGTAGATACAGCCCAATCTGGTAGTAATGTCACATTTAATCAAAATAATTACACAGCAGAACAAAAACAGAATTTAGCCGAAGCCGCAGCAGAAATCCAACAACTGCTTCATCAATTATCTAAAAACAATCAAACAGCGACAAACGAAGGAATAACCAACGCCATTCATCAAGAAATTAAACGCAACCCAACCCTAAAATCCAGATTAATATCTGCACTTAAAGCTGGTGGATTAGAAGCATTAAAAGCGATATTTAATCATCCTGTTTTTAGTATTCCAGCGGAAACCATCAAAGGATTTTTAGAAGCAGAATAAATCCTCTTATTTCCTCTCCGTGCCTCTGCGCCTCTGCGTGAGAAAAAATCTTGTTACTTCCTTTCACCACAACATCCGATTGAGAAAATGCCGTAACAATTTTATCCCCCTTGGTTCTTGATAATCTGTAGGTAACAAAGCCTGAATCGCCTTTTCCAATGCTGCTAAAGCAGTATCTATTTCCTGACGCTTCGGCCTTTTAGTTGGGGGAAAGTATAAAGGTTCACCCACACGAATCGTTAACTTTTTTCTCAAAAACAAGTCATGAGTGCCAATTAATGCAATTGGTATGATTGGTAATCCAGCCCGCAAAGCATAAATTACCGTCCCGCGTTTGAAAGGATGCAAATGACCCTCAGCAGTTCCCAATCTCCCTTCAGGAAAGAGAATCAACCCATCTCCATGATTAAAAATGGCCGCAACAATCCGATCTATGCGGCGTAACGTCTGGATATCTCCACCGGGGTTGACATTTTCTTGAATGGCTGTAGCTAATTCCTTCACCTCCTCCTGTCCAGCTTTCGCAGCAGCTATAACAGCGAGTTCTTCACCCCAAATTCGCTCTAAGGGAATTACACCACCTGCAAAACCTAAAATAAAGCGTTTCCAGAATTTGTTGTAGAGAGTGCGGGCATCACCGAGAATGTAATAGTGGGGTTGGGTGGGAATTTCTGAGAGTAATACTAAAGGGTCGAAGTGGTGAAGATGGTTAGCAGCTAAGATGGCTGGTATGGGCGGGATATTTTCGATGTTTTGGACTCTGATAGAAAAAAGAGCATGAATGAGCGATCGCACTACCCAACGTCTGATATGAGCATTAACTCGTGGTTCCCTATATTCCTGACTAATAGCAGATAACTGATTGAGAGTAGTTTCTATAGTATGACGAATAGAGCGATGACACGCCGCAGCCACACCTTCCCTTACCCGCTTGATAGTTGCATCAGTCAAAGGCGGTAAAGTTTCTAATTCTGGCTGATGACTTGATCTCAATTCCCCATCAGCTTGGACTTCAGGAGAAGATTCGCTCGAAGAACTATTCATGAACCAATCATAATGGTTGATTGTCTACTCTAAAATACTCCCCTGTCAGAAGTCTATATATATCAAAGTTATCCTTTGTCATATCCAAGACATAACAATATTTAAGCAAATCCGTCACAAAAACTCAAAATTTCTGTAATTCTTCCCACAGTTAGAAGCTATTTTCCCTACAATGTACGTTGATAAGCTCATAGCTTGCTGGGAAAGAACGTAAAAAATTAACCCTATGATTTACCACAGCGTAGGCACATTTAAAGGTGTTGGGGGACTTGACCTGTATTACCAAAGCTGGAAAGGGGGTGCAGTACGGGCAATATTAGTACTGGTACATGGACTGGGAGGACACAGCGGACTTTACAAAAATGTAATTGAGCATTTGCTACCCCAGCAATATGCCATCTATGGCTTAGATTTACGTGGACATGGGCGCTCACCAGGTCAAAGAGGCTACATAAATACTTGGGCTGAGTTTCGTGATGACGTGCGAGCCTTCTTACAAATGATTCAGCAGCAGCAACCAGGATGCCCAATTTTCCTATTTGGTCATAGCATGGGCGGAATGATAGTTTTAGACTACACTCTGCACTATCCCCAAGATACATCTGCATTGCAAGGTGTGATTGCCTTTGCACCAAGCATTGGAGAAGTGGGAGTATCACCTATTCGCATAATGTTAGGAAAAATGCTCTCCCAGGTGTGGCCGCGTTTTTCCTTAAATACGGGACTAGACACAACGGCTGGTTCACGAAATGCAAAAATTATAACTAACTACAATCAAGATAATTTGCGGCATACCCGCGCCACAGCCCGTTTCTCCACAGAATTCTTCGTTACACTTGCCTGGATTCATGCCCATGCTGCCGAATGGAAAGTACCCCTATTAATTTTACATGGTGGTGCAGACAGAGTCGCTTTACCTGAGGGCAGTGAACTTTTCTACCAGCGAGTAACTTACCCAGATAAACTACGCATAGAGTATCCGGAAGCCTATCACGATTTACATTGTGACATTAATTATCCTCAAGTCTTAACCGATCTAAGTAATTGGATGGAACAACATTTACCCTCTGAAATAGGCCGATTAGAACCGGCGATGAGCAATGATTGAAAATACGTAGACTGCGTTTGAAGGGAGAGCAACGCGATTTTGTGAAAAATTCAGGGTAAAACAGGGGGAATGGGAGGCAGAAAAAACCTTTACCCTCTTTACCCAAACCAACTGACAAATTTGAGAGTCTTAACCGGGCAGTATGGAAACCAGTATAATCTCGGTTAGATTCAAGACTTATTATTCTTACTTAGACAAATTATCTTCAGACAGTTTTAGGTGAATTTCACCACAAAATGCTTAATCTTTACATAATATGCCTACATCTTTGTAGAAATTTCACGAAAAGCCATAGTAATTGGAACTTCAGTAATATTACTATTAGTTAGTTATTGAAAGCTAACTTATTTTTCATTTAAAAGATACAAATTGATAAATAAGTTGGCATTAAAAACTATCGTTATGACAAATTATCAGTCATGAAAAAAGAGGTTTTTAGGCAACCTTACTTGTCATGGCATAGTTTGTCTTTTGCATTTTTCTACTTAGGTTTTGAATTACTTCACACATATACAAGGATAAAGTTATGGCAGATGAAAATCTCTTAATCTTCAACTCAACATTACCAACCAACTCTACTGAAATAATCACCAATTACGATACACCAACAGCAGGAACGGTATCTCTTTTACCCAGTTACATAAATGTCACCATTACTAATGGCGGCTTACTCAATGGAGTTTATGACGCTTGGTGTATTAACAGTAACTTTAACATTGCTAAAGGTACTTATAACAACGCTAGTGTATATTCCAGCTATGGAAACATTCCTACAGGTATACTTTATACAGGTTCACAGACAATCACTTCATTGCCTGACCCTTACCTGGATAAACTCCAGCAAATCAATTGGCTTTTAAATAACGTTACTGAAGAAGCCAATATCGTCAACAATAAATATCAATACAATGGCTTTGATTACACACAGTATGATGTGCAGTTAGCCATCTGGATACTTCTTGGTGAGACGAACATATTAAATAGCGGTGACTATAATACATTACAAGACTATAGTCAGGCCAACGCAGATAGGCTAGTGGATATGGCCATAACTAATGGCACTAGCTTTGTACCAGTAGCAGGACAAGATTTGGGTGTCATCATTAAAGGATCTGGACAGCAGCCCATCTTGATGGAAGTCAAAACTGCGGGTATTGGAGATTTTGTTTGGCATGACTTAAATGCTAATGGAATTCAAGAAGCCAACGAAGAAGGAATAGATGGTGTAACAGTAACATTACTCGATACAAACGGTAATGTTCTTGGCACAACTATTACTGGAGACAACCTCCACACAGCAGAAATAGAAAAAGGATACTATCAGTTTGGTCCCTTGCTGCCTAGTAGCTATCAGGTGAAATTTAGCTTACCGACCGATTTTCATGCTGTTAGTCCCTATCTTCAAACCAGCGATACAGCCCTTGATTCTAATGCTAACCCCAACAATAACCTCACCTCTAATCTTGTCACCTTAGTCGGTGGAGAAATCAATACCACAATTGATGCAGGATTCTATAAATTGGCATCATTAGGAGATTATGTCTTTGCTGATAACAACAACAACGGCATTCAAGATGCAGGAGACACAGCCTTAAATGGTGTCACAGTAGAACTCATCCAAAATGGTCAAGTAATTAACTCAAGCACAACTAATGCAGATGGTTCATACCTGTTTGCTGGTTTAACTCCTGGAGACTATCAAGTTAAATTCACATCTCCTGATGGCTATATCTTCACAACAGCAAATGTGGGAGATGATGGAACTGATAGTGATGCAGATGCCACAGGATTAACCCAAACAGTCAACTTAACAAGTGGAGAATTCAACGGTACATTAGATGCCGGGTTAGTTCTCCTCGCCAGCTTAGGAGATTTTGTCTGGCATGACTTAAATGCAGATGGAATTCAAGATGCTAACGAACCCGGAATTGCAGCAGCTACAGTCAAGCTGATTAATCCCAACACAAGTGCAGTGATTGCCACCACCACCACAGATAGTGATGGCAAATATAGCTTTGAAGGATTAACTCCAGGGGATTACAAGGTGATGTTTGTCACTCCTGATGGGTTTAGCCAAATTAGTCCAAGCAATGTGGGTGGGGATGATAGCGTTGATTCTGATGGCTTAATTTCAGATGTCATCAACCTGTCACCAGGGGAAAATGACCCCACAATTGATGCAGGGTTCTATAACTTGGCATCATTAGGAGATTATGTCTTTGCTGATAACAACAACAACGGCATTCAAGATGCAGGAGACACAGCCTTAAATGGTGTCACAGTAGAACTCATCCAAAATGGTCAAGTAATTAACTCAAGCACAACTAATGCAGATGGTTCATACCTGTTTGCTGGTTTAACTCCTGGAGACTATCAAGTTAAATTCACATCTCCTGATGGCTATATCTTCACAACAGCAAATGTGGGAGATGATGGAACGGATAGTGATGCAGATGCCACAGGATTAACCCAAACCGTCACCTTAACAAGTGGAGAATTCAACGGTACATTAGATGCCGGGTTAGTTCTCCTTGCCAGCTTAGGAGATTTTGTCTGGCACGACTTAAATGCAGATGGAATTCAAGATGCCAACGAACCCGGAATTGCAGAAGCTACAGTCAAGCTAATTAATCCCAACACAGGTGCAGTGATTGCCACCACGACAACAGATAGTGATGGCAAATATAGCTTTGAAGGATTAACTCCAGGGGATTACAAGGTGATGTTTGTCACTCCTGATGGGTTTAGCCAAATTAGTCCAAGCAATGTGGGTGGGGATGATAGCGTTGATTCTGATGGCTTAATTTCAGATGTCATCAACCTGTCACCAGGGGAAAATGACCCCACAATTGATGCAGGGTTCTATAACTTGGCATCATTAGGAGATTATGTCTTTGCTGATAACAACAACAACGGCATTCAAGATGTAGGAGAAGCAGGTGTAGCTGGTATAAGCGTTACCCTGATTGCTGGGGGTGCAGATGGCATTATCAATGGTATTGGTGATACTACCGTCACCACTACTACAAATGCTAATGGCAATTACAACTTCGCAGGACTGACTCCAGGGGAACAATATCAAGTTGAATTCTCTGGTTTACCTGCGGGATATCAGTTTACTCAAGCTGATGCAGGTACTGATGATTCTATAGACTCCGATGCTAATCCCAGCACTGGCAAAACTCAGATTGTCACTCTTGCTTCTGGTGAAAACAACCTCACTTTAGATGCAGGTGTTTATCAAAATGTTGGTGATCTGTCAATTACCAAAACCGACGGTTTGACAACTGTTACCCCTGGACAGCAAATAACCTATACCATTGTCGTCAATAACAATGGTCTGATCACTGCTACCAACGCCCTGGTGAGCGATATCATGCCCAGTGATCTAACCAACGTCACCTGGACAAGTGTGGCAACCGGAGGAGCTACGGATAATGAAACCAGTGGCACAGGTGATATCAACGATTATGTGACTCTGACAGGTGGTAGTAGCATCACTTATACGGTGAACGGTACAGTAGCTGCCAGCGCTGGGTCATCCGGTGCCAACACCAACACTACAACTAGCAAATTTGACTTCAGTGGTAATAGTTGGACAGATGGAACAGATGGTAATATTCGGACTTTCACCAAGGACGGTATCTCAGTCAAAACAAGTGCATTTAGTCGAGATAGTTCTGGAAGTTGGAAAACTGCCTATCTCGGTAGCTACACTGGTGGTTTAGGTGTTACCGACAGCAGTGAAGGTAATGGTTCTGGCGGACTGCATCGTGTGGATAATGTGGGACGGAATAACTATGTTCTGTTTGAGTTCTCTGATTCAGTGGTTGTTGATCGTGCCTTCCTCGATTATGTAATTGATGACAGTGATATCTCCGTTTGGATTGGTAACTTTAATAATCCATTCAATAATCACCTCACCTTAAGTGATTCTGTTCTCAACAACTTTGGCTTCACTGAAGTCAACTTCGGTGGTAGTAGCGATCGCTGGGCAGATATCAATGCAGCTAATAATGTTGGTAATACTCTAGTGATTGCCGGTAAAACAGGGGATGCAAACGATCAATTTAAGATTGAGTATTTAGATGTTCAGAAATATGTTCCGCCAACAACGATTTCTCTGACTAACACCGCTACAGTGACTGTTCCCACTGGTTTCAACGACACCAACCCCAACAACAACAGTGCTACCGATACTGACACTGTGGTTGCAGTCTCCAACGTGAAAATTGGCGATCGCGTTTGGTACGACACAAACGGTAACGGTGTCCAAGATACAGGCGAATCTGGCGTTGCAGGTGTAGCTATTAAGCTCTTTAACCAAGGGGGTACTCAAGTCGGGACAACGACCACCGATGCCAACGGTCTCTACCAATTCACTGTTAACTCCAATAGCACCTACAGCATTCAATTTGTTGAACCCACCGGCTTCGATGGATTCACCACTGCTAATGTAGGTAACGATGTGGCTGATAGTGATGTTGTCAATACGAACGGAACAACGGCTCAATTCTCAGTGGGAACGACCGATGACTTGACGATTGACGCAGGACTAATCAAAAATATCGGCGACTTATCAATTACCAAAACCGACGGTTTGACAACTGTTACCCCTGGACAGCAAATAACCTATACCATTGTCGTCAATAACAATGGTCTGATCACTGCTACCAACGCCCTGGTGAGCGATATCATGCCCAGTGATCTAACCAACGTCACCTGGACAAGTGTGGCAACCGGAGGAGCTACGGATAATGAAACCAGTGGCACAGGTGATATCAACGATTATGTGACTCTGACAGGTGGTAGTAGCATCACTTATACGGTGAACGGTACAGTAGCTGCCAGCGCTGGGTCATCCGGTGCCAACACCAACACTACAACTAGCAAATTTGACTTCAGTGGTAATAGTTGGACAGATGGAACAGATGGTAATATTCGGACTTTCACCAAGGACGGTATCTCAGTCAAAACAAGTGCATTTAGTCGAGATAGTTCTGGAAGTTGGAAAACTGCCTATCTCGGTAGCTACACTGGTGGTTTAGGTGTTACCGACAGCAGTGAAGGTAATGGTTCTGGCGGACTGCATCGTGTGGATAATGTGGGACGGAATAACTATGTTCTGTTTGAGTTCTCTGATTCAGTGGTTGTTGATCGTGCCTTCCTCGATTATGTAATTGATGACAGTGATATCTCCGTTTGGATTGGTAACTTTAATAATCCATTCAATAATCACCTCACCTTAAGTGATTCTGTTCTCAACAACTTTGGCTTCACTGAAGTCAACTTCGGTGGTAGTAGCGATCGCTGGGCAGATATCAATGCAGCTAATAATGTTGGTAATACTCTAGTGATTGCCGGTAAAACAGGGGATGCAAACGATCAATTTAAGATTGAGTATTTAGATGTTCAGAAATATGTTCCGCCAACAACGATTTCTCTGACTAACACTGCCACAGTAACTGCACCCAGTGGTTTCACTGACACCAATCTGGCTAACAACAACGCTACTGATGTAAATACAGTCATCGCTGGCTCAAACCTTCCATCAGCTCCTGGTGTGCGTACTCCTGGATTCTGGCAAAATACAAGTTGGCAAAAATTCTGGGATGGTGTCCAAGGCAACGAACCATCACAAAAAGAAGAAGCCAATTTCCCCAACAGCGATCTTCTGTTTGCACCCTATACCAACTCTGCACAGCCTGGAAAAGTTCTTGATTCAGTGAAAGGACAGTATGACATAGGGCTACTCATCGGTGACTACAACCGCAATGGCAAAACAGACGCAGGAGAAGATACCATCTTCTATACCCGCGCTCAAGCACTCCAAATGGTTGATTCTTCAGAGCATCCCAATGGAGATAAACGGTATGATCTTGGTCGCTCTTTGGTTGCTAGTTGGTTGAATTATCTTGCTGGCAACCCCATTGACACAGCCAATCCAAACGATAAAGATGCTCGATACTATATCAACGAAGGCATCAATTGGTTGCAAGCCTTCACTCCAGACGAAAATGGCGATAAGAAAGGTGATGGCGCGATATACCAAATGACTGGTAGCACTGCCAGTAGCCCCCGGCTTGCTAATAGCTACTGGAATTTAGGTATTTCCAATGCTTCTGATTTACCAAGTCCTTACAAATCCAACACCAATGTTCTCTATCCCTTAGATGCTGGTAGTATCATTAATACAGCACTGGATAATTACAACAACGGTCTAGGTCTTGCAGACAATGTTTTCCACGGATGAAACGCATAAATCGTTAGAAGTACTAATTTTAGCGATAGCGTAAGCGCTGCTGCAAGCAGTTCGCTCTTCCTGCTTAATCTAATTCCTCCGTTAAACTCTGAGTTTGGCGGGGGTCAAATACTTTGGATGATATAGATAGAATTTCAGACAATTTTAGATTGTGGATTATAGTCGGCTTTCTGAGATTTTTTATGCTAACTTTCGCCGATTAAGCATACTCAAAATGGTGAGGAATTTTACTTTTTATTGATGAAAAAACTGGCTTTCCCTGTTCACGAGGAGAGATTTAGAGAGGGGGTTCTATATTTGGTTAAATTATGAACTTTTTGCTGTATACTAAAAAATCAAAAAATTAGATTAATTATGAAAAATCAAAATGTAGAAAATACTCCTTTAAATTCCTATTCCAATCCTGAAAGATTCTGGCAGAGTTTTTTGCGAGATTTCACAGATCCTCTCACATTACCTGCAAGCACTCCTTGTTCTTCATCCCATCAAACCCAGGAAATTCGCATTTCAAGCTGTAAAAATTCAGATTTGAAAACTTTTATTCAAAACCATAAACTAAGCATTAATACCTTAATTAATGGGGCATTAGCTCTACTTTTAAGTCATTACACTAGAGAAACAGATATTCTCTTTGGTGTAATCAAAGAAAAACTTGATTTCGACATTCTACCTGTGCAAGTTTCCGTTGATGCCAATGCTTCATTATTAGCATGGTTAGAAGAACTAGAAAGACAATGGTCAATTTTGATCAATTGCGAATCTACTCCCCTAAAACAAATCCGAGAATGGAGTGAAATTTACCCAGAATTACCATTATTTGAAATCTTGGTGATATTTGGAAATTATGAAAAATTAGAATGCCTTAAATTGACTGACTATCCTCTAATTTTATCTATTGATACAGAGTCAGATTTATTAATAAAAAGTCACTATCAGCAAACTCAATTTGCAGACGATGTCATAATGAGAATGTTAGAACATCTAGAAACTCTATTAACAAATATAATTAATCTTCCCGAACAAACTCTTGCTCATATACCTTTACTTACAGAAAAAGAAAGATATCAATTATTAGTTGAGTGGAATCAAACTCAGACAGATTATCCTCAAAATAAGTGCATTCATCAACTATTTCAAGAACAAGTAGAGAGAACACCTGATGCAGTTGCAGTAGCATTTGAGAATGAACAACTAACTTATCAAGAACTCAATCAACGTGCGAATCAATTAGCCAATTATCTGCAAACATTAGGAGTACAACCAGAGGTTTTAGTTGGTATTTGCACAGAGCGATCTCTAGAAATGATTGTTGGTATATTAGGTATTCTGAAAGCAGGTGGAGCTTATGTACCTTTAGATATTACCTATCCCAGAGAGCGGTTAGCTTTCATGTTATCAGATTCCCAGGTATCAATACTATTAACACAACAGCATTTAATTGCAAAAATACCAGAACATCAAGCGAAAATAGTTTGTTTAGATCACGATTGGGAACATATCACCAAAACACCCTCAGACAAGATAGAAAAAACTGTTAAAACCAATAACATAGCCTATATTATTTATACATCTGGGTCAACCGGTCAACCTAAAGGTGTTCTCATTCCTCACTCTAATGTCGTGCGTTTATTTGCAGCTACTCAATCTTGGTTTCAATTTAATCACAATGATGTTTGGAGTCTTTTTCATTCCTATGCTTTCGACTTTTCCGTCTGGGAAATTTGGGGTGCGCTTTTATATGGTGGTCGTTTGGTAATTATTCCTTATTATGTCAGTCGCTCACCAGAATTATTTTATCAATTATTAGCTCACGAAAAAATTACAGTTTTAAATCAAACACCTTCAGCTTTTCAGCAACTGATGCAAATAGAAGCATCTTTAAAAAATGAGCATAATTTGAACTTACGCTTTGTGATTTTTGGTGGAGAAGCACTGAATATTCAAAGCTTAAAACCTTGGTTTGACACACATGGAGACAAGTCTCCTCAATTAGTGAATATGTATGGGATTACGGAAACCACCGTTCATGTTACCTATCGTCCCATCAATATAGCTGATCTCAGTTCTCCATCAAAAGTAATCGGTTGTGCAATTCCCGATTTACAACTTTATATCTTAAATTCTCAACTGCAACCTGTACCGATTGGTGTTGCTGGGGAAATATATGTTGGAGGTGCAGGTTTAGCGCGTGGTTATTTAAAACGACCAGAATTAACAACTGAAAGGTTTATTTCGCACCCATTTAATCATCAACCAGATGCTCGTCTTTATAAAACGGGGGATTTAGGACGTTATTTACCTAATGGTGATATTGAATATCTAGGACGCATTGATAATCAAGTAAAAATTCGCGGTTTCAGAATTGAATTAGGAGAAATCGAAGCCGTATTAAATCAACATCCAAATCTGAGAGCAGCTAAAGTTATCACTAGAGAAGATATTCCTGGAGATAAAAGATTAGTTGCTTATATTATCCCTACTAACAGTGAAAATTCCACATCAGAAATATCTCATCAAATTCGTGCATACCTCAAAGAAAATTTACCTGATTATATGATTCCTGCTGCTTTTGTGGTGTTAGAAACTTTTCCTTTAACTCCCAACGGCAAAATTGACCATCGAGCTTTTCCTGTTCCCGATTTTTCAGCTTCTGCAAATAATTATCTTGCTCCCCGTAATCCCACAGAAGAAATCCTCGTGCAAATTTGGAGTCAGGTTCTGAAAATAGAAAATATTGGCATTCATGATAACTTCTTTGAATTAGGAGGACATTCTCTATTAGGTACGCAAGTAACCTCCAGAATTAGACAAGTATTAAGACAAGAAATACCTATACGTTTATTATTTGAATTTCCGACTATTGCTCAATTATCTGCACAAATTGGCATTACCAAAGTAACTGATCATAAGTTATCAATGCCAGCAATTGCACCTAGACAATACCAAGAAAATCTGCCACTATCTTTTGCTCAACAACGTCTTTGGTTTTTAGATCAATTACAACCAAATAGCACTGCTTATAATCTAGCCTACACTTTTGAGATTCAGGGTTTACTCAATATCAGTGCATTAGAACAAAGTATTGATCAAATTATCCAGCGCCATGAAATTCTCCGCACTAATTTTGTAATTATAGATGGAGAAGCAACTCAGATTATTAATAATATTGACTTCCATTTACCCATCATTGATGTACAGTGGGAAGCAGAAGTTAAGAAAATCGTTAATCAAGAAGCAGAAAAAACTGTTAATTTAGCTCAAGATTTTCTATTTCGCATCACCTTGATACGATTGAATGCAGAGAAACATCTGCTATTAATGAATATTCACCACATTATTTTTGATGGTTGGTCTTTTGGAATCTTTTTTGATGAATTAAAAACACTTTACACAGCTTATTGTGAAGGTTTAAATTCTTCTTTACCACAACTACCTATTCAATATCCAGACTTTACATTGTGGCAGCAACAGTGGCTGAGTGGTGCTATTTTAGAATCGCAATTAAATTACTGGCAACAGCAATTAAGTGGAGATTTACCTCTATTAGAATTACCTACAGATCGTCTTCGTCCCAGACTGCAAACCTATACAGGAGCAACACAATCCTTTATTTTATCACCTGAATTAACTACAAGCATTACATCTCTGGCTCAAAAAGAGGGTGTGACTTTGTTCATGACTTTACTAACAGCATTTAAAGTATTACTTTGCCGTTACAGTAGTCAAGAAGATGTGATTGTGGGAACTCCCATTGCAGGACGTAACCGCAGAGAAATTGAAGGTTTGATGGGATTTTTTGTGAATACTTTAGTATTGCGGACTGACTTAGGTAATAATCCTAGTTTTAGAGAATTACTAAGTCGAGTCCGACGGGTATGTTTAGAAGCATATACTCATCAAGATGTCCCATTTGAACAGTTAGTTGAGGTTTTGCAACCAGAACGTCATTTAAATCATACTCCTATATTTCAGGTGATGTTTGCTTTGCAAAATGCACCAATGGGAGAATTACAGCTATCAAATTTGACGGTGACAGCTTTAAAATCAGCAACACAAACTGCAAAATTTGACCTCACTCTGTCAATGGAAGAACGAAATGGACAACTAATAGGTGAGTGGGAATATAATACGGATTTGTTTGATGATTCGACAATGGAGCGAATGATTAGAAATTTTCAGATTTTATTATCTGGGATATTGGCCAATCCTGAGCAAAATATTTGGAAATTGCCTTTACTTACAACAGAGGAAAAACATCAATTATTAATTGCATGGAATCAGACTGAGGTAAATTCTTCTCAGAATCAATTGATTTATCAGTTGTTTGAAGAACAAGTAAGGAAAACACCTGATGCAGTCGCGGTGGTGTTTGAGAATGAACAACTAACATATCAAGAACTGAATCAACGTGCGAATCAATTAGCAAATTATTTGCGAAGATTGGGAGTTAGAGCCGATAAATTAGTAGGATTGTGTTTAGAAACATCTTTGGCAAGAATTGTCGGGTTGTTGGGAATTCTCAAAGCAGGAGGTGTTTATTTACCTCTAGATCCGGTTTATCCTCAAGAACGTCTGAGATTTATGATGGAGGATTCACAAGTTTCTATTCTTTTGACTCAGGAATTTTTAGCTGCTAAGTTATCAGTAAATTCGCTGCAAGTCGTGAATTTAGATGCAGATTGGCAAAAGATTTCCAACGAATCGGTAAATAATCTTCAGAGTTGCGTCACTGGAGAAAATCTAGCTTATGTGATTTATACTTCTGGTTCGACAGGTATTCCCAAAGGGGTTTTGATATCTCATCAAGCGATCGCACATCACTCTCAGAATATCATAGAGCATTATGAGTTAAAGGCAAGCAATGACCGCATTTTACAATTTGCATCCCTGAGTTTCGATGTATCCTTAGAGCAAATTTTACCCACTTTGGCAGTTGGAGCAACCCTCATCTTAGTCAATGCAAAATTATTAACTCCCTGGGAATTTCACCAAAAATTGATTGATTACGATTTAACGGTTGTGAATATTCCTCCAATTTACCTGAATCAATGGTTGCAATTTTTGGCTGAAACTGCTGATGCTAATCCCATAAATCACCTCAGATTAGTCATTTGTGGTGGTGAAGCACTTCCACCAGAAACCCTAAAAATTTGGAAAAATAGTTCCCTCAAAGGAATATGTTTAATTAATGCTTACGGACCAACTGAAACAACAATAACAGCAATCACTTTTACAGTACCTCCAGAAATTACACCAATAGAATCTTACAACAATATTCCCATTGGACGACCATTACCAAACCGCAAGGTATATATTCTTGATCAACAAAAAAATCCCGTTCCCATTGGTGTTACTGGAGAATTATATATTGGTGGAGAAGGTTTAGGACTAGGTTATTTAAATCGACCAGAATTAACAGAACAGAAATTCCTTACCAATCCCTTTGAAGATGCAAAATTATATAAAACTGGTGATTTAGTTCGTTACCTCCCAGATGGTAATATTCAATTTTTAGGTCGCATTGACAACCAAGTAAAAATTCGTGGTTTTCGGATAGAATTAGGAGAAATAGAAGCTCTATTAAATAAACATCTAACTATTCGGGATGCTAAAGTGATCACGAGAGAAGATATTCCTGGTGATAAAAAATTAGTTGCCTATATTATTCCTAAATCTGGAAATGCAGATTTCATCCCCTTACAATCAGAAATTTCTGATCAAATACGTGAATATCTCAAACAGCAACTACCTGATTACATGATTCCTTCTGCCTTTGTGGTTTTAGAATCTTTTCCTTTGACTCCCAACGGCAAAATTGACTATCATGCTTTTCCTATTCCCGATTTTTCTACTCCTCAAAATCATTATATTGCTCCTATAACTCCTACACAAAAAATCCTGGCTAATATTTGGAGTCAGTTACTTAAAGTAGAAACCATTGGCATTGATGATAACTTCTTCAATTTAGGTGGACATTCATTACTGGCCACAATGCTCATTTCCCGAATCAGAAAAACCTTTAACATAGAAATACCGCTACGTTTATTATTTGAATTTCCTACCATCTCCCAACTTTCTGAGCATATCTACAATACTGAAAAAATCTCTGATTCTTTATCATTACCAGCAATTGAACCTAGAAAACAAAAGGGAAATATACCACTTTCCTTCGCTCAACAGCGTCTTTGGTTTTTAGCACAATTAGAACCCAACAATATTGCTTATAATATGCCGTTGATATTACGACTCCAGGGTTCACTCAATATCACAGCATTAGAAAAAACCATTAGTGAAATCATCCAACGTCATGAAATTCTCCGCACGAATTTTATCTCATTAGACGGACAACCAATTCAAGTAGTCACTGATCATATGACTTTTAATTTACCTATCATTGATTTACAACTTTTATCGGATGATAACCGAGAAATAGAAGTTAAAAAAATAGCCAATCAAGAAGCAGGAAAACCTGTCGATTTAGTTAAAGATTCACTATTTCGTGTCAAACTATTGCGATTGAGTCCAGAAGAATATCTGCTGTTATTTAATATTCATCATATTATTTTTGATGGCTGGTCTGATGATGTATTGCGAAGGGAAATGGCAGCACTTTATCAAGCATTTTCTAGAGGAAATTCCTCACCATTATCACCACTTACCATCCAATATGCTGACTTTTCTCTGTGGCAGAGTGACTGGGTGACAGGTGAAATTTTAGAGTCTCAACTTGTTTACTGGAAACAACAATTAAGTGGTGATTTACCTATATTAGAATTGCCTACAGACCATCCCCGTCCAAAAATGCAAACTTATCAAGGAGCAACTCATTCTCTGATTTTATCTTCAGAATTAACTGCAAGTATCAAATTACTTTCACAAACAGAGAATGTAACTTTGTTCATGACTTTACTCGCAGCATTCAAGATATTACTTTGTCGCTATACTGGACAAAATGATGTAATTGTGGGAACTCCTATTGCGGGACGTAACCGCAGAGAAATTGAAGACTTAATTGGGTTTTTTGTCAATACTTTAGCTTTGCGGACTGACTTGAGTGGCAATCCTAGTTTTCGAGAATTACTAAATCGTGTGCGGCAAGTTACTTTAGATGCTTATGCTCACCAAGATTTACCTTTTGAAAAGTTAGTCGAAGAACTCCAACCTCAAAGACATTTAAGCCATACTCCGA
This sequence comes from Anabaena cylindrica UHCC 0172, assembly GCF_034931625.1. Classification (GTDB taxonomy): domain Bacteria; phylum Cyanobacteriota; class Cyanobacteriia; order Cyanobacteriales; family Nostocaceae; genus Anabaena; species Anabaena cylindrica_A. The sequence goes on along the minus strand of NZ_JAYGGY010000085.1, from coordinate 39,306 downwards.
TATTTCAAGTTTGGTTTAATATGATCAATTTGAATATAAATGCTCTTGAACTTAATGATTTAAAAATCGAGCCTATAACGATTATTGAAACTACTTCTAAGTTTGATTTGAATCTCTATATAGAAGAAAAGAATAATGAGATTCATCTGCAATTTGTTTATAACAATATTCTCTTTAATGCAGATACAATTGAATGGATGGCAAAACATTTCCAGCGATTGTTGACAGGACTTTCTGTTCATCCAGAAAAACCTATTTCGACTTTCTCTCTTATAACTGAAAGAGAACGTTATGAATTATCTCATTTCCGTAATTCTCATCGTCCTATTAATTCATTTATTGAGTTTTCAAAACTAGAAATTGAACAATCTATCCCGGCACGATTTGAAGAGCAAGTTAAAAAATATCCCGATAATATTGCTATCAAAACCAAAAATTATCAATGGACTTATCAAGAATTAAATTTCCAAGCCAATAAAATTGCTAAAATTATTCTTGAAGAAAGTTTAAATACACAGGCTAATATTGCTTTGTTATTTGACCATGATGCACCAATGATAGCGGCAATTTTGGGAGTGCTGAAAGCGGGTAAAACTTATGTTCCTCTCGACCCCAAATATCCTCAAGATAGGGTTGTTTATATTTTAGAAGATTCTCTTGTTCAAGTGGTTTTAACTAATCATAAAAATTTGCTTCTAGCTCAAGAATTAATTCAGGGAAAACTGCCAATTATTAATATTGATGAAATTAATATTAGTGGTTCTGCTATAGAAATTAATCAACCAATATCACCAGATACTCTTGCTTATATTCTTTATACTTCTGGTTCGACAGGAAAGCCGAAAGGGGTTATCCAAAATCACCGGAATGTTCTACATTTCATCAGAAACTATACCAATAATCTCCATATTTCACAAAATGATAATTTAAGTTTATTTGCATCTTATAGTTTTGATGCAGCGGTGATAGATATTTTTTCTGCTATCTTGAATGGTGCTACTCTCTACCCCTTTGATATCAAAGCAGAAGGTTTAGCTGATTTAGCTACATGGTTAGAGATAGAGAAAATTACTATTTATCATTCTACTCCCACTGTTTATAGAAGCTTTATACAGATTTTATCTGAAAAACAATCAAGGGAAAAAATACAGCTTTCTCAAGTACGTTTAGTAGTGTTGGGAGGAGAACAGGCTATTAAAAGTGATGTGGAATTGTATCAAAAGTACTTTGATGATGAATGTATTTTTGTTAATGGTCTTGGTTCTACAGAATCTTCTTTTAATCTTCAATATTTAATTGATAAAAACACCCAGATTACTCAGCAGTATGTTCCTGTCGGTTATGCCTTTGAAGATACTGAAATTCTTTTGCTTGATGATGAGGGTAAACAAACTGATATTTATGGAGAAATTGCGATTAGAAGTCCTCATGTTGCACTAGGTTATTGGCAGAAACCAGAATTAACAAAAGCTGTGTTTTTAGATGATACGCATGGAAATAAGAGGATTTACCGCACGGGAGATTTAGGCCGATTAACAGCTAATGGTGCTATAGAATGTTTAGGCAGGAAGGATTTTCAAGTAAAAATTCGTGGTTTTCGGATTGAATTAGGGGAAGTTGAAGCTGTTTTAAAACAACATCCTGATGTGAAGGAAACTGTTGTGGTTGCTAGAGAAGATATACCTGGAGAAAAGCGATTAGTTGCTTATATTATTCCTAGTACAAATATTGATGTATTTATTTCTCATCAGTCTTCAATTATCAATGAAATAAAACATTACCTGCAAGAACAGTTGCCTGATTATATGGTTCCTGCGGCTTTTGTCATGCTTGATGTTATGCCTTTGACTCCTAATGGAAAAATTAATCGTCTTGCTCTTCCTGCGCCTGATTTGACGAGTTTGGCAACAGAAAAGTATGTAACTTCATCTGATAATTTGGAACTGCAACTTACAAAGATTTGGGAGAATGTTTTAGGTGTCCGTCCTATTGGTTTAAACGATAACTTTTTCGATGTGGGGGGACATTCACTACTAGCTGTAAAACTATTTGCTCAAATTGAAAAGATATTTGGTAAAAATATTGCGCTGACTACTCTTTTTCAAACTCCGACAATTAAACAATTAGCTAATGTGCTGCGAGATGAAGGATATTCAAGTTCTTGGTCTTCGTTAGTGCCGATTCAACCTCATGGTTCCAAACGACCATTTTTTTATATTCATACTATTTATGGAGGTTTGATCTACAGCCTGAATTTGTTATCTAAGCTGGATGCAGATCAACCAGTTTATGGTTTACAAGCACAGGGTTTAGATGGTAAAAATCCTCATCATACTTGTATTGAGGATATGGCATCTCATTACATTAAAGAAATACAAACCATTCAACCTCATGGGCCTTATATATTGGGTGGGTGGTGTGCTGGAGGGATGATAGCTTATGAAATAGGGCAACAACTTTATGCACAAGGAGAGACTGTTGAATTATTAACTATTTTTGATGCTTATCCTCCCAAAATGATACCGCCATCTGATCAAGTTGTGAATTCTTTATCTATAAGAAAAGCAAACTCTCGTATTTATGAATCTATATCGTATGTAATGGATATGATTAAGCGTAATCGCAGCTATTTTGCTAATTTGACACTGCAACAGCAAATAATTGCGATTTGGGGAAATATTAATCGACGGATTGAGGATAAAATTAAGGAAATTGTCTATCAATTTTATGTGCAGAGGAATCTACCTTTACCGCATAGACTCCGGCATTTAGTAGTTAGAGATGCGATCGCTCAAGCTTACAAAAATTATTGTCCCACGGTTTATCCAGGTCAAGTGATATTTTTTAGAGCGGTTGACCAATCTCAAGAATATGCTCGCTATCTCAAAAGGTGGGAAGAATTAGCTGCTGGTGGCTTAGAAATTCATGATATTCCTGGTAATCACGATAGTATCATGGCTGAACCTCATGTTTCGGTTTTGGCTGAAAAATTAAGGCGCTGTTTTCACACTTAAGCAGTGAACTGGTAGAGTAAAAACATAGCAAAATATAAACTCGCCAGATTTCACCGCAAAACATGGGCAGTATTTGGGAACTCGATTTTTACTCCCGTCCGATTTTGGACGAAAATCAAAAAAAAGTTTGGGAAGTCTTAGTTTGCGAAAGTCCCTTGGATGTCCGCACGAAAACAGATTCTTTATTTCGCTATGCTCAATATTGCCCTAGTACCCAGGTAAATTCGGGTTGGTTGCGGACTGCGTTACAGGAAGCTATTGAGAAAGCGGGAGAAGCACCAATCAAAATTCGCTTTTTCCGCCGCCAAATGAATAATATGATTACTAAAGCTTGTGAAGGTGTGGGTATTCCCGCTATATCTAGCCGCCGCACTTTGGTTCTTAATCAATGGCTACAGCAGCGCATGGAGGATGTTTATCCCCAGGAACCAGGGTACCAAGGGAACGCAAATCCGTCAGTACGTTTAGATAAACCTTTACCTCAACGTTTACCTGATGCTTTGGAAGGAAAACAGTGGGCATTTGTGACTTTAGAGGCTGGGGATTTTGCAGAAATGCCAGAGTGGGAAATTGGCTTTGGTGAATCTTTCCCCCTAGAATTGGCGAAATTGTCACCGGAAGATCGGATTCCAGGAATTTTGATTTTCTCACCGAGAGCTTTACCCTTAGCTGGTTGGATGTCTGGTTTGGAAATGGCTTACTTGCACTTTGATACTAAGCAAGGAGATAGATTAATTTTAGAAACCGGTGCAACTGAAAGCTGGATTGTCGCAAATATCAAAACTCCCCAACTTCTAGCTGAGGCTCAAGGTTTTGCACAAGCGAAGGCAAAAGCTAATGGAGTTCACTTCATTGGTGTGCAGTCAGATCCCCAAGCTCAGTCTTTTGCTGGATTTTGGCTATTACAAGAGGTGAATTTGCCATAGAAACTGGGGATTGGGGGACTGGGGAGAATTACCAATTACCAATTACCAATTAAGAATTACAACAGTTATGACACGCTGATGGGATAATAAACTGCGTCTATCTGGGGTTTACAATCCAAAGTCCACAATTAATCAAGGGAAATGGCTTCTGCAAATTTGTCACAAGATACACTAGCGGAACAGCTGCTAGAACTTGCCTTAAAATCTGGCGCAGAGGCTGCGGAGGTGTATCAGTCGCGATCGCTTTCTCGTCCTGTGTTTTTTGAGGCTAACCGCCTGAAACAACTAGAAACCAGTCAATCGGAAGGTACAGCACTGCGGCTGTGGCTCAATGGTCGTCCCGGACTAACGGTGGCTTACGGTTCTGTAGATCCACAAGTCATGGTAGAGCGATCGCTGGCTTTGAGCCAACTCAATCAACCGGAATTATTGGAATTAGCAGGTAATTCGCTGACATCCTACTCTGATGTTGGGGAAGCTGTACCAGTAGAAAAGCTGATTAAATGGGGACAAGAAGCGATCGCACTCATTCGTGATGTTTATCCAGATGTTCTCTGTCACAGTGACTGGGAATGCGATATTGAAAACACCAGATTAATCAATAGCAAGGGTTTAGATTGTCACTATACCGACACCACCCTCAGCTGTTATATCTCCGCAGAATGGGTGAGAGGTGATGATTTTTTGAGTGTTGGGGATGGACAAACCCAACGGGGTGAACTCAACCCAGATAAAGTAGCTCAACAAATTTTACAGCGATTAGCTTGGTCAGAAGAGGATAATGTTGCTACCCCTAGCGGTCGAGTGCCGATTTTGTTCACTTCCAAAGCTGCTGATATGTTATGGGGAACTGTACAAGCTGCTTTGAATGGTAAGCGCATCCTCGAAAAGTCTTCACCTTGGGCAGAAAAACTCAGTAAACCAGTCATTTCACCAAGTCTGACCATTTACCAAGACCCAGACGCTGGCCCCTATAGTTGCCCTTTTGATGATGAAGGTCAGCCTACAAAGTCCTTAATATTTATCGAAAATGGAATTTTACAAAATTTTTATAGCGATCGCACCACAGGGCGACAATTAAAGACAGGTAGTACCGGAAATGGTTTTCGTCCTGGCTTGGGTAGCTATCCCACCCCCGGTTTATTTAACTTCCTCATTCAACCCGGCACTGCATCCCTGCCAGAATTGATTCAAGAAATGGATGAGGGTTTAATTGTTGATCAAATACTCGGAGGGGGAGACAGCATTTCTGGTGATTTTTCTATCAATATTGATTTGGGATATTGGGTAAAAAAAGGCCAGGTAATTGGGCGCGTTAAAGATACGATGGTGGCTGGTAATGTCTACACAGCCCTCAAACAACTAGTTAAACTCGGTGGAGATGCTGATTGGAATGGTTCTTGTTACACTCCTTCTTTAATATTAGAAGGGCTTTCAATTACAGGCAGGAATAGTTAATCTTCTCTCAGAGAATGGTAATCAATCATCATCAGGTGCTACCGCAAAATAGGAGTTTTTTCTAATTGATAGGGATGAAACTCACTCACCATTGCATAAGGAATAGCTACTTCCGTTTCTACACCTCCTGTGCAGGATGGAAGCGAATCAGCCGATGGATCAATCTTAGAATCCCAAGACAATCTTTTATGCCATCCAGGATCAGTGCCAGCATTTTCGTTATAGGGACGAATCCAACTTCCAACAACTGGTCTTAACCACAAAGCCGCACTCACTAACCCATCTTGAACTTTTGAAGACGAAACATTGAGATGTCTTGACCATAGAGCCATTCGCAGTTTTTGGGCAAAGGGAATGTGACCATTAGCAGCAGGTGAGCCATCGTAGATTGCTGCGATAACTTCACTATCATAACTCCAACCCCGGCGGTTACAGTTGGCAGAACCAATCACAGCAACTTCATCATCAAAGATCCACGTTTTGGCATGGACATAGGTAAAGGCTGCAAATGTTCCAGAAGCCGGATTCACTAAATAGAAAACGCGAACTTTATGCCCATGAGGACTACTTTTTAGTAAATCAATAAACGCCTTGCGTCTTGCCCATACCTGTGGCAAATCGGAAATACTAGAATGGGGAATCACAATTGTGAGATGTTGAATTCGCGGTAGTGCGTTGCGTAACTCAGCCGCTGCTTTCATGCTGACTAGATATTGATCTTCGATGTAGATAAACTTACGGGCGGCTCGAATTAATCCCGTCATAACAGTGCGGATTGATCTGGCCTTCTGACATTTTCGAGAACCAATCTGATTAAACGTCCTGGCAATTCGCACAAAATGCGTTCCTTTTGCAGACGGAACAGGTTCCCTTAAACCTAATAATCCTCCTTTATTTTTATCAATATCTTTGTGTTCAGGATGAGCCATCCAGCGTTGAATAAATGTCGCTAACAAATCATGAGCCGCAGGCCCGATAATCTGGCAATGAACATCATGGAGAGGCGCACCTTGTCCACCACTACTAGGGCTAGAGCTACCACTACTGGGGGTAATATGCAGACGATCAGGATTAATATCTACTCCGCCACAAAAACTAATTAAGCCTTCACTGCCTTTAATAATCAACACCTTTTGATGATGACTACCATAATTGAGCGTTTCGTTATCTAAGATGGCACCGCCTGTTCTGAGTTTGTTAATTCGCTTGACTTCAGCCGTATTTTGAGTACCAAATTGATCCCATAACATGACTCGAATTTGGACACCACGACTAGCTGCATCTGCGAAGAGTTTAGCGATCGCTGAATTGGGATCACGGGGCAAAAATGACGGATCACCAGGAGTTAGTGGTGGTGAGTTCGGATCGCGGGGATTAAAACCAGGAATCAGTAGAAAGTTATCGGTTAACCACCACCCTAACAAGTAGATATAGTGATTTTGATTCGTCGCTGTGCGGATAGCTTTGACCATTGCTTCAAACGTTCGCCGTCCGTCAATCAAAAATTCAGTTTGATTACCCGATCGCACTTTTGTTCCACCCATTGCTGTTTTCCATTGATCGGGAATTTGGGGAGGCACATGAGGAGGGACACGAGGGGGAATACGGGAAGGCGTTTTAATCAACAATCGATCAAGGGTTGTCAGCGTTTGTCGTCCGGCAATACCATCAGGTTGCAAGCCATATCGTTGTTGAAATTTTCTGACTATTGCTACGGTTTCATTGCCATATATACCATCTGCGGGCTGAGTCCTTTGTTTTGTCGTGATTGCCATCGGGTAGCCTAAATCAATCAATACTTGTTGTAACTTACGTACAGCACTGCCGCGCTGACCTTTTTTTAATGGTGGATTGTTATTGGCGGCAGCTTGTAGACGCTGATCTCCCCTAAATTGGGCTGATTGGAGGATACCTGCCTGTGTTTCCCACTCCATCAACTCTGGATTATTGTCGTAGTTTTGATCAGGAGAAGAATAGGTGCGGTGAGGTATTTCTAAAAGTGGCGCAGATTCAAATAACCATTGGCTTTGTTGGTTCATAGCTCATTCCTTGGGAGTGACGATTTTTGCCAAATAAGTGAGTGATAGATTAATTTGGGATGAGTCTAAGTAGGTGGGCATAAATATTTATCGTTGAGACAAGGCAGGAGGCAGAAGGCAGAAGGCAGGAGGGAAGAGGTTTTGAGGCAACTTTACGTTTCGTTACATACTTCTGTTTTTTTGCGCCTACCTACTTAGCGATCGCAAGATCGAATTAGTAATCTCTTGTTGATTAGCTGTGTTTTATCGTCTCCCCCAGGTTCGCCAAGAGTCGGGAATGGGACTACCATTGCCAACTTTGAATCCTGCTCCTCCATCCTTCATCCCCAGATTTTCTACAGCCCATTGACCAACGTGATACCAGATATCTGGGCCTGGATCATTGGCGCGAGTGGCAGAGGATTGACAATGGGCGAGAACGTGCGTCAGTCCAGTCTTCGAGATTAAATACTGAATTAAAAAGCGACCTGCTGTAATTTGAGCAGAGGTTAGTGTGTGGCAACCGTGGGATTTGGCTGGAGGTTTGGGCTGCCAACACTTGCCCCTGATGCTGGGAAAGTTTCCCGCAAATTCAACCGCCACACTATGCTTATTGAATCCATTGGAGGTATAGAGGTAGGCAGAAATGGGATGGAGTTGAGCGATCGCACCGTTTGGCGTGATGATAAAATGGGCAGTAACGCGATCGTATTTTTTGATATCGTCACCGCGACTGAAAGCCATTTGATGAAGAACAAGGGCGTAAACATTGCCACGCCTCAGATTTTTACGTTTATCTTTGGGGGAAAACGCTGTGCGATCCTCAATCCGAGTGCTGAACAAGTTCGACGCGCCACGCGCAATACTAGATATCGTGTTGATTATTCCACCAAAATCTCTGTTTATTTCCAGATTTGGTGCAGTTATTTCCGGCATTTCCCGAATAGGGGGAACCTCAAACAACCATTGGTTTTGTTGTTTCATCAGACAATCTCCTCAAAAGATGTAATCTGAACTGATGCGATCGCTACTTAACCCATGACTTTCGACCCAGGCATCAACCCATTTGATCGCCCAAAGACTGGATCTGGTCTGGCACTACTACGTGGTGATCCTTGCATATAAACCTGGCGGGGTGGGGGACTTGGGCGGGTCATTTGCATTCCTTCCATACTGGAGAGCCACTCTTCTGAGTATTCAGCAATACGATAGAGTAGGGTTTCAAAGTCAGTACGGTTCTTTTGCAATACGAAGGGTTCTGCTAACCAGCGAATGATTTCCCTGCCACTAACTGCCATTCTGTTCATAGTGCTGGCGTGGACTGATTCGTGGAAGTATTGCCACAGAACTAGCTCGATCATGTCCCAGGCGTTATCTGCACCAAACTGAGCTTTCAAGTCGGGAGAATTTAATACCTTGAAGGCTTCGGCAAGTGCCTGACTAGTTTCAACCCGCAGCACATTGATGTAGCCGTAGGAGGCATTTTTCATGTTATTGCGGAGGTCGAGTCCAGCCCGACGCACGATCGCTACTGAGCCAAAGGTCGGATCATTTGCCCGTTCCCTAATCACCTCGCTAACGCGCTTATCGCGCCAGTATTTGGCAGATTCCCCAATAAAGTGGGTAAATAATCCATGAAATTGGGTATTTGGACGCGCTCCATTACTAGGATTAGCTCTGGTATAGCCGAAGACACGGCGGTATGCTTGCATTCGATCGCGTTGATGATAACGCAAAATATTGTGTTTATCGAAGCGATACAGTCCGTAAGCACCCTCACCACTGGAAATCCGCAAAGTTCCGGCTTTAAACAGTTCTTGCAACTTGTTGATAACGCGGAACACACCTAACCGTTCGTGGATGTAGAGGTAGTAAAGGTCAGCGGTGGCGAGAATGCGATCGCTGGTGACAGTATCATCGTAATCCACCACACCCCGCGATATATGGGTTTCACCCAACTCTGCCGGCGCATCTTTGCCCAATCCAATCAGGTCAGCTAATCCACCATCAACAGGTGCATCTTTACCATTTTGGGTGGCATAGAATTCGTTAACTTGTTCATCAATCTTGCGATTGAGAATTTCTGCCAGTTCTGGATTTGCAATCAGTTCTGGCCCTAAATTTTTAATTGATTCTTGCAACAATTCGGCAATCTGATCGTTGCGCTTGTCATACTCTTTGGTCTTAGTCATAAAAAACTCCCAATTGTCTTGCTATTACTGGCGATATCGAGTCTTTACAACCATCAGACAGCCAGATCTGCGAGGGCATTAAGCTGGCTTAAGAGATTGTCGAATGCCAAACTGACTCGTTCATTGGAGAGAATCTGAGCTAGGGTTGACTGTCCTCCTGGGTTGAGGGAGCGTGTGGTTTTGATATGTGCAACAATGGGAGCGATCGTCCAAAACAAGCGATCGGCTTGATCGGTAACGAAATCAATGCCATAAACGCTATTTAGAGCATTCGGTGCTTCCATATTTGCGAATCGAGCCAACCAGTCCTGTAAGTCGCTGACAGTAATATCTGGTAGCCATGCAGAAATTTGATTTTCTATAACTACAGTTCTTCCCTCATTATTCTCAGGAAGCTCAATCAAAGGGGATTGCAGAGTTGTGAATAAATAAGCTCGAGAACGGCGTTCGCTAGGGGTCAATCCCACAGATTCCAAGGCATTGCTCAAGTCTTGATTTGCCTGTGAAACAATGGGTAAGATAACTCTGGCACGATCTGCCCGTTCACTAATTGAGTAAACTCGACCTGATTTTTCTGCGTTGTAGTACTCTGACCAACTGCGACTAATTAGTTTGACGTAGTTAATTAAGACATCAAACTTAGCGATTTGATCGTCGTCACTAATTGTGGCTGCCAATAAAGGGTCATTGAAATGACCTTGTTCACCCAACTCAATCACGTATTCCTGAAGCGATCGCAGTGTGGCTACAACTCTGACTGAACGTGGTTCATCGGCTCGTCCAAATTCCTCCACTAAAGAGACTATCTGAGATTGAATTAGCGATCGCAATGCCTCAAATCGCTCAATGTCTGCTTCTGAGACAAAAGTCTGCAACTCATCTAAGATTTTCAGAGCATCAGTAGCAATGACACTGGTTTGGCGGTAAAGTCCTAATTGCCGAGTTGAGAGTTCTTCCAGACTTTTACGATTGTCGTTATTGGGATTAAGTAGCAAATTTTGACTGCGGGTAGGAAGGGCAACCAATTGTCCATTATTGGGACTAGGAAAGGCAGCATCTAGAGCATCAATGAAATTGGTAGCCACACGTCCAGGGGCTTTGCGAAATGCCAGAGCGATCGCATTATCCACTTGCCGCGCTAACCGATTTGCAGTAGTTGTGGCACTAGGTTGTCCTGAGCCGTCGTAAGTAATTTGTTGATCGCTAATAGGTCGGTTATCGTAAGTTGTTTGTTGATTACCAGCAAATCGCTTAAAACTACTCACCAAGTCACTCAACAGCAATACTTGATTATTCTGTAACTCAATCGTTGATGTCAGTTGAGTTGGGTAAAGTTGTCCGATTAATCCTGTACGTAATACTTTAAACTGCTGCGCTCGTTTGCGATTTAAAAATGTGCTAGTTATTTTCATAGCCGAGTATCTCTTCCATATTTGATAAATGAGGTATTCGCTTTTAGCTATTCAATGCCACAGCAGTGGAAAGTTCACTGTAAAGCCCTTCTAGCTGATCATGAATACAAAAGAAATGAGCGATCGTTTCTGTTTCACCAGGATAAACACTGGCATCTTGTTTCCTCGCATCTTCAGCAAATGCCCCAACTGCCGTTCCCCAGGCATTAATTAACCCTTGAACTTGACTATCATCAAGTATTGGAGTGCGATCGCTTAAAATCTGGTTAGTCCAAGTTTTTACTTTTAAGCCGGTTGTGTCTGTCAATAACCCCAGAAATAAGGGATCTGAACAGATTGTTGTCACATCATCAAGAAAGTCTTCATCTACTGCCTCTAAAGACACCTTGAGTTGGGTATACTCCCTCAATAGCTTTTGACTGGCTTGGTTGATGTTGATGTAAAGTTTATTTTGGGACTCTTCAATCGCTTCTGCAAAAAGCTGAACCATCGTCAAATAGCCACCCGTCAGTGCGACCTGTGATTGCAATTCCTCAAAACCAGAAAGGTCTTCTGGTGTAATTAATTTGTCAAAAAATGTACTGGTCAATCCCTTTAAAATTTCTAAACTCGCCAAACTAGAGGAACCAATTTCAGTGTCTAATTTCTGGGCTGCATCATACAGATGCTGATAACTCTCTCTATCCTGTGGAGTTAGTTGTGGCATGGGTTATCGTCTCCCGATAATGCGGTAAAAGTTGTCGGTAATTGCTTGAGGTTTGGCTAACTGACGATCTAGTGCAAACCTAGCGGCGCTAATCATCAGCCGGACTGGAATCGTACCGGGGTCTTCTCCTTTAGCCAGCCGTTGTCCTGCTTGCTGGATTAAGTCCAACTGAGCGGGGCCAAAATTGACCACCTGTGCCATTGATTTATTGCCAAACTGTGGATAAGGTTGGAAAACCATCGTATCTACAGCCAGTTCAGCCGCTGGGTAAAAGGTTTTCATAAACATGGCGGGAATATCTTCAGCCGTAACACGCGGATAAAGTCGTTGCCAAATGCGCTCTAAATCCGATGCCATCTTTTTAAGTCCCAATCGTTTCAGCAAAATCAGGTTAATCAGGGTGCGGAGATAAGGGGTAGGATGAACAGACATGGAACTAAACTGGACTGTGCTGGCAAGCGATCGCCCAACGACATCCATCAAAGATTCAATTGCCCCTGGCCCACCCAATAGCAGTGCAAACATATCTGCCATCATTTCTTTATGCCACTGCGACCAAACTTGTGCGACTTCTGGGGGAATATTTCCTTGAGTTGTCAGTCTTTGATAGATTTGAACGGGGATAATTTCCCACAGTCCTAAATCTGCCTGGAGGTTATGAGATACCTCGTGCAGCACACTCGATAATGCCCATACGTTGTCTAGTCGATGTTGGGGAATGACAATCAACGGAAACAGGTTGGGATTATGCCGCAACTTTTGCATTGGCACATTCCGACGGATGGTGTAGGGACTAAAACCACTATCGGCATAGCTGAATGGCAGTAAACTGGGAACTGGTTTGGCCGTACCTAAACCGACATAGACTTTTTCATAACATCCCACTGCAATGCGGTCGATCGCTCGCAAACGTTCCCCAAAGGTAGACAATCGTTGCACAAACATATCGAAGTAAAAGTCCCAAATTCCTTCTAAATAGAGGACTTGATTACTAACTCTTTCTTTACGTTCTAGCAAGATTTGCAAGCGATCGCTAGTTGGTTCCCTTCTGGCAAACTGGGCAGATGCATCTACCCAACGCGCTTTTTCAATTAACTGAGTCCGAAATCTATCAATTAACCGATTTACTGCTTCGATATGTCCTTCACTGGGAGCAGCCACCCCAGTCCCAAACTCATCTTTAATAAAAGGGCGCAAAGCTTTGGCATGGCGACACAAATTAATAGATTGGATATTCAACCAGTTGTCTAATAATTTTTGTTCACTCAGCGTCTGTGCTTCTTGCCGATGGCTTGGTGTTTCTGCTCCGATGTGCTGCCCAGATGCTCCTTGCCAGATCGCTCCTGAAGATTTTCCGTTTTGACTAGCCACTGGTGATGCTGAACTTGCCATGCTTTCTTTCCTTTATTCATGGTCAGGGTAAATGCACAGATTCACCCTACCTCCTCGTATTTTTGTGGGTTTTTACCGCACTGTTGTCGCACAAGTTGGACATTTCTTGCTATTGGCTACATGACCAGGATGGGGAGGTGCAGTCCGTTGGCGGATCACAGCATTACGTACCACTGCCCGTTGTACCTTTTGGGGATTACTGAGAACTCGATTGGTAGCAGATGCCATAGCTTGGACGGCGGTAGCACTATTAATCGGTTGACCTGAACGTGCTGCGGCTTTGAGGGTAGCGACTGCCTGACGTTGAATACTAGGGATAGTTCGTAGCAATTGTTTACCAGCCGGACCTTGTTGACTCATGATTTTCGTCAGTCTTCCCGTAGCTTGAGCCATGACAGGAATAACCGGACGGAGAGCGCGTTTGCCACCCATCATGCTGACAGTAATGGGCAATGTAGCTGCGATCGCTGCTTCTGCTTCTGCTTCTGTTGGCGATTCAGCCGCCTGATCCGCTAAAAATTCTGTTAAAGCCGCTTCATAGGCTATTTCATTATTAGCTACTTCTGCTTCGGCTTCATTGGTGCCAAACATATTTGCTTCCATTTGAGCAACTTCCATCTCTGCTTCCCGTACCAGGCTACCTACGAGTTTTCCTGCTAGGGGAGCTGCTACTGCTCCAACTCCCGGAATCATCCCTACCAAGGCTTTAGCAGCAGGTGCAGCTAGTTTCTTTGCTAAGGGAAGGGCTAGTTTTCCGAATTTACGAAACCCTTTGCCTAACCTCTTACCGAATTTACGTAACCCTTTCCAAAAGTACTCACCTTCTTCGGTCATACCAAGGTTGCTATAATCATTTGTTTCCCATTCATCCTCGAATTCGGGATTGCCGTAATCATTTGTTTCCCATTCATTTTCAAATTCAGGATTACCTTCCCATTCGTTTTCAAATTCCATCTGGGAAGCTTCCATTTGATTTGGAAATCCGGAGTTATTATAAGTATTGGTTTCCCACTCATTTTCAAATTCAGAATTATCTTCCCACTCATTTTCAAACTCTGGATTTGTCTGGGAATGATTGTAATGGGACGCGGGTGTTTCAAACATTGCTTGATGTTGAGTTGCCATGTTGAATATTCTCCTTCAAGGTGAATTGATTAATAAATGATTCGCTTTTGCAAAATGCATTGCGGACTATACATCTCGCTACTATTTGTGAATTACCAAAGACGAGAGACATATAATTTGCTATCAATATTGAGTAAGCATTCAGTGAACGGCTATCAGCTCACACAATTTAGATAACTTACTTCTGCTGCTAATATTTTGGATGCTGCTTCATAGGCAGCTTTGGTATTGTTTTCTTACACTTTGGAGGAATACCACTACCATTGACATATCTATTATTCATTGATTTTCTCCGCAACAAGACCTGCGTTTAAGAGGAAAAAGAATGAAGATTATTTTAGTGAATAACTCCTTTATACTGATGCTAATCATTAGACAATCAGGAGATTGACAATTACTACATCAATCTGAAAAGTTAAAGATTATCTCTCCTTGTATTTCTCTATCATTATGTCATAAGTAAACCTACAGAGGGTATGGATCTAGAAACAGCTTTTATCTAAAAAAAGATCCATATTTTTGATCGATCCAAGATCGATATAGCAATCCTAAATTAAGATATGAACACGTCTTTTTCTCCACCTCTGCGGTATGGCTTATACCTCTCGTCAGAGATACGGTTTCAAAAATCCATGATGCCTCCAGCACACTACGTGAACATAAATCAAATAAGATTGCTACATTGGCAATTTATGCAACTGTTTTTGCTAATTTAAGTAGGTAAGCAGAATAAAACCCTTTTTCCCTTGCTCCCTAAGTGATCTCAACAATAATTTTTAACGTTAACCTATTTATCCTGAGTGTATATATCTTTGTTATCAGTTGCTTGCAGAAGAAATATCTAACCAACTGTTTTGGAGTGCTAATTTAGCTGCATCCCAGCGATGTTTAACTTTGAATTTTCGTAAAATATTATGAACATGATGCTTGACTGTACGTACTTCGACAAATAATTCCATTGCTATTTCGCGATCGCTATAATTTTTAGTTAAGCAATGCAACACTTCTTGTTCACGGCGAGTTAACGAGGGCTTGGCGGGGGATTTCTCCACAGGTATCGGCTGTGCTAGTCGCTCAAAAAGTTTGGTAGTGACTTCTGGTGAACACTGAGTAGTTCCTTGATAAACTTGCTCAATCAACTGGATAATTTCTAGACTAGATGCTCCCTGTAAAGTGTAACCATGTGCGCCGGCTTCAATACAATCCAAAATTAAATCAATCTCATTTTTTAGTTCCACTACAACTACATAGGGTGATGGTTCAAGCGATCGCCATTCCTGAATCTTGGTTCTGGTTGCATTTTGCCCAATACCGTTATCAATTAAAACTAAATGCTTGGCAGCAGTTGTAATAGTTGGAACAATACTTATACTATCAGTGTAATTATTGTCAACATCAATAAATTCGTAAGGTTGCAGTAATAGTGTGATTGCTTCCCTCAGTAAATGACTGTTGCTAACAATACTTACGTAAGAATTAGCTAGGATAGATTTTTTGGCATGGTATGCAGGGTTTTGAGAACTCAGAGATGCCAGTAAATCTAGATTTTCCATGATTTCTTCTCCAAGAGAACTTCAGACTAAAGAACTTAGGCCTATATAATCAGTCAATCATTCGCATCTACATTCCGCATATCGAAATTTCACACAGTTTAATTTTTGGAATACACCTAAAATAGTTAATGCTCCAGCAATATTGAATTTCGCCATGAAATTTGGACAATTTTTGTGTTTTTTTCACTATCTTGCTTATTTATAGGACTTACGCAAGATTAACTTATTGGCATCATTGCCACGGTTGAGAAGCAATCTTAAACCTATATTTTTTGTATCACGTGCGTAGTGCGTAAGTCCTAATTTATTGGGAATAGAGTCAGTAGTTAATTAAATTTAATATCACCAATTTAGAACTATAACTTGGCAGCAATCTTCAAAAGCTTAAAGTTTTGCCAATATCATTTAGGATTGCTATGTCAATTGAATATTAAAATTAAAATTTATGTTTTTGCCTCAGATGCTGACTCAACGCTTTCGCAACTTGTGGCAGCCGAGAAGAGGTTTCGCGATATCTTCTATGGGCTACGCCAACGCCGAAGCTTGTATTATTGGTCTTGTCGCAGCTTTATCTGCTGTGTTACTCAAACAGGGTTCAGGATGGTTGGGAACTTGGCGCGTTCATAGCACCCAATTTTTACCAGCTTGGCTGACTTTGCCAATTATAGGTATGGTTTTCGGATTTTTGGCTGGTTGGTTAGTGCAAAGGTTAGCACCAGAAGCTGCTGGTAGTGGTATTCCTCAAGTCAAGGCTACCCTGGCAAATATACCCATGAAGCTATCCTGGCGGGTAGCATTGATTAAGTTACTCAGCACAATCATTTCCTTGGGTTCGGGTATCACTTTAGGTAGACAAGGCCCCACAGTCCAAGTTGGGGCGGGGTTAGCTGCGGGAATGAGTCGTTGGGTTCCTACCTCCCCAGAACATCGGCGACAAATGATTGCCGCAGGGGCGGGGGCGGGGTTAGCTGCTGCTTTTAATGCCCCCATTGCGGGAGTATTATTTATTATTGAAGAGTTATTGCAAGATTTATCAGGACTAACTTTAGGAACTGCTATTATCGCCTGTTTTATCGGTGGGGTAATTTCCAGATTATTAGGCGGTGGAAGTTTGCAACTAAACCTGGAATTGATGCATTATTATAGTAAGTTCTCCCTCTTAGAAATTCCTGTTTTCTTACTATTAGGTGTTGTCGCTGGGCTGCTAGGCGTAGCATTTAATCAGGGATTACTTTTAAGTCTTAAAATTTATAATAGATTACACATTAGCTTACCAATAAAAATAGCTTTAGCTGGGTTACTTTCGGGTTTAATTGTGTCCTTACTCCCAGAATATTATCGTGATAATGCTGGTTTACGGGATTATATGATTGCTAGTCAACCTAATCTTTTATTAGCAGCAATTACTTTCATTTCCCAATTTATTTTAACCTTAATTGCTTTTGGTTCTGGCGCACCGGGAGGTTTGTTTGCACCAAGTCTAATTTTAGGTTCTTGTTTAGGACATATAGTAGGGGTGTTTGAGTCTCAACTTTGGGGTTTAGGTTCTCCTACTACCTACGCTTTAGCGGGAATGGGGGGATTTTTTAGTGCTGTTTCTAAAGTCCCCATGACGGCAATTGTGATTGTATTTGAGATGACTACAGATTTCAATTTAGTATTACCTTTAATGATTGTTTCGGTAACATCCTATTTAGTTGCAGATAAGGTAGTTCCTGGGTCACTCTATGACAAACTTTTAGAATTAAATGGCATCAAAATTCAAAAAGATGCTCCCATTGAAGGAATATTAACCCAGTTAACAGCCGAAAATGTAATGCAGCAACGGGTGGAAACTCTAGATATAGAGATGTCTGTAGATGAAGTTATCCAAGCATTTTCTAATTCTCATCATCGGGGTTTTCCCGTAGTAGAAAAAAGTAAATTAGTGGGAATTATCACTCAATCAGATTTACAGAAAACACGTGAAAGTCGAGATATTCCCTTAAAAGAAATCATGACACCCCAGCCAGTTACAGTTACACCTAAGCAAAAATTAAGTGATGTTTTATATTTACTGGATCGTTATCAAATCAGTCGTTTACCAGTGGTAGATGGGCAAAAAATGATTGGAATTATTACCCGTGCAGATATTATTCGGGCAGAAGTAGATCATATTAATTGTGAAACTGGGGTTTCCGGTCCCCAACCGGAACCATCTTATGTAGTTTACCAGACGCGATCGCCTAGTATTGGTAGAGGCAGATTATTAGTGACAGTCGCCAACCCAGACACAGCAGAGACTCTATTACAAATGGCCGCTACCATTGCCCGCGATCGCCATTATGAAATAGAGTGTTTACAAATCATCCTCATATCTCGTCATAGTTCCCCATCTGAAACACAAGTCAGAACCGCCAAAAGTCGCCGCTTACTCAGACACGCCGAAAATTTAGCCAAAAAATGGGATATTCCCATCCATACGCAGATTAGAGTAGCCCATGATGTTGCCCAAGCAGTTTTAGAAACTATTAAGGAACGACACATAGACTTGATTTTTATGGGTTGGAAAGGTAACACTTCCACTCCCGGTAGGATTTTCGGTACTGTCGTTGATACTATAATTCGGCAAGCTTCCTGTGATGTTGTCTTAGTTAAGTTAGGGAATATTGCTGATACTAATCATTTTAATCGGTGGTTAGTACCAATGGCCGGAGGACCAAATGCACCGATAGCAATTAAATTATTACCGGCTTTTGTTACCTTGGGAAATAATCCTCAAATTCGCCTCACCCAAGTCTTTAAACCATCGGAATTAAAGCCAGATATGACAGTTTTAGAAGAATCAACTCGTCAATTAATGCGTCATCGTAATTTACACAGTACCGTTGTGGCTGCACCTATACAAGCTGATTCTATTGCTGAAGGATTAATTAATTTAGTTAAAACTGAAGGTTATGATGTTGTGGTTTTAGGTGCTTCCCGTGAGGGATTATTACAACAAGCTATTCAAGGTAATATTCCTGAAAC
The DNA here is from genome assembly GCF_034931625.1 of Anabaena cylindrica UHCC 0172. Lineage (GTDB taxonomy): Bacteria > Cyanobacteriota > Cyanobacteriia > Cyanobacteriales > Nostocaceae > Anabaena > Anabaena cylindrica_A. The sequence continues at coordinate 20,501 of NZ_JAYGGY010000085.1, read as the reverse complement.
TATTGCTTCTGGTGTTGAAAGTACAGTAGTTTTAGTCAGAGGTAGTTTAAATCCTTGAGCATCGCAGTTAGCATTCAGCGAAGATTTAAGAAAAATATCCGATAACATCAGGTAACACCTTGGGCATCATGTGGTATTCATCCATTCTGCGGCGCTTTCTGCAAATGTTGCGGCAAGAACGACGTTTAGCAATTTTTGAAGCTTGTTTAATAGGTTTAGTCTCAGCACTAGCAGCAGTTTTATTGAAAGCTGGGGTAGGATGGCTAGGTGGATGGAGAGTACAAAAATCACTATTATTACCTGCTTGGTTCTTATTGCCCAGTGTGGGACTGGCCTGTGGATTCCTTGCCGGTTGGTTAGTTGAGCGTGTAGCACCAGAAACTTCTGGTAGTGGTATTCCTCAAGTCAAGGCAGCATTAGCACGGATACCAATTGCTCTTGATCTACGGGTAGCTTTAATTAAATTAATAGGTGGTATTTTAGTACTGGGTTCGGGATTAGCTTTAGGACGTGAAGGGCCAACTGTGCAGGTGGGTGCAAGTTTGGCATCTCAACTAAGTCGCTGGTTTCCTACTTCTCCAGAACATCGACGACAGTTAATTGCAGCGGGTGCTGGTGCTGGTTTAGCTGCTGCTTTTAATGCACCTATTGCGGGTGTGTTGTTTGTGGTGGAGGAACTCCTGCAAGATGTATCAGACCTAACACTAGGGACAGCTATCCTCGCTTCTTTTATCGGTGCGGTTGTTTCCCGGTTCTTAGGTGGTAGGAGTTTAGATATAAATTTGGGGTTAACTGCACCAACTAGCTTTTTAATCCAAGATATTCCTTTTTATGTAATTTTAGGAGTTTTAGCCGGTCTGCTGGGGGCATTATTTAACCGGGGAATTTTGTCCAGCATGACTTTCTATAAACACACCCTCAGATTAGGTTTACCTGCGCGTGTGGGTTTAGCAGGACTGGTTTCTGGCTTGATTGTGGCACTTTTGCCCCTATCATTTCGGGACAATACAGGGCTGCGGGATATGATCATGACAGGTGAGGTGAGTTGGTCAGTAGCTGCGATCGCTTTTTTATCCCAGTTTGTCCTTACCCTAGTCGCCTATGGCTCTGGCGCTCCTGGAGGTTTATTCGCACCGGCACTGACACTGGGGGCGGCTCTTGGCTCTTTAGTCGGTATTTGTAGCCATATATTTCTCTCTCCCTTCCATATTGCTACGGGATTACCCATTACCTATGCTTTGGCAGGAATGGGAGCTTTTTTCACTGCTGTTGCTAGAGTACCAATTACTGCGATCGTCATTGTATTTGAAATGACGACGGATTTTAATTTGGTATTGCCATTAATGATTGTTTCGGTGACATCCTACATAGTTGCTAATAAAGTAGCCCCTGGTTCTCTCTATGACAAGCTTTTAGAGTGGAATGGCATTTTTATTGAAAAAGATGCACCAGTGGATGGTTTATTAACTAAGTTAACCGCCCAGAATGTAATGCAGCAGCGGGTGGAAACTTTAGAAGCCGACATGACTGTAGAGGAGTTAATTCAGGCTTTTTCCCGTTCCCATCATCGCGGTTTTCCGGTGGTGGAAGAGAATAAATTACTGGGGATTATTACGCAATCAGATTTACAGAAAGTGCGGGAACGCCACTTACCTAATCACACTCCTATTCGGGAAATCATGACACCCGAACCGGTGACGATTAAACCAAAACAAACACTGAGTAATGTTTTATATTTACTAGATCGTTATCAAATCAGCCGTTTACCAGTGGTAGATGGACAAAGATTGGTTGGGATTATTACCCGTGCAGATATTATTCGGGCGGAAGCAGACCATTTGAATGGGGAAACCAGGGTTGATGGCCCCCAACCAGAACCATCTTATGTAGTTTACCAGACGCGATCGCCTAGTATTGGTAGAGGGAGATTATTAGTAACCCTGGCTAACCCAGACACAGCAGAGACTCTATTACAAATGGCCGCAACTATTGCCAGCGATCGCCATTATGAAATAGAGTGTTTACAAATCATCCTCGTCTCCCGTCACAGTTCCCCCTCTGAAACACAAGTCAGCACCACAAAAAGTCGTCGCTTACTCAGACAAGCAGAAACCTTAACGAAAAAATGGCACATTCCCATACATACTCAAATTCGAGTCGCCCATGATGTCGCCCAAGCCGTTTTAGAGACAATTAAGGAACGACATATAGACCTGATTTTTATGGGTTGGAAAGGTAACACTTCAACCCCCGGCCGCATTTTTGGTACTGTTGTCGATACTGTAATTCGCCAAGCTTCCTGTGATGTTGTCTTGGTAAAATTAGGCAATATTTCCGACTGTTCTCATTTCAATCGTTGGTTAGTTCCCATGGCTGGAGGTCCAAATGCACGGGCTGCGATTAAATTATTACCGGCTTTGGTGACATTGGGAAATAATCCTCAAATTCGCCTCATGCAAGTATTTAAATCATCAGAATTAAAGCCAGATATGACAGTTTTAGAAGCATCAACTCGTCAGCTAATGCGTCACCGCAATTTACAAAGTACTGTTGTGGCTTCACCAATACAAGCAGATTCCGTTGCTGAAGGGGTAATTGATTTAGTGAAAACGGAAGGTTACGATGTTGTAGTTTTGGGCGCTTCTCGTGAGGGATTATTACAACAAGCAATTCAAGGTAACATCCCTGAAACTATTGCTTCTGGTGTAGAAAGTACGGTGATTTTGGTGAGAGGTGCAAATAATTTGTAATTAGGGCTAGGAGTCAGGAGTCAGGAGTCAGGAGTCAGGAGTTCAGGAGTTCAGGAGTCAGGAGTTCAGGAGTTCAGGAGTTCAGGAGTTCAGGAGTTCAGGAGTCAGGAGTCAGGAGTTCAGGAGTTCAGGAGTCAGGAGTCAGGAGTCAGGAGGAAGAAGTCAGGAGTCAGGAGGAAGAAGGAGGTAAGAATAGTCTTGAATCTGGTCGGTTAAGTGATAGGTTTTTGATGGTGTCAACGTTTATTCCTTGCACCTATCTGCGTTTATCTGCGTCCATCTGCGTTTAATTATTACAGCTTGTACCTCACTTGAATGGTAATTGCTATATTTACATTCTTTCTATCCCTACGGGACACATCGTGAACGCTGTTCGTTTCTTCTTTATCCGTCAAAATATACAGACTACAAGTCCTCATGGACGTATTGCGATACGCCCTTACTTTTATTAGGGTTGTTATTAATAAATTTTTTGTAAAAGTTTTTTACTGCCGACAAGGACAATCATTAACAAACCTAACTGAATTTGCCAAGGTGCTAGAATAAGACTCAAAATCAAACTCACAGATGTAAACACACCGGCTATGTAAGCAATTTCATCTTTTTGGTTTAAAAAATAGCCAGTTACTAAACCAGTACAAATTGGAATTAGAAAAAACAAAGGCATTTTACTAAAATCCTGAAATGACAACAGACAGAATAGTTGATCTCTATAGATTCAACTTAAAGTTCTTGAGAATAAATTCTGATTATACACCTAAGTATATGCTATTTACAATAGTTTACAAAAACTTAGATCTAAATTTTGATCAAATCATATAATTATCCGGTAGATTGCAAAAAAAAAGAAAATAGAGAATTTTTAACAGTTTTTCCTATTTCCTGTTCCCTCTTTAAAAGTAATATTTCCTCTTAAACACCCAAATGTTGAACATTCCGCAACTACTAGCAACTGAACTAGAACTTAACCCCAATCAGGTACAAAATGCACTGGAACTTTTAGCCGAAGGTGCGACAATTCCTTTTATTGCGCGTTACCGCAAAGAACGCACGAATGAGATGAATGAAGTACAATTGCGAGATTTGTCTGATAGGTATACATACTTAACAGAACTGGCAGAAAGGAAGAAAGTGATTTTAAATGCGATCGCACAACAAGATAAACTCAGCGATGAACTCAAAGCTAAAATCACCAACTGTTTACAGAAAACAGAACTTGAGGATTTATACCTACCATATAAACCAAAACGCCGCACTCGCGCCACCATCGCCAGAGAGAAAGGACTCGAAACCCTTGCTGCATTTATAAAATCTCTAAATGTAAAAAATTGTGTAGCAGCCGCATTAGAAGCAGAAGCTGCGAAATATATTTCTGAAACCCTGGGAGTAAAAACCGCAGCAGAAGCATTGAAAGGTGCTGCTGATATTCTCGCCGAAGAAGTTGCCGAAAAAGCCGAATTACGATCATATGTGCGTGATTATCTCTTAGAAACCGGGGTATTTATCTCTCGTATTAAAAACGATCATCCCGAAGGTACAACCAAATTTGAAATGTACCGTAACTATCAAATCAAAGTAAAAAATATTGCCCCCCATAATATGCTGGCCTTGTGTCGGGGAGAAGCCGAAAAAATATTAAACTTTGAAATTGCTTTTGACGAAGATTTCGTACTGTCTTATTTAGAATCACAAGAAATTAAAGCCAAAGTTCGCGCAGTCAGAGATTTTTATCAAACAATGTTAAAAGATGCATTTAACCGATTGATGAAAACCTCTCTAATTGGGGAAGTAATTTCTGAAAAGAAAACCTATTCTGATATTGAATCCATCAAAACCTTTGAAGCAAATTTACGAGAATTGCTACTATCTGCACCAGCAGGAATGAAACCAACCCTAGCAATAGATCCTGGTTTTAGAACCGGGTGTAAAGTTGCCGTACTCGAACAAACTGGCAAATTTTTAGAATATCAAGCAGTGTTTCCACACCAAGCGGCTGAACAACGAAAAAAAGCCGCGCAAACCATCAAAACCTTAATTGAAAAATACAAAATTGAATTAATTGCTATTGGTAACGGCACAGCTTCCCGTGAAACCGATGAATTTGTTTCTGAAGTCTTAGAAATCTGCGAACGAAAACCCGTAAAAGTCATGGTAAATGAATCGGGTGCATCTATATATTCTGCCAGCAAAGTTGCATTAGAAGAATTTCCAGATTTAGATATTACTGTACGCGGTGCAATTAGTATAGGACGAAGATTACAAGATCCTTTAGCAGAATTAGTCAAAATCGATCCCAAATCAATTGGTGTCGGACAATATCAACACGATGTTGACCAAAAATTGCTAAAAAAGAAATTAGATGAAACCGTCGAAAGCTGCGTTAACTATGTTGGAGTTGACTTAAATACCGCTTCCAAAGAACTGCTTACATTTGTTTCTGGAATTACACCCGCAGTCGCTAACAATATTATCGCCTATCGCAACCAAAATGGAGCCTTTAAAAATCGCCGGCAACTGTTAAAAGTAGCCAAACTAGGACCAAAAGCCTATGAACAAGCAGCCGGTTTTTTAAGAATTCGCAGTGGTGAAAATCCCTTAGATAGTACCGCAGTACATCCAGAAAGTTACTCACTTATAGAATCCATAGCTAAAGATTTAGGCGTATCATTAAATCAAGTGACAGAAATAGCTGAAAAACTCAAAAAAACCAACATCAAAAAATACGTCACCGCAACTATTGGCGAACCAACACTGCGCGACATCCTCAGCGAATTAGAAAAACCAGGAAGAGATCCTCGTGCAGAATTTAAGTATGCCACATTCAAAGCCGGAATTAAAGAAATAAGAGATTTACAAGTAGGAATGGAATTAGAAGGAATTATTACCAACGTTGCTAACTTCGGTGCATTTGTGGATATCGGTGTACATCAAGATGGATTAGTGCATATTTCCCAACTTGCTGATAGATTCGTAGATGATCCTCAAAAAATTGTTAAAGTCGGACAAGTTGTCAAAGTCCAAATCTTAGAAGTCAATGAAAAACTAAAACGCATTGGCTTATCAATGAAAGCAGTCAAACAATAGAGTCGTCAGGAGTCAGGAGTTAGGAGTTAGGAGTCAGGAGTCAGAAGTTAGAAGGAAGGAAAGATAAGAATATTTTTCTCTTCTGTTCCCTCTTCACCTGCTATACTAAAAACGGGTTAAAAGTGTCATTCTGTAGCTTGCTTCCCGTAGGGTACGAAGTGAAGAATCTCCGAGATACTAGAGCCTACGGCACGCTACGCGAACGCTGCACTACGTTACGCTCAGTATGACATAAGTCCAAATTTCACCCGTTTGCAGTATATATCAAACATTCTGTATCCTGAACCCTTGTATAAAATCTTACGCAAAGATATAAAAAACTCTCTCTGCGTCTCTGCGTGCAAAAAATCATATCTTCACTTAACAACACCAAAATTGATATGAATATCTATCAAGTGAGATTAATCAACGAAAAACTAGGGTTAGATCGGACAATTCCAGTACCAGAAGATCAATATATAATTGACATAGCAGAAGAGAAAGGTATTCGTATACCCTCTGGCTGTAAACAAGGAGAATGTTCCGCTTGTGTCGCTAAACTCATTAGCGGTGAAATTAATCAAAGTGAGCAAAAATTTCTCCGTCCCCAGGAAATCCAAGCGGGTTATGTCATTACTTGTGTAACATATCCCCTATCTGATTGCATATTAGAAACCCATCAAGAACAACTTTTATATAAATCATCCCTCTACTACAAACCTGAATAAATGAAAAACCCTCTGCGTTTAAAAATACTCCTTTTGGTATAGCCTAATTCTATCTAACATCAGAGCTAAAAGCCTCAATTTCAATCTAAAATGGCACTATATAGCAGTTACAGAGGTGAAAATAATGTGGGGAATATTCATAACCACACTTGCTACAGCGTTAAGTTTGTTAATTGTCGATATCATTTTCCCAGGAGTGGATCTTGCTAATTTTCCCGCAGCTTTAATTGCGGGTTTAGTGATTGGGTTGATTAATGGTTCAGTTAAACCAATTATCTCCACTCTATCTTTACCATTGACATTTTTAACTCTAGGTGGATTTTCATTAGTCGTCAACGGAATTTGCTTTTGGTTAGCATCAGTTTTAGTTCCTGGGTTTAGAGTTCAAGGACTAATCGCTTTTATTCTCGCACCAGTAGTCCTATCTTTGGCTAATACATTTCTCAGTAAATATTTTGCGGAAAGGAATGTGGGATTACAAAGCAAAATTACTGAATCTTAATCTAGAAATAGTCTGGAGATAAATCTCTCAATGGAGTTTATTGTTAGATTTTGTCTCCACAAAAAATGTCAATAAAGTTGAAAAAATAGCAGAAATCTCATGAAACTAATTCGGTTACTTCTTGGTTTATTTCTACCTCCAGTAGGTGTATTCATGACAGTTGGTGTTAGTCCAACTTTGGGAATTAACATTTTGCTTACTTTTCTCGGTTGGCTTCCTGGTAGTATTCATGCACTTTGGGTAATTACCAAGCATGATGAAAGACTGAATAGAGAAGAAGGTAATTACTAAGTGTAATCACTTAAGTTGCAGTATTTGTAGAGTGCGTTATGACAAAAGTCTGTAACGCACCAAAAGCTGAATAATGGTACTAAAATTACAAATTATTGTCAGCCTGTTTTTCAAAGACCATGATGATTAGATTATAAATGGTTCTAAAGAGCGATCGCACCATTCTCCCTCAATCCGTTCCGTCACTAGTGGTGTAACAACAAACTTAGCAGGGAAACCCGCTTTTACATCCACCCGCACACAGGAATAGGGTTTTTTCCTTTGGGAACCGTGACCACTCCTTCCCACATAAAGCAACGAATCTGCAACTTTACGAGTCGAAACACCAGCAGCATCATTAAAAGTTTCCATCAACTGAGTCCCCTCCTGACGTTGACGACGGGGACGACGACCACTTCCACCACAAACAATATAATTAATGTAAGAATCAGCATATCCTGTGTCCACAGTCCGCAGATGTTCCAAACAGTGCGCGTGACCATTAAAAATCACATCTACAACAGGTCTACCTTGAGTCATCTTACCCAAAGTTGCCGCCACTTGTTCAAAGAGCGATCGCAAACGATGACGTACAGCTAAAGTTTGTCCTTGATGCCACTTAGTCGCTTCTGTAACATAAGGTGGATGATGAAAAAATATTACCCTTCCCCGCACATCTGAACTATGCCAAGATTCAATCAACCGACTTCGCAACCAATCAAGTTGTTCAAAATCCACATCAGCAATCGTGTGAGGTTCTAATTGCTTCTCAATATCAATTTTGACCTCATTAAGTTGGTCTACCTTCGCAATCAAATCAGCCAGTCGTTCAGCTTCTACCGTATTTCCGGAATTTAATTTGTCACACTCTACCAAAATTAGCAACTTTTCTCGTTCTAATTCTTGACGACGTTGTAACAACTCCCGACGGAAAAAATCCCCCGCTTCATTTCCCGGTAAAGGTGCGGGTGTATTAAAAGTATTAGAATCGAGAGCAAAAAAATCAATTCCGCCATAACGAAACGTATAATACCGATTAGGTAAACGGGTAAAATTTCCCGGTTGGTAACGCAAACAACGTCCTGTATCAGTTTTTGCCGTATAATATTCATCCAAATGACGTTTTAAATCAGTTGGAGACATCCCTGCCAAATAATCAATAAATGCTTTTGTATAAGCATCACCTTGATTTGAACTATGCCAACCAACCTCAATATCTTTGTAACGCAACATCCGACGCAGAGGTAAGGTAGAACCAGTTACTAATCTATATAACAAAGGCACATCATAGTAATCATGATTACCCAAAACTGGAAAAATGGGTAACTTAAATACCATTTTGTCATAAGCAATACTTTTCGGATTTTCACCACCTACAATAAATTCGCGGTAAGGTTCAATAAAATTAGCAGGATAATATTCACGAGAACCTACCAAATAAACTACATCACCAGTATGTAAAACAAAACGACAATCATCGTTATGACTCAGCAGCATTTCCATAACTTGGCGTTGTGGATGTTGTCCATAATCGGATTTAGTGCCACTATCACCAATTACCATAAACGAAAAATCTGGACTTTCCTCCCTGCCATCATCTAGAATCATGGAGGTTTGGTCAATTCCCCGTTCTTTAATACTAGGATGCATCCATCGCACCCTTTGCTTCATCTTTTGAATTTTGACAGGAACCGATGGTTCAGAAATCAATTTCATAGCTGAAATTAGCTAACATCTAAGCTGATTCTAACGAGTTAATCAATTTTTGATCATCGCACATCCTATGTGATGTCGCCTAGTAGCGTAACACAAACAATGGTTTAATACTAATTCCACCTATGCCTTAGGGATGATATTTAAGTATTTAAATACTTTTCTTAAGAAATATATCCAGTTTCCTACCATCCGTTTGGTACAATCTCCACATATATAGAAACTACGAGACAGTTTTTCAGCTTTATCTACTGAAAATAAGTAAATATTTCCAAAATCTTGTAGCCGCAACTCTTGTCGCCGAAAGTCATAGGGCATACTATGTTATGTAGCGTCATTTGAGATGACATTACCCAAAACAACTTTGGCAAATTTTACATGGTTGTAAAATATTGACATAACCTTCTAAAATATTGTCATTTTCTCATAGCACAATATGAACGAAATCATCACTAACCTATTTCTATCTCCCCAAGTGCAGAAAGTCTATACACAAATTATTATACCTTATCAAAAATGGATAATATTTGTTTCTTTACTGATGGCAATTGATATATTATTCTTAATCGGTTTCCAACAAAGTTGGCTGAAATATATAGAAATTCCCTTGGGTATATCAATATCAATTATATTTGGGATGTTAGCATCTCGGCTATTTGATCAAACATTTAATTTTTATTTGCTAGAATTAGCTACCAAGCAAAGACTAAATGGTGAATTATTAATAGTAATTAATATTATAGCCAAGGGATTAATCAGTATTATCATATTCTGCGTTTTTGCTCAAACCCATCAAATCAATCTCTTAGGTTTATTAACTAGTTTAGGAATCGGTGGATTAGCCTTTGCTTTTGCAGCCAAACAAGCTTTACAGCAATTATTAGGTGGAGTAGTTATTTATATTGATAGACCGTTTGTAGTTGATGACTATATCGGCTTACCCGACGGTACATTTGGTAAAGTAGAATCAATCGGTTTACGTTCCACCAAAATTCGCAATTCCGGCAAAGGAACTTTAACTATCGTTCCTAATGATTCCCTAATTCAATTAAGTATCGAAAACTTCACAGGAGGAAGAAAAGTTGTTTCCTTAATTTATTTGAAATTCTCTCAAAAAATTAATGAAAATGAAAGAGCTTTGATTCGTCAAGTTATTTTAGAAAGTAGCAAAGATTTATTTGGTATTGATTCTCGTAATACCGAAGTTACTTTTAAAGATATATTCCAAGACGGAAAATCTATTACTACTCAGGCACAAATTAGCTTTTTTATTCTCGGTGCTGGTGACATAGCTATGGATATGCGGCATCAATTACTAGATATCGCTAAACAAAATATTACCACGCAACTTCAAGAATTTGGTATTGATTTTGAAGTTGCAGATGAACCAGTTAATATTGATGCACCAATCACAATTTAAACCAGTAAAATGTAGATTGTCTCACATTTAACATCTCTTGTAGGGTGCATTATTATCAACAGATATATAACTTCTTAAGCACCTTACTAAACTAATATGCCAGTTGAATAAGTCCGTAATACATCAATTACAATATAAATTAGAAAAATGCAGACTTTAGTTGATATCCAAAATTGGTTTCCATTTGACACAGAAGTAAGAAAATCACTGATGTCATTGGGTATCAATTTAGGAGTGTTTTGCTTCTTTTTTCTCCTATCTTTGCTAGTTGGTAAATATACTCCTAAGCTTGTAACAATAATTATTCATAAATTTTCACCCCTATCAATCTCCAAGATTTATGAAAGCTTAATTGATCCTCTAGAAAATCTCCTAAAAATTACAGGAACAGTAGTTCTTGTTTCAGTGTCTTGGAATTTATTGAGACAATATAACGAATTTTATCAATTTTTTAGATTTTTCCTAGATTTAGCAGTAATTTGCAGTTTTGCAGCTTTATTATCTCGCTTATTCCGTCAGCTATTGCGCGTCTACGGAATTGATTTAATTCGCAAAGTAGGTTTAAAAGTTGATGAATTACTACTCGTTGCGGAAACAATTATCAATGTCGTAATTGGGTTTATAGCAGCTTTAGCATTTGCTCAAAGTCAGAATGTTAATTTAATTGGTCTAATTACTGGTTTAGGTATTGGGGGTATAGCAGTTGCATTTGCGGCTCAAAGCACCCTAGAACAGATTTTCGGCACAATAGTTTTATATCTAGATCGTCCTTTCATTCCTGGGGAATACATTCGCGTCAATTTAAGTTCTCAAGGTACATTATTTGCTCGTGTAGAATCTATTGGTTTGCGTTCAACCAAACTCAGAACAGCTGCCAAAAGTACCTTAGTAATTGTTCCTAATTCTGTAATGGCAAAAGTTGATATTGAGAATATCACTAGAGGTAAAAAGTTAATGGTTTTGCTTTATCTTGATTTTCCACGCATACTGGAAAAACCTGAAGAAGCACTATTAGAAAAAGTCATTAAAGAAAGTACCAATACTTTATTTGGAATTGACCCCAACAGTACCAAAATCAACTTATTTCCCCAAGATAATCAACCAGGAGTTCGTGCGAGAGTCAGTTTCTTTATTTTAGGTTCACATGAAAATTCTATCGACTTCCGCAAGCGGTTACTGGAATTAGCAAACGAAGCTATCTCTAAAAAATTGCTTACTTATGGTATAGAATTTACCATGCAAGAACCGACACTGTATGTCGAGTCTCCTATGACAATTTAACTTTGTCAATACCTTAGTTTACCAACTGAATCACACCCCATTGTCCATTTGTCAACCAATTAGGATCAACTGTTGCTAATTCTTGCAAAACTTCAGCTTTCAAACCTGCTGCTACTTCTGATTTGAGAGTACGTAAAGCTACCATTGGTGCAGGTAAATAAGAAACTATATCTGCAAAATTTGTCGTAAAATCCCAATTTAAATCTCCCAACAAGCGTCGATAATTAGCATCACCTTTGACAATCATTAAATTTGACTTCCCTAACTCATTTTTGAGTGATTTTGGTATTTCCCAAAATGCTAATGGTGAAGTCCAAAAATAATCTTCAGTTAAAACCAATCTACCTGAAGCCAGATTTTCTGTTAATCTCTGTCCCAAAGATTGAACTTTAATATTGCTACTTTGTACTAGAAAATCCTTAGTATAATGCACATCCTTAATCATCGCATCAGATACAAAAGTTGGATGTGGTTTTAAATGCAAATAAACCTGATTTGCAAAACCACTCCCTAATAAAAAATCAACCAAACATAAATCACAAATTAACTCAAATCCAGCATTATCAACAACCAAATCAATGCAGTTATTCTCTGATTTAGTTAATAATTTAGTAATAGCAAATGTATCATCTACCAAGATATTACTTAATTGAGTCTGAATATTAAAACGACTCCTATCATCTTCAAAAGCTGACCATAAACTTAAGTCAACACGATTTCCCCACAATGCAAAATACAACAAAGCAATCAGAGAAGATTTACTAGGTTTATCTTCTTGCTGTGATGCGTTCAACCATTCTTGCGTTTGAGTACATAAAGAAATAATAGAATCAATTGATGTTTCTAAACCTTGAGTTTTTTGTAACCAAAATGGATCAACATTTTGCCATTCTCCTGGCTGAAAATAATTAGTTATATTGAGAATAAGACGATAAAAATAAGTTTCTGCAACAAACCAAGGAATATCTACCCAACGCTGACCTTTATATGGTTCTAGATATTTATTCCAATCGTTGAAATCTACACCAGTGTCATCTATTAAAGATTGTAAATAACCGCTTGGTAGTTCTGCTGCTAGTTTTTCCAAGCCTTGATTTATTTCTGAGGGGAATTTATTTTCTATAATCACACGACGAGCAATATCCGGCATCCGTTGAGTAACTGTATACTCAGTAAAAGAGCCAGAATCTGCACCTACAAGTGATGCTGGTAGTGGTAAATTGGGAATTTGAGGTTTATTCACTAAAAACTACTTATCTCGCATTAATTTTTAGTTATTCTAACCTGATTTTATTAATTGTTATAGCGGTTCTCGGTTGAGTGAGATACAAAAAAAACCCTTGCGTCGGGGAGAGGGTTATTTATACATGAAAAACGAAAGAATTCAGGAGTTAGGAGTTAGGAGTCAGGAGAAAGAATGAAGGAAGAAGGAAGAAGGAAGAAGAATATTTTTCTCTTCTGTTCCCTGTTCCCTGCTATATTAAATATTCTGTATCCTGAATTCTTACTTAAAAACTTTTAAAATGTCATCTTTCACCTTCTTTTGGTAATTTTGGATGTGTGGCTGAATGTTTACCTACTAGAGCAGAAATTGAGGGGTTATAAAGTCGTAGATAGTTCCAGTAATTACCAAATACTTGTCGGACGTAATTTTTGGTTTCGTCAAAGGGAATTTCTTCAACAAATTCATCTGGATCTTGTTTGGGTATGGTTCGCAGCCATTTAGCCACATTACCGGGACCTGCATTGTAACTTGCGATCGCTAACATGGAGTTATTGCTATATTGCTGATGGGTATGATCCAAGTACCACGTACCCAACATAATGTTATCGTTGGGGTTTTCCAAATCAATTTTTTTAATATCCATATTGATTTGTGGTGCTATCCAGGCGGCTGTACTGGGCATTACCTGCATTAAACCAGTCGCACCGACTACAGACTTAATTTTCGGCTGAAACCGTGATTCCTGACGCATTAAAGCTGTAACTAACAGAGGATTAAGTTGCCTGGTAGTTGACCATTTTTCAATTTCCTGGAGATAGGGAAAAGGATAACGGGCTTGCCAGTAAATTATTTCCTTACTTAAAGCCTGATATGCGGCTTTTTCTTCTGGTTTTTCCCGGTCTTCTAACTTCGCAATTTTGGCAATACCATTGAGATTTTCTCCCTTTGACAACAGCATCAACCCTTCAGTAAAATCTTCTGCGACGCTAGGTTCAGATTTATTCTGAAATTCTGTCTCCCACTGTAACCAAGCATCACGATCTTGTCCGAGTAAATACAACTCTTTGAAGGTTTCCGAACCTGCTGTCGGCACAGGACGCTGAGGGGTGACAATTTGTGGTTTCAGCAGTCTTAGGTCGTTAAAATTACCTACATCCAAACCCAAAATACTTGCAGAACGCCATGCATAATAAGAATGAGGAAATTGACTGAGTACATACTCATAAGCAGCGCGAGCTTCCTGTTGTTTCCCTAGGGTAGTTGCCCATTTGCCTACCCAAAAACCGGCTCTTGGAGCCAAAATACTGGTAGGATTTTCGGTAGTAATTGGTTGCGCCCATTGCCATGCACCTACGTAATCTTTGGCTTGAGCTTTACTTAAGGCGATTTTCCAGCGATATTCTGCTGCTTCGTTAGAAGTGCTGTGCTTACCTAATAGTAATTTCCAAGTTGCGATCGCTGACTGGTTATCTTTCAGAGTTTCCTGTAATTTAGCTTTTTGTACCAGTGCTGTCGGTGCTTGTTGCGGAAATTTATTAATTATTTGGTCAAGATAGGGGATTGCGTCTTTCCCTGGGGCTATTTCTGCTAATCTGAGTAGAGCGGTTCCTGTTTCTGTAGCCGTGGGAAATTGTTGTAACTGTTGTTTATAGAGAGCAACTGCTTTATCTCGCTCTTTATTTAACTGTAAACCTCTGGCGGTGCGATAGAGGTTACGGGCTGTTTTGGGTGCTTTAGTATAAGCAGTAGCCGCCTTGGTAAATTGATTATTGTCCCAGTAGACTGAACCAATTAGTTCCCAATCTGCGGGTGTAAGTTGAGATTGTTTAAGCAGCGGATCTAAAATACCGACAATTCCTGGTGTGTCAGAGGCATATTTAGCCAAGACTAATCGTAACTTGGGCTGATTGGGATTATCTTGTAAGCGTCTGCGGATGATTTCCCAGGTGAGGGGATGGGAAGGAAATTGTGCGATCGCTGTATCATGAAGTTTTGGCAGTCCAATTAAATAAATAGCTTTAACTGCGGCTGCTTCTTGGGGATAATCTTTCA
The DNA here is from genome assembly GCF_034931625.1 of Anabaena cylindrica UHCC 0172. Lineage (GTDB taxonomy): Bacteria > Cyanobacteriota > Cyanobacteriia > Cyanobacteriales > Nostocaceae > Anabaena > Anabaena cylindrica_A. The sequence goes on along the minus strand of NZ_JAYGGY010000085.1, from coordinate 5,497 downwards.
GCACTTTTTGTCGCAGATCCGAAGCCTTGCCTTTCTCCCCCAGCATATCCTGTGCCTGGGCTTGTCTGAGCAAAATATACGGTGCTAAAGCAGGATATTCTTTTTCCAGTCCTGTCAGTAAAATCAGAGCTTTTTTCCCTTGGTCAGTTTCAATATAATCACTTGCCAAAAGATAACGGGCCCGTTCCCTATCTGGTGAACTCCCTGTTTGAGCAATTTCCTCTAGTTTAACCAACCGTTCTGGTAAAGATTGAGACACCAAACTAAATACGGCTGACTTAGTTTGATTAACCTCAAATAGTTTCTCAGGCTGACTCTGACTTAATTTCAACCATTGACTCAGGGTTTTTCCAGCTTGTGGGGCTGATACCATACCCCCGACTAAAAAGGCACATAATCCTGCACCAGCAATCAGATAAATTTGCTTGTTTTGTAGTTTCTTCAGCATGGATACCCGCTGTTCGTAGCGTCTCAAAGAGAAATTTTCCGATCAATTTTCTGCAACTTTAACACTACTAGCGCGAAATGTTATCACTTTTGAGTTATAAATTTGAGCTTTTTTGAAGAAAAACGTCAGGAGTCAGAAATCAGGAGAATTGTAAAATCAGGAATTAACTCGTTCTGAATTTAGCAGATGGTACTGGGAATATCTATATTGAATGAAGTAAAATAGTTATTGCCTTGGTAATAAATTAAACGAATTGCAAAAACCGCTAATACTCTTAACTAAATATTTTTGCTTCTTTTTACTAGTTTCTACACTGACTTGATATAATCTCTTATCAACTAAAAATATTCTTTGTTTAACAATCAAATCACCAGGTTTAGTATAGTTAACTTCTTTGCCTGAATATCTACCTAAACTAATTTTTTCTTCACTGATTAAAGTACCTTTTGAATTCTGTAAAGCTGTTTTTTTGCCAGTATCTATAGCTTCTTCTACAAGATTATTCTTCTTCAATAGTTCGATATAATCATCTGGATAGTCAATATAAGCAACTGTATATTTAACATCGTCTTGTGGACGCTCTACAGTAAATACATTTACTTCCATTATGCCATTTTTAGTATTAATCTTTTGTTTAGTTTCTGTGGGTTTACCAGGCATTAAAATACTAAAATTACCTTCTGGGGAAGAAAATATCTTCCATATGGACTGAGCTATTATTAAAGGCTGATTAGCGGATACAGTTTGTGTAATTGTGTATCCGCTAAATAAAACAAATCCTACAAGAGAGCAACGTAAGAATCGGGCTTTCATAAGACTCAATGATTGATCCTAGAGAATGGTAACGCTGTTGTAGTTTAATTCTATACCAATAGAAGGATCTTTTCACAAAAATATACATTTCGATGACATTTTTACTAAAACTACTACAGTCTCAGGATTTTGGATTGATTCCACAGATAAATCATTGGTTAATCTCTATTTTAGAATGACAAAAATTCGGGTGATATTAAAACCGAGTTGATATATTTGTCAATTTGAATTAGTAATATTCACCGTTTTGCTAATTCTGGAGTTTTCCCTTTTAATCCAATCATTAATTTAAGTGCAAATATTTTCAGCATTGGGACTCGCTGCATTAACCATAAACCCAAACGTCGGATGATTACCACTGGTAAGAAGTTATTAGAAAATACTCGATCTAATAAATCGGTGAAACCTAAAATTGCGAGATTTTCTTTTTTTCTCCAGTGTTCATATTTTTTGAGAATCTGGATATTTCCAATATCTTCACCGTTTTGGTGTGCTGTTTGGATGACTTCTGCTAAAGCTGCTGCGTCACGAATACCTAAATTTAAACCTTGTCCACCGACGGGGTGACAGTTGTGTGCTGCGTCACCGACTAAAGCCAAACGAGGGAGAACATAGCGATCGCTCTGCATCAACTGTACCTGAAAAATAAAGCGATCGCCCAATAATTCCAATTTACCCATCTGATCACCATACCGTTTGGTGAGTTCAGCTAAAAATTCCTCATCATTTAAAGCACACAAAGCCTTTGCTTCTTCATGAGGTGCAGTCCAAACAATCCGACATCGGTTTCCAGGTAAGGGTAAAATTGCAAAAGGACCGCTAGACCAAAATTTCTCATAAGCTGTATAATTATGGCATTTTTCAGGCTTGACAAAAGCCACAATACATGATTGCCAATATTTCCAGCCCTTAGTTTTAATTCCCGCCGCTTGACGAATTGGGGAACGAGAACCATCAGCCGCTACCAATAATTTACTGCGAATTATCCGATTCTCACCATCAACTTTAAGATTAATAGTAACTATATCTTGCTCATTTTGCGTATTTACCACTTCCGCTGGACACAAATAAGTTACATTTGCACAACTCTGCACAAATTCCTGTAATGGTTGTAAAAGTGCATAATGTTCAGCCACATAACCTAATTCTTGTGTCCCTAAATCAGAAGTTTGGAACTTCACCACATCAGGATAGTCAGCGTCAGACAAACGCACCTGGCTGTATCTAGCGATATTAGGCAGAATTTTGTTCCAAATGCCAATTCCTTGGAAAATTTGCGCCGAAAGCATATGTACAGCATAAGCTTGACCTTTAGTGACTGCGGCTGATGTTACCTTAGCCTCAATTAGCAGTACACTTAACCCAGAGTCTTTTAAAGCAGCAGCGGTGGTTAAGCCAACAATCCCACCACCAACAATCACTAAATCATAATCATATCCCCGATTATCTGCGGGAGTGTGGGGAGGAGCAAGGGTTTGAGTAAGTTGGGTAAGTGACATTGTTAAGATAGATGACAGTATTTTACCTATTATTTTTACGCAAATCCCCTAAGAGAGCAAGTTCAGTAGCAAAATTCCCCTAAGAATGAGTTTAGTTTAGCTAAAGCCAAATAACAGTTCTTCCTGACTACTTTAAAAAAACGATATTTTTAATTAAAGTGCGGAATGCGGTTTACAAAGTTTCGATGGGTAAAGGTTGCCAAACTTCTCCATATTTCTCCCGTAAAGCCAGCCAATTTTCTACTTGACCTGCTTCATATTCTCCGGGTTTACCCCATTGTAAAAATATGCTTAAAGCAGGTTCTTGTTTTTCATCTAAAAGCCGAATTGCGTAAGTTGTAAAGTTGCCTCTTTTCGCTTCACCTGTTTCAAATTTCACTTGAGTAATTTTGTCCATATTCAAGTGAAATTCAAAGTCATCAGTGTGCATATTTGCATATTTACCTTTGAGCAATTCGGCATAAAATAGTTTTTCTATTTTACATCTTGCTTCTAAAACGGTGGCGCTGCTGGTGACAATAAGCCTGACATTTCCTAAGTCTTGGCAAGCTTCAATAAATTCTTTCAAGGTTGTATTCATAAGCTGGTTTTTATTGCTACTGGACTTTGGACTAATTGACTATTTTTCATGTTGTTCGTAAGCGGCAACAATACGCTGAACTAGAGGATGACGAACTACATCTTTTTGAGTAAATTCACAAAAGGCGATGCCTTCAACCTGTTTCAAAATTTGTAAAGCTATGGCTAATCCTGATTGTTGATGAATTGGCAAATCGGTTTGGGTGATATCGCCTGTAATGACCATCCGTGAACCAAAACCCAAGCGGGTTAAAACCATTTTCATCTGCGCGGGTGTGGTATTTTGGGCTTCATCAACAATTACAAAGGCATTACTCAAGGTACGTCCTCGCATATAGGCGAGTGGTGCAACTTCAATTACACCACGTTCTATCAAATTGGGGACTTTTTCGGGGTCAATGAATTCATGAATAGCATCATAAAGAGGACGGAGATAGGGATCTACTTTTTGTTGTAAGTCTCCAGGTAAAAATCCCAGTCTTTCACCAGCTTCAACTGCTGGACGAGTTAAAATTATGCGCTCAAATTGATTGGAAAGAAGTTCTTGAACGGCTACGACAACGGCGAGATAGGTTTTACCGGTTCCCGCAGGGCCAATGCCAAAGGTGAGGTCACGCTTGCGGATGGATTCGATGTATTGTCTTTGACGAAAGGTTTTGGCGCGAATTTCTTGACCACGGCGAGTTTTGGAGAGGATGTCTCGCTGTAGGTCTTGGAGTTCACCTTGCCGATCGCTCTCTAGGGCTTGACGGGCTGTTAAAATATCAGCAGTTGAGATATTATTGCCTTTACTCCACAGACTTTCGAGCGATCGCACTAATTGCGCTGTGAGTTCAACTTGTTTTTCTGTCCCAGTAATCAGTAGTTCCTGTCCCCGTAAAACTAAACTGGCTCCTGTTTGTTGAGAGAGGAATTTGAGATTTGCTTCTCCATATCCCGCTAGAGCGATCGCACTGGGAATGTTAGGCAGTTGAATTGTTAAAGCACCTGCCATAGTTTTTTTACAATTAGTTGAGGAGCAGTTCTTGACAAATGACGATATTTTCTTGAAAAAAGCAGCAAAATAATTTTTTTAAATCTTTATAAGTATTCACAGTATCTTAACTTAAAAATATGCCTATATGAATTACGAACGACGAATTATGAATTATTTTAATTCTGAGAGTAGGCTGGCAACAGATGCCCATACTTTACTGACAACTCCGTTATAGTAACGAGAGATCCCGAAAATATTTGACAATCTTGTTGCCACCTGTCTAAATTTTTCCCAGAATTGATCACTGACTGACTCTGTGTAAATTTCCCAGTTTAAACCTAGCGAAACCGAGGTTTAGCAACAGGCATGGGAACATTTCCACTTCTTTCTCTCGATTTTGGTGGCGGTATTTTTTCTTCCTGTTCTTCATCAAAAGACATACCATCCCGACTTTGGGAGTTGCTGCCGTAAATATCCAGGTGTACTGATTGCCCCGCCAATTCTGCTGCTGCTGCAATTACCGTGCGAATCGCCTGAATATTGCGTCCACCCCGACCAAAGACTTTTCCTTTGTCTGTGGCTTCAAAGGCGATGCGAATCCAAGCCCTTTTGAGGGTGGGAGAAATTTCACAATCGACGCTTAAAGACTCTGGAGATTCTAAAAACGGCTGTAATAGGAATTGAACCAGCCCAATATAGTCAGGACTGGCTATTTGTGATTTCATCTCAAACTTATGATGCGGCTGTTGCACGGACCTGTTCAAAAACATTAGCTTTTACGAGGATGCGACGAACGGTGTCGGTGGGTTGGGCCCCTTGTTGTAGTCGCTTAACAATACCAGGAACGTCTAGTCGGACTTCATCTGTTCTGGGGTTGTAAAAACCTAGTTCTTCTAGGGGACGACCATCACGGCGAGAAAGGTCATTAATAGCAATAATGCGGTAACTTGCTTCCCGCTTTTTACCGAATCGCTTTAAGCGCAGTTTGATCATGTTGAGAAATTTGTCTCCTGTTTATAGTTATTTTCTGACTGCTTGTGGAAGAAGTGACTAGCCTAGACGGACTCTATTCAAAACTTCTGACGCTGAAATGACAATTTTAGCACTTGCTAGGCATTATTGGTGGTTTGGTCATTGGTCATTGGTCATTGGTCATTGGTCATTGGTCATTGGTCATTGGTC